>CAWIEL010000010.1:0-102114 GCA_963835025.1 uncultured Acidobacteriota bacterium
GATATTCCCGGACGAGAAAACCTACGGCCGCACGGATTTACGCGTTGAACTCGATAGCCGCAGCCTCGCCCCGCAAAGCCTCCCGACTGAATATCAGCCCGGCTCGCCGGGTGCGCTGCGCGTATCCTTCGATTCTCCCTGGCCGCAGAAAAGCAGCAAAGAGCTGGTCGTCGATTACGCATTGACCTCCGCGGATTCGTCCCGGAATTTTGCGCTCGCCACGGATAATTTTTATCTGGGGACCGATGGCTGGCTCCCCATCTTTCTTCCACCCAACCACATTCTCTCCTCGGCTCCCGCCCGCCCCCTCAAAATGGAATACTCCATCCGCGTCCCGGCTTCCTTCGTGGTTCTTGCGCGCGGCGGCTCCGCCGGACGCAAACAGACCGATGCCGACACCACTTATCGTTTCGCACTAGGTAAAGACGACCTCGCGCCCTACGTGGTCGCCGGCCGCTACCCGTCAGGGTCCGATTCAGCAAAATTGGTAAATACAATTTTCTGGACCACGCAACCACTGGTGCCGAGCTCGTCTGCAGCCGCAGTCCGCTTCGGCAATGCCTGGACCATCCTGCAAAAGAATTTCGGCCAACTCTCTAAACGTACTTCGGTTCCGGACCTCGTCGAATCTTCCGCTCTGCGTGGCAGCGCGCCTGACCAATCCGCCGCCTACGCCGCATTTCCCGGAGGCGTCCTGGTGAATTCTGCCGCGCTGGCTCTTGGCGCCAGGAATCGCGAATTCACAAACTCAGTCGAACGCGGCCTCGCCGCCACCTGGTTTGGAGACGCTCTGCGTCCTGCGCCAGCCGCCGCGATACCGCTCGGCCAAGGTTTGCCCGCATATGCCGCCGTCGTGATCGACGAAGCTGTCGACGGCTCTGACGCGCGCCGCAAAGACATCGCGGAACTGCTGCACGCATACGATCTGGCCCGCAGCCAGCAAGGGAACGCACCGGAGAAGGCCGCCGTCGCCACTCTAACCACCGATGCGCCCGAGCAGCGCCGCCTGGCCACCGCGAAAGCCGCACTCCTATTCGTCGCGCTCGAAGACGCTTACGGCCCCACGCCGATTCGCGAAGGCTTAAAGCAGGCGACCGAAATCCTCCGCGGCAAAGAAGTCACCGTCAACGATGTGCGCGCCGCCATCGAATTCACCACTAAAGCAAATCTCGCGGAGACCTTCCGCGTCTGGATTTACAATCCCGGTGTTCCGCCGGCATTCCGGGCCCGTTACGGACAGGCCGCCGCGAATCAAAATTAGGATTTCGTTTAATTTCATCTAGGGAGGCATCGTGCGCGAAATTATTCACACCGACAAAGGTCCCAAGGCCATCGGTCCATATTCCCAGGCTATCAAAGCCAACGGCTTCATTTTCGTTTCCGGCCAAACTGCTTTCGATCCCGCCACCGGTCAGGTTCTGGAAGGCAACGCCGCCGAGCAAACCGAACGTATCATGCAAAATCTGAAGGCCATCGTCGAAGCCGCAGGCTCCTCGCTCGACAAAGCCGTTCGCCTCGGTGTATTCCTCAAGGACATGAACGATTTCACCGCCATGAACGAGGTCTATGCCCGCTATTTTCCGGCCAATCCACCGGCCCGCACCACCGTCGAAGTCGCCCGCCTGCCCCGCGACTTCAAAGTCGAAATCGATTTGATCGCGCTCGCCTAAAAAGTAGAATACGCACCGCCAGCCCTCCGGGAGAAAGCCATGAATCGAATGACTCGATTGTTCGTTCTTATCGTCGTTTTCCTGTTCTCCTTGGCCGGCATCGCCCGCGCGCAGGATGCCGCCCATTCCTCGGTCACCGATCCTGAAATTCGCAAATCGATCGACGCCGGTAACGCCAAATACATCGACGCCTTCGCTCGTTCCGATGCCGGCGCGCTGGCCGGCCTCTACGACGAATCCGGCTCGCGTTTCAGCCCGAAAGGCATCGTGGTGCGCGGACGCCCGGCCATCGCCGAAAGCGTCGCGGGCTTCATGAAGTCGGTTACCGGCCCGATCAAGGTCAGCATCGAGACCGAGGATCTTTGGGCCGTCGATGATCTGGTCTACGAAACCGGCAAGTACACGTACACGTTCACTCCGCCGGGAAAAACCGAAACGCAGACTGGCGGCCACTACGTCACCATTTGGAAGCGCCAATCGGACGGCGGCTGGAAAATTTTCGTGGATATGGGCGTACCGAACAACTGAATCAACGGCAGCGGATTCTCGCTACTCGCACACGACTGGAGACTCAAGTGAATAAGATCGCCTACGGCATGGTTCTGGGTGGAATTTTGGGAATCTTCGACGGCCTCACCGCCTGGTTCACGCCCGAAGTCCGTCCGATGCTGATGCAAATCGTCATCGGCTCGGTCATCAAAGGCCTCATCGTCGGGCTCATTATCGGTATCTTCGCCCAGAAATTTCGCGGTCTCTTTTCCGGCGTCCTCTTCGGTCTGGCCGTAGGGCTATTCTTTGCGTTCATCGTAGCGTTCTTGCAGCACGCCCACTATTTCGCCATCATGACGCCCGGCGGCATCGTCGGCCTCATCTTGGGCTACGCCACCCAAAAGCACGCCAACCCCGGCCCGCCTGGGTCTTCACACGCCTAACGTTATCGCCCGCGAACACAAAGCGAAACTGGTGGACCGCATCTTGTAAATTTGGTCGCCCGTAGCGCCAGACCTGCATCTGGTGGTACTCATGGACTCGCGGTATCATACCCGCGCTGTCCTCGAGCATCCCGGACCGGAAGGGGCTTGGCCATGAATCACCGGTTCACCATCGGTGTCGAAGAAGAATTTCAAATCGTAGATCCCACCTCCTGCGAGCTGCGCTCGCACGTTTCCGAACTGATGGCCGCCTCCGCCGAACTCGGCGAGCAGGTCAAGCCGGAGATGCATCAGTCCATCATCGAAATCGGCACCAAAATCTGCCAGAACGTGCAGGAACTCGACGCCGACATGCGCCGCACCCGCGGCGAGCTGGTGCGCGCCGCCGAAAGCCGCGGCCTGCAAGTTGCCGCTGCCGGCACTCATCCTTTTTCCAGTTGGATCGATCAGGTCATCTCTCCCGGCGAACGCTACCAGAACATCGTCGAAGAAATGGGCCAGCTGGCTCGGTCGCTGCTGATCTTCGGCATGCACGTTCACGTCGCCATGCCGGACCGCACCACCATGATCGACCTGATGAACATGGTCCGCTATTTTCTGCCGCACCTTCTCGCGCTTTCCACCAGTTCGCCTTTCTGGATGGGACGCGATACCGGCTTGAAATCTTTTCGTACCACGGTGTTTCGCCGCTTCCCCCGCACCGGCATTCCGGATCACCTGAGTTCCTGGAGTCAGTACGAAGACTACGTCGAGCTTTTGATCCGCCTGCACTCCATCGACAACGCCAAAAAAATCTGGTGGGACGTTCGCCCGCACCCGACATTCGGGACTCTCGAATTTCGGATTTTCGATGTGGTCACTCGAGTCGAAGAAGCCGTGGCCATCGCCGCGCTCACCCAGGCCATCGTGGTCAAGCTGCACCGCCTCTACACATCCAACTTGGGCTTCCGCATGTATCACCGTGCGCTGATCGAGGAAAATAAATGGCGCGCCGCCCGTTGGGGCATTGAGGGCAAGCTCATCGATTTTGGCAAACAGATCGAAGTTCCCATGGGCATCCTGGCCGAAGAACTTCTCGAATTTGTGGATGACGTGCTCGACGATCTCGGCAGCCGCGCCGCGCTCGAACCGATCCACCAGATTTTCCGTGAGGGCACCAGCGCCGAGCGCCAGATGAACGTCTACAAGCAGACCGGCGATCTGAAAGAAGTCGTGCGCCACATCGTCGCCGAAACCCGCGCCGGCGTTTCGTTCCAGGCCAGCTCCGCCGCGTCGTCGCTATCCCAATCGTAGGCCGGTTTTTTCGCGCTTGTGGGCGCGCGCCTGTGATTTTGGAAGGGCGGGACTTCAGTCCCGCCGCAAGAGCAAGATACGAAGCGGGCTTTAGCCCCGGAAGCCGCGATTTTCGCGGGGTCGGGGCCACCTAAATTTTCAGGAGTCGATACTCGCCATGAAAATCGGAATAATGTGCGGTCGCGAATATAGCTTCCCGCCGGCCTTCATCGAAAAAGTGAATGAACTCGGCAAGAACGACGGCATCACCGCCGAATTCGTGAAACTCGGCGGCACCAAAATGGGCGAACTCGCCCAGTACAGCGTGATCATCGACCGCATTTCGCATGAGGTCGAGTATTACCGCGCCTATCTGAAGCACGCCGTGCTGCAGGGCACCTACGTCATCAACAATCCTTTTTGGTGGACCGCCGACGATAAATTTTTCAACTATTCCGTCGCCGCCAAACTCGGCTTGGCCATCCCCAAGACCGTCCTGCTCCCGCAAAAATCTTATCCCGCGGACGTCGACATCAATTCCGAATCACTCCGCAACCTCGAATACCCCATCGATTGGGACGGCATTCTCGATTACGTTGGGCGACCCGCGTTCCTGAAGCCCTACTCCGGCGGCGGCTGGAAGCACGTCTACAAAGTGAACAATCGCGAAGAGCTTCTCGCGGCCTACGACGGCACCGGCCCCTACTGCATGACGCTGCAGCAGGGCATCGATTTCCAGCAATACGTTCGCTGCTTCACTTTCGGCAAAACCGATATTCTTCCGGTGGTTTACGATCCCCACCAGCGCCGCTACCTCATCGACCACAAATATCTTTCCGATGAACTCGGCGCCCGCGTGGTGCGCGACGCTCAAACCATCAATCAGCTGCTCGGCTACGAAATGAATACGATCGAATTCGCCATTCAGGACGGTGTGCCGTACGCCATCGATTTCCTGAATCCCGCGCCCGATTTCGAGCGTGACCGCATCACCGAATTTTATTTCACCCACGTCGTCGATCGCATGGCCAAGCTGGCCATCGATCGCGCGCTGAACGGCCTGCCCTCGAATCCCTGGCCACGCTGGGAAGAAATGCTCAAGATCGGCGCACCCGCCGGCTTCGTCGGTCAGCCCGCTCCCGTCTCGGCCAAAGCCGCGCCCCAAGCTTCAGTCGCCGCTGGATTTTCTCCCTCGCCGGCCAAGCCGCGCACCGGGCCAAAGACTTCATGAGCGGGCCCGCGCGCGCTCCACATTCTGCAAACATTTTGCCGCCCGCCGAAGCCTGGAACCAGCTGCTGCGGCCGGATGTGGAACTTGCTCCCGCGTTCAGCAACGAATTGAACGCCCGCATGCGCGCCGAACGCCTCACCTTCGGCGATCGCGTCCACTGCCCATTCCTCCGCCCGTTTTTTCTCACCGCCTCGGATGAACAGCGCGTTCGCGACGTCGCCGAAACCATCGCCATCCTCGGCGAACGCGTCGTAAAACAGTCTCTCGCTGATCCGCGCCTGCTCGCCCAGGCCGCCCTCAGCCCCGAAGAGGAGCGCCTCGCGCGCATCAATCCCGGCTACGCCACCTCCAGCACTTCTTCGCGTCTCGACGCTTTTCTTCTTCCCGATTCGCTGCAATTCGCCGAATACAACGCCGAGTCGCCCGCCGGCGCAGGCTACTCCGAAATTCTCGCCGAGGTGTTTCGCACCCTGCCGATCATGGAGCGTTTCCAGCACGAATATTCCGCCCGCAAATATCCGCTGATCAAGTTGCTGCTCACCGCGCTGCTCGATAGCTATCGCGAATGGGGCGGCAAAGCCACGCCGCCGGTCATCGCCATCGTCGACTGGCGCGAAGTTCCTACCTGGACCGAATTTGAAATCCTGCAGAAGCGTTTCCTGAAAGAGGGCGTGCCCACGGTTTTGTCTGACCCGCGCGATCTCACTTTCGAAAATGGCAAGCTCATCGCCCAGGGCCAGCGCGTCGATCTGCTGTACCGCCGCGTGCTGATCAACGACCTCATCGCCCGCCCCGCGGAATGTGCCGCGCTGATGAAGGCTTACGAAACCGGCGCCGTCTGCATGGCCAATTCGCTCACCTGCAAAATTCCGCACAAGAAAGCGTTCTTCGCCGTACTCACCGACGAGCAAAATTCCGCGCTCTTCAGCGCCGCCGAAAGGGAACTGATCAAGCAGCACATTCCCTGGACCCGCCTGCTCGCCGACACCAAAACCACCCGCGATGGCGAATCCTTCGGCCTGCTCGAATATGTGCGTAAGCATCGCGAGAATTTCGTGCTGAAGCCCAACGACGAATACGGCGGCACCGGCGTCCAGCTCGGCTGGGAAAACACAGAAAGCGAATGGGACGCTGCGCTGCAAAAAGCGCTGGCCGAAACCGACAGCGCCTGGGTCGTCCAGGAACGCATCAAAATCCGCCGCGAAGTTTTCCCCATGCAGACTCCCAACGGCATCGAAATGCGCGACATGCTCGTCGACTTCGCCCCCTACCTCTTCCGCGGCAAAATGGCCGGCTGCCTCACCCGCCTCAGCTCCACGGGCCTGGCCAACGTAACCAGCGGCGGGGGCCAAGTCCCCAGCTTCGTCGTCGAACCTCGCGCATGAAGCTTCAATCCAGTGGCAAAACTTCGCACCCTATTTACAATATCTCGATGAATTTTGGCCCTGTGGACCCTGAGCTTCGCGCCGGCGCTAAAAACGCCATCGAAACCTGCCTCGCCGTCCAGTCCGGCGAACGTGTCGCGCTGATTTTCGACCTCGCCAGCGACGCCGTCGCCGCCAGCCTGGCGGAAGCGCTGAAGAATCGCGGCGCCATCACCGAACCATTTTGCCTCGAAGATCTCGCGCAGCGCCCGCTCGGCCGAGCGCCCCAGCCGCTCATCGACGCGCTGAATCGCGCCGACGCCGGCATTCTCTGCATGCAGCCGCAGGAAGGCGAACTCGGCGCGCGTAAAGACATCGTTGGCGTGGTCGAACGCCGCCACATCCGCTACGCCCACATGATCGGCGTCACCCCGGAAATCATGAAGCAGGGCATGCGCGCGGATTACATGATGGTCGATCGCCTCAGCGAAAAATTGCTGCAGCGCATGCACGACGCCAAATCGCTCACGGTGAAGACCGACGCCGGCACTTCGCTGGTCTGCACCTTCGATTCGCGCCTCGACTGGGTGAAAACCAGCGGCCTGATCAATAAGCGTTACTGGTCGAACTTGCCCGCTGGAGAAGTTTTCACCACGCCCGCGAAAGTCGATGGAACATTTGTCTGCGACGGCACCGCCGGGGATCACTTCTGTGGAAAGTACGGGGACCTGCAGAAGACGCCGCTAAAACTCGAAATTAAAGCCGGCCGCCTCACCAAAGTTTCCTGCGACCGCAAAGATCTGGAAGCCGAATTCTGGAGCTATTGCCACACCGACGAAAATAGTGACCGTGTTGGCGAACTCGCCTTCGGCACCAACATGCACCTTTCCGAATTCATCGGCATCCTGCTGCAGGACGAAAAATTCCCCGGCGTCCATCTCGCCTTCGGCGACCCCTACGGCAGCCAAACTCACGCCGCCTGGACTTCGCGCACTCATGTAGACGTGCTGGCCCGCCGCTGCAATGTGTGGATTGATCAGGATCAGGTAATCGCCAACGGCCGTTACATGCTCGACCGTCTGGGATTGGCGTAGAAGGAAAGCTTCAGAACAACCGGTTAACGTACTCCCACATCTGATGATGCCAGTAAGGCCAATCATGCCCGCCTTCCGGCCCCCAATCATCCAGCGAATGGCGAATCCCGCGGCTCGATAAAACTTCCGACAACCGGTACGAAGGTCCGCTTTTCTCCCACGGCCCTGAGCCGGTCGCGATATGAATGTCGCACTGGGACAAAAGCCACAACTGATGCGGGTCCGATAGATTGGCCAGGTAATCGACGGGGTTGTTGAAATACGTGTTGTCGTCGTACATCCCGTCCATGAATCCGCGAATGTCGTAAACGCCCGATAGCGCGAAGCAGCGCTTGAACACGTCGGGATGTTTGAACAAAGTGTTCGCCGCGTGATACGCCCCGAACGAAGCGCCCATGGTAGAAATTCCGATGCCCGGCGATTGGCAACTGTCCCAGATGAACGGCACGACTTCTTCGCGCAAATAAGCGTCCAGCTGCGCCTGCATGTAGCTGCGATGGAAAGGATGCGCCCCCCTGTTGTACAGCCCCGCCCAATTCACCGAATCCACGCTGAAAAATTTCACCCGGCCCGCGTCGATCAGCGGAGCTAGCGCGCTAATCATGCCCTGGCGATCCAATTCCCATTCGTCGCCGGCGCTGGTCGGGAAGCCCATCAGCGGAGGTCCCCAGTGTCCATACACAACGATTCCCATATCGAGGCCCAGCCGGTGCGAATACCAGCGGTGATATTCGGTTCTCATATTGCTCCTGATGGCCGGTCGCCGTCGGGCTCGCGGCTTGCGCACTCTGGCCCGTGCAGGGCGACGTATTATACGGCGTTTCCCGCGCGTCCGCTCCGCAAACAGCGCGTCGTCACCTCGTTCCAGTACTGCTAAATCTCTGAAGTCGTTCACGGCTTAAATTATAAATGAGCATCGCTATCGCGCCAAAATTGCGGCCCGGCACGTTTTCCCGCGCACGGCGCATCTGCTATTCTAGCGGGCAGAATTATTTCGTCGCCGCCCGCAAATATTCGAAAAAACGAGCCGAAAGAAAGGAAACTCGATTTGTCTTTTTCTCCCGACTTGGTCGAACAACTCGCTGCCGCCGGCCCTGGCCACCTCGAAAAACACGAACAGTTCAAATCTAAATTTGTGGCGAAGAAACGCGATCTGATCGTCTACGTTCCCGGAATCTACGAAAAGCGTCCCGACTTGAAATTTCCGGTCCTCTACCTCGAAGACGGCCAAAATCTTTTCGACCCCGCCACTTCCTACATTCCCGGAATGTTCTGGCACGTCGGCGAAACCGCCGACGCCCTCATCTCTCAAGGCGCCATCCAGCCGCTGCTCATCGTCGGTATCTATAACACCGATAAACGCCTCAACGAATACACGCCCACGCGCGACAAAAAACTCGGTGGCGGCCGTGCCGATCGCTACGGCCGCATGATCGTAGAAGAATTAAGGCCGTTCATCGAAAGCAAATATCGCGCCATGACCACTCCGGCCAGCACTGGGCTCGGCGGCTCTTCTCTCGGCGGCCTGCTCACTATTTATCTCGGCCTGAAATATCCGAACATCTTCGGCAAACTCGCCATCCTTTCTCCGTCCGTCTGGTGGAACCAGCGTGCCATCCTCGGCTTCGTCGCCAAGACGCCGCTGCCCTCGCGCCCGCGCATCTGGCTCGACGCCGGCACCAAAGAAGGCGCCAGCACGGTGCACAACGTCAACGCGCTTCGCGATTCTCTCGTCGCCCGCGGCTGGCAAGCTGATCAAGACCTGCATTTCGAGCTCATCCCGGACGCCCAACACAACGAAGACGCTTGGGCCGGTCGCGTCGGCCCTTTTCTCCGGTTTCTCTTTCCCGCCGGCGACCCGGTCACCTAACAGCAGCTGGCCGCTCGCCTTTACCTTGCTTCCATGCCGGTTTCGTGACAAAACTGTTTCACGGAGGCGACTTGTCCTCGGCGCGGCCCACCACCATCCTGTGTATCACGTCCTACGAGAAGGGCCAGGAATTCCTGCGTACCTGCAAGAAAATGGGCTGCCGCGTCCTGCTGCTCACCGTTGAAAAACTTCGCGATGGCGATTGGCCCCGCGAAGCCGTCGATGAATTCTTTTTCATGCCTGAAGAATTGCCGGTGCAGGCCATCATCAACACCGTCAGCTACCTCGCGCGCTGGCAGCCCATCGACCGCATCGTGGCCCTCGATGAATTCGATCTCGAAAACGCCGCCGCTCTTCGCGAACACCTGCGCATCCCCGGCATGGGCCTCACCACCATCCGCTATTTTCGAGACAAGTTAGCCATGCGCGGCAAGGCCAAAGAATCGGGCATTCCTGTTCCGGAATTTATTCACGTCCTGAATCATCAAGCGCTCAACGATTTCATGGCCCGCGTAAAACCCCCGTGGCTCCTCAAGCCCCGTTCGCAAGCCTCCGGTATCGGCATGAAAAAAATTAACGAACCGGCGGAGCTTTGGCCCTATCTCGAGCAGCTCGGCGACAATCAGTCGAATTACTTGCTCGAGCAATTCGTCCCCGGCGACGTCTTTCACATCGATAGCATCGTTTCCGAAAAGCAAATCGTCTTCGCCGAAGCCCACGCCTACGGCACTCCGCCACTCAATACTTCCCATGACGGCGGCGTTTTCACCACCCGCACGCTGCCTCGCGATTCCACCGAAGCAAAGTCTCTCTACCGCCTGAATCGTGATGTCATCGAATCGCTGGGCTTGGTCCGCGGCGTCACCCACACCGAATTCCTTCGCGCCCGCGAAGACGGCAAATTCTATTTCCTCGAAATTGCCGCCCGCGTCGGCGGCGCGTATATCTCGGACGTCATCGAAGCCGCAACCGGCATCAACCTCTGGCGCGAATGGGCCCTACTCGAAGTCGCCGCCGGCAAACATTCCTACTCCTTGCCCGCCGTTCGCGAAGACTATGCCGGAGTCGTTCTCTCACTCGCTCGCCAGGAATGTCCCGACACCAGCGCCTACCAGGATCCTGAAATCGTGTATCGCGTCACCAAAAAGCATCACGCGGGTTTCGTCCTTCGATCACCGAAGAGCGAACGCATCGTCGAGCTTCTCGATTCCTACGCCGCCCGCTTCAATCACGATTTTCTCGCCACCGCGCCCGTCCCCGAACGTCCCACCGCCTGAAATTTGCTTAATCCTCAGCGGCCGCTGCTGGCGTTGTCCGCCCCCGCAAAAATTCCTACCCAATTACCTAACGCCTCTGCAATTGCGCCGGCCACGCCCAAACTGCTATCGTTTTCGTGGTGACTGAATCTGGAAATTCGCCTGCCCCCGCGCCGCCGGCTCCTCCTGCCGGAGGCCTCCGTCACAACTATCTTTCCTTTCTCGAAGACACCGCCCAGACCCTCGGCGTCATGGCCCCCACCGGCACCATTGGGATCATTCTTCCGCTGCTCATCGCTCGCGCCGGAAATACCACTTGGATCACTTTCTCCATCACCCTCGTTGCGTTTTCGCTGATTCTATTTTGCGTCTACCGGTTCTCGCAGCACCTCGCCTCCGCCGGCGCTCTGGCTACCTTTGCCGATGCCGGCCTCGGACGCTGGGGCGGCATCATCGCCGGCTGGAGCTATGTGGCCGCCATGGGCTTCGGCGCCGCCAGCACCGCGCCTTCCTCCGCGTTCTACGCCGACCTCTTCTATACCCAGATCACCGGCGCTCCCACATCACTCCTTCGTGGGGGCCTCATCTCCTCCGCCTTTATTCTCGCCGCCGCGCTGATCGCTTACCGCGACATCAAACTCTCCACCAAACTCATGTTCGCCCTCGAACTCGGATCGCTCGGCGTCATTATTCTCATTGTCGGCTTCGCCATGTTTCGAACCTCGGCCTGGATCGATCCGCCCCAACTCCATCTTGAAGGCGCCCGCCTTCCCGGTTTTCAATACGCCCTGGTCTTCGGCTTCATGACTCTCGCCGGATTCGAAAGCGTCACCACTCTCGGCTCAGAATCCTCCCAGCCCAAACGCACCATCCCCAAAGTGATTCTCAGCTGCCTGATTCCCGTCGGCGTTCTGTATTTGATCGTGATTTATTGCCTGGTCGCGCTGGCCCGCAAGAACGGAATGGTTTTCGATACGTTGAACGCGCCCTTCGATACCATCGCCCGCTCCATGCATCTCGCTTCGCTCGGCTACGTCAGCTCCATCGGCATCGCCCTCAGCTACTTCGCCTGCACTCTAGGATCGCTGAACGCCGGCGCCCGCGTCCTATACTCCATGGCCCGTCGCCATCAATTCCCGCCGCGGTTCGGAATCGCCCATCCGCGCAATGCCACGCCGTATCGCGGCATCATCCTGCTCGCCGCCATCGGCATCGCTCTTCCGGCAGTCCTGCTCGCCCTGCGCGTCTCCCTCGCGGACGTAGTGAATTACGTCACCCAGCTCACCTCCTACGGATTCATCGCCTCCTACTTTTTGGTCTGCCTCGCGCTGCCGTTTTATTTGAAGCGAAAAAATCTCCTGCACTGGTTCGACGCACTGATCGCCGGCGCCGCGCTGCTCATACTCAGCGTCGTCCTCGCCCTCAGCGTTTTTCCGCTTCCCGACGCGCCCTGGCGATATCTTCCATATACATTTTTAGCGGTGGTCCTGCTAGGAATGGGAGTCTCGTGGATCTGTTTGCGCGGAAATAAATCAGCAGGCCAGGAAGCCCCGCCCACCACGCAACCAGAGCAAGCTTCCGAATTGGCGTAGGGCGGTCTTCCGCAAGGCGTCGTTCGTCTCGCAGCTGGGAAACCAAGAGGTGATTTGGGGGAATAACGGAAATGGTGGGCCTGGGTGGACTTGAACCACCGACCTCACCCTTATCAGGGGTGCGCTCTAGCCACCTGAGCTACAGGCCCGCGGAGAGATGAAGCAACTCTGCAGACTTACAATCATAGGCGGCGCGCGCGCCTGCGGTCAAGCCAAACGATGCGCGTTTTGCCTCAAATTTCGCGCGTAAAAGCCACCCAGCTACCGAAATTCCTCCCAGCGCTTCACCATCGACTCACCAAAAAAAAGCCGGGAGGCTCTCTGCCTCCCGGCTCATTCTCAACCATTAGCTCAGCAAACCAAACCGTTTACTTCGCATGCTGATTTTTGTTGTTTTGCTTCTCGGCCTTGGGCTGCTTGCTGCTCTTCGCCTGCGACTTATTATTGCTTTGCGGTTTGCTGTTGTTCTGAGACTTGTTGCTCACCTGTTTTTTGTCTGCGGCCGGCGAAGACTTTCCGGAATTGGCCGGCTTCTCCGCGCTGATTCGCCGAATTCGTTTTCGCTTCTTTGTTCTCCGCATGAGCCGCTTCGCCGGTCTTGGGATCCGCCTTCACCCCAGGTTTACTGTAAGCGGGCGTCGCCGGTTTGCCGTGGTTCACCGAAGCAAAATTCGACTTGTCGGTACTCGCCGCATGCGCGTGATTCACCTGCTCTGAAGTCGGCTGCACGTGCTCTTCGTGCTCCGCCGCTCGTTCTTGTGCGGTCGGCGCCGCCGTCGTTCCGCCCGGGCCGCCATTAAAGCTGGTGCGGTTCACCGTGGTATTGTTCACCACTGTCTTGTTCACGTAGGTGTTGTGAATCACCGTGGTGTTCACGTTGGTCACCGCCGTGTTGTACGCGAAATGTCCGCCGCGCCACTCGCCGCCGCCGAATCCCACTCCGCCGTATCCGAATCCATAATTCACTCCGCCGTAGAACCCCACGTGCGGTCCCCAATATCCCGCATGAAATCCATACAGTCCGCCTGCGTAGCCCCAATATCCCGGAGTCCACAGTAGGCCCACTCGCGGTGGTGCAACCCAAACACCCGGCACCCAGTAATATCCGCCTTCCGCGTTATAGCCCCAGTATCCCGGAGTCCAGATGTATCCTTCCGTCGGGCAGATCGGCTGCGCATACACCGGCAGCGCCGGCGGCCCCACGTGAACTGAAATCCCTACAGAAATTTGTGCCGAGGCCGGCATCGAACCCGCCAACCCCACGACGGTCAACAACACCGCCGGAATAATGGCTCGCAGAAAATTTTTCGTGCGCATTGCAAACTCCTCCCTTGGTCTAGTTGAGCGAACTTGAATTTGAATCGTGGAAGCGTCCGTTGGGCTTTGGACGCGCCAGGCTCTTACTCCGTCTAACACCACGCTCCGCGGAAGGTTTCTGTCTTTGTCGTTCCGCGCAACCCACTAAACGCCTTGTCACCATTATAGAAAGCAGAACCTCGACTTGCGCCAGGAATCGAATCGTACTCGCCGGTTTGGTCAACACCCGGCAAACCTCGCATTTACAGTATTTTACGGCCCCTCGCGACCAAGGGAGCCCCGCTGAACCTTCCACGGTACTTCCGAACCACCATCACGATCTAGCGATCTTCGCGCCCCCAAAAGATTGATTTACCACCAGAAGAACGTGCTGAGATGTGTCGCAAACCATAGATAGGATGAATCTTACGGAGGGAAACCTTGAACTGCGCCGGTTTCAAGCCGCGCACCTTTTTCGCTGCTAGCGAGCCCCAGACACTCGCGAAGATCGGCACAACCGCCGGCCCAACGAAAGCGACCCGCGCCAATTCAACATTGCGGACACCGCCACCCGCGCCGTAAACTGAACCGCAGTCAACCACGCGCCCGTAGCTCAGCTGGATAGAGCATCTGGCTTCGAACCAGAGGGTCGGGAGTTCGAATCTCTCCGGGCGCGCCACTTCTTCGATTCGCCCTGAAATAAAGGCACGCACCCCTCGCTTGCTTTCATCTCGATTGCGAAGCGAGGTCAGTTTCGCGGCTGCGCAACAAATTTCTTCATCGGCTCCCAATAATGCGTGTCCCAACCTGACAGCAGATGATCGTAGTCGCCCTCAGGAAATCCAGTGTGGTCCAGGACCACGAGCGTGTCCGGACCCTGCGGCCGCAGGTCGAATTTCACCATCGAATACACCCCCGCATCCCAGTGCGTCGGCCGCCACGCTTGCACAATCAGCTTGTCCGGTTTCAATTCCACATTCCGGCCCACGATCAGCCCGCCGAACATCGAAAAACTTCCGCCCGCCGCCGGATCAATCGTCGCGGCCAACCCGGTCATCGCCGCAAACTTTTTCGAATCCAGCAAAATTCCGTAAATACGCTCCGGCGCCGCATCGATGCTGATTTCCTGATGCAACGCCGTCTTATGCGCGTTCTCCGTTTTCTCCGGAGCATTTTGCATACTCTGTAGCGTCGGCGCCGCGAGCAGGGAACCACTCGGCATCAACCCGCCCGCCGCCACGGCCATGCCCGCCAGGCCTGCCATGAAAATCCGCCGCGATTGCGCCCCTCCAAAATTCACTGCCTCCTTCGTCCGTTCCATGAAGCCTCCCGAGAGTTGCCGCTCGGCGCATCGGAACATTCAAATAAAATATGTTCAAGAACATATTCTGCCGGCCAAAGGCTTAGGCCGCACCTCGCTTCGCCGCCGCCTTCTTGACCCCCTGCCCGTTTCCATTTCCATTCCCATTGTGCTTCGCGCCTCGAACCGCCGGCCATCCGCCCAACTCCAGAGCCACCGACATGCACGCGTCCCGCAACTCATCAGCCACCCGACGATCATCCATCGCCCGCGCCACCACCATGCCGCCCACGCACAAAGCCGCGATCGCCCGCGCCTGCGTCGCCCGCGAAGAACCCGCCCGCCCGCTCACACTGCGTTCCAGCAGCGCCACCATCGCCCTAAACACATTCTCAAACGCCGCCTTCGCCGGCCGCCCGCTACGCGAAACATCCGTCGGCAGCGCCACCATCGGACACGAATTCTCCACGTTCTCGAAATGTTGCCGCGAAAGATAAGCCCGCACCACCTGCGGCCCCGGCTCCTCCGCCGCAAAATCCATCACCACACCCTCCCACTGATTCTTCCAGTTAGGGTCGGTAAAAAAACATCCGAGAACCTCCGCATACAAATCACTCTTGCTCTTGAAGTGACTGTAAAACCCTCCGCGCGTCAGCCCCGCGCCGGACATAATCTGGTCGATCGACACTCCATCGAATCCATGCCGGTTAAATAATTTCCGCGCGCTGTCCACAATCTCCGCTCTGACCGCCACGCTGTGATTCGCCGGATAGGGCATCGTGACCTCGTTCAAGCATCTGGAATAAAATCACGCCAAAGTACCACGACTCCGCCTCTCCCTCAGGTATCAGCTGTACGCGACCGACTCGGCTCGTCTGCTATACTCCGCCAGCCTCCTGCCATGGGTAAATCACGCCCAAAACTCAAAAAATCCGCCCGCCCGCGGCGCGCCAAGCCCCGCCCGCTACCTCGCGCCAAAGCCTCGCTCCTGGAACTCCAGAAATCCCGAAAACACGCGAACGACCTTCGTTTCCGCCTCGATCGGCAATCCCGCATCCTCGATATCACTCTCTCCTCCATCTCCGACTTCGCTTACATTTTCGACCGCGACGGCCGCTTCGTTTTCGTCAACCATGCGCTGCTGAAACTTTGGGGCCTGCCGCTCGCCGAAGCCGTCGGCAAAAACTTTTTCGACCTCAAATATCCCGACGATCTCGCCGCCCGGCTGCAACGCCAGATTCAGCTCGTCTACGAAACCAGCGAAAAAGTCATCGACGAGACCGAGTACACCAGCCCCACCGGAGTCGCCGGCTACTACGAATATATTTTTTGCCCGGTGTTCGACCGCAAGGGAAAAGTGGAACTGGTCGCCGGCTCCACTCGCGAAATCACCGGCCGCAAGAACGCCGAAGCCGCGCTGCGCCAAAGCCAGGAACGCCTTCTCGACCTCGCCAATTCGCTCGAGGCTCAGGTCCACGCCCGCACCCGCGAACTCGAAATTCGCACCAACGATGTCCTGGTGCAGTCCGAGCAGCTCCGCGAACTTTCCATCCGCCTGATGACCACTCAGGATGAAGAGCGCCGCCGCCTCGCCCGCGATCTGCACGATAGCGCCGGTCAAATCGTCGCGGCCATTTCCATGAATCTCAATCAAATCGCCGCAAAAACCGGCCAACAAAACGGCGCCAAAACCGGGGCCAAAACCGACGCCAAAACGGACGAAGTCAGCGCCGGAGTTCGCGCCCTGGTCCAGGAAGCCGTCACCCTCACTCGCGAATTGGATCAGGAAATTCGCACCACTTCCTACCTGCTCCATCCTCCGCTGCTCGATGAACTCGGCCTGCGCGCCGCCCTGGCTTGGTATGTCGAGGGCTTGCAACAGCGCTCCGCCATCCAGATCGATCTGGCCATCGACGAATTCGATCGCCTGCCCCACGAACTGGAGCTGACCATCTTCCGCGTCGTGCAGGAATGTCTCAGCAATATTCACCGCCATTCCGGCAGCAAAACCGCGCACATCCGCATCACCCACGATCCCGCCGGCTTCTTAATCGAGGCCCGCGACGCCGGCCACGGCCTCTCCCCCGAAAAATTAGCCGCCATCCGCACCCACGGCACCGGCGTAGGCCTCCGCGGCATGCGCGAACGCGTCCGCCCCTACAACGGCGAAGTCCGCATCGACTCCCAAGAGCACCACGGCACCGCCGTCACCATCACCCTGCCGTATACCTCCTCTACCAAAGCCTGAATTTTCCCACACCCATCTGCCGCCCGAGTTGCAACTGGCAGCGCGGGGGCCGTAAAAAATTGTCGACTGCCTTGGCCCGCGACGTTATATTCTGCGAAATCGACTTTCTGGTAATTCAGGTGTAGAGTGACATGCTTTTTTACCTTCTCGGAGGCGCAAGATGGCCCGGTTTTCCAAGTTTAATGTTCTATGCGTACTAGCCCTTATCATCGTGGTCTTGGGCGCTTCTCGTCCAGTCTTGGCGCAAAGTAAGAAAGCGGAAACTCCCTCCATTCCGATGGTTTTTGAGCAGAATAAGGGGCAGGTCAGCTCGAACTACTCATTTCTTTCCAGACGTAACGGTGTAGCGACTCTGTTTCAGGCCGACGGAGTGGATTTATTCGTTCCGGATTCACGGTCCGGTTTTGATCGCCTCCAAATCCGATTGAAGGGCGCGAACTCACGGGGGAAGTTGGAAGGCGTCGAACCCCTGCCGGGCGAATCGAATTACCTGCGGGGATCTGATCCTGCGCGCTGGGTAACGAAAGTTCCGCAATTTGCAGGAATTAAGTTCGGCCAGGTTTATGAGGGGATTGATCTGGTATTTCATGGAACGAACGACGATCTCGAGAACGACTTTCTGGTTGCCGCAGGCGCGGAGGTTTCGAATATCGGATTTGAGCTGAACTGGCCGGCGCGGATTAACTCTCATGGTGATCTGGAAATTCTCGTCGGCACTTCAACCGTCACGCTGCACAAGCCGGTGGCTTACCAGCAACTCGCCGATGGTCGCGAAGCTGTTCCAGTCGATTTTGTCCTGGCGGACAAGCGCCACGTTTCGTTTGAGGTGGGTTCGTACGATCACGCGCGCGCACTGGTGATCGATCCGGTGTTCATTTTTTCGACCTACCTTGCAGGTACCAGCAAAGATCAAATAAACGCGGTCACTGTGGATGCAACCGGCAACATCTATGTCACTGGTAACACGATGTCTGTCGATTTCCCGGTCGAAAATCCGGAACAACCTGCATGCGACATGTGCGGAGGGCCGGGCGATGGAAGTGACGCCTTCGTGTCCAAGCTCGATCCCACTGGCCACACACTGTTGTATTCCACTTATCTGGGCGGCTCCGGCAACGATTCCGGGAGCTCGATTGCTATTGATGTGAATTCCAATATTGTCGTCGCTGGAATCTCCACGTCGTATCAAGACTTTCCCCATGCCGGCAGCGTTAAAGCACTGACGTGCCAGATCAATGCCAATTGTTTTTTCGTTTCATCGATCAAATCGAACGGATCGGCATTTAATTATTCCGGTCTCGTTGGAGGCATGGCAGGAAATAGCACCGACAATACGACAGGCGTACTCGCGCTGGACGGCTCCGGTAATGCCTACTTGGCGGGCACGACTGACGATCCGCACTTTCAGCTGACCGCTGGAACACTAGGTCCAACCTTCACGGGCTACCCAAAAGACGGCACGTTCGCCCTAAAGCTCGACCCCACCGGGAAGCTGATCTACTCGACGATTATTCCGGGCAACAGCACCGACACGACTGACACGACGTCGTACGTGAACAATTTTCCGGTGCATGGAATTGCGGTCGACACCCACGGGAATGTGACGTTGGCGGGTTTGGCTGGTCTCGGACTTCCGACCACCAGCGGCGTGTTGCTCGCTTCACTCCCAACACCCACCCAGACTAACCCCTTCCCGATGGCGGGGTATGTAGCGCAAATAAATTCCACCGCCTCAGCGATAAATTTTGCGACTTACATTACGGGAGTAGATGACGTACTCGGAATGACCGTCGATTCCGTGGGGGATTATTTTTTGACCGGCGCCACAAACCAGACGAATTTGCCGGTAAGCGCCAACGCCTACCAAAAAACGATTCCGCCAGGACCTAATTGTACGTGCGGTGCGAGCTTTGTCTTGAAATTGGACTCCACGGGCAAAACCGCTCTGGAAGCAACGTATTTGACGAGCCCGTCAGGAATCTATGGAACTGCCATGAGCGGTATCGCACTCGACACCGCCGGCAATGTGGTGCTCGGTGGCACCACGGGAGCGCCTGATTTTCCGCTGGTGAATCCCTTCACGGCCCAATATGAACCTACCCAGACCATTAACGACTTGGTTCTGGCAGAATTCAATCCGTCGCTGAGCAGTCTCCTTTTCGGCAGTTTCCTCAGCTCGACCAGCGAGGCTCCCGCTGGTTCTATGTTTTCTGGTCTGGCCCTGGACTCTCAAAATCATTTGATTGTCGCCGGAGGAACCTTCGCGTCCGACTTTCCTACAACTGCAAACAGCTTCGAAAAAAACCTGCCGTCAGGGGACGCTCAGATCAGTGGGCCGCACGGCTTCATCAGCAAAATTGACTTGACTACTGCGGCTCCCTCCGTCTGCCTCGTCACTGCGAGTATCGGATTTGGGACAGTCCTCGAAAACGCGCCCACCACGCAGAACGCCGTGGTCAAAAATTGCGGCAATGCTGCTTTGCAAATTAGCTCCGTCGTTTCTTCTTCGCCGCTCGTGACCGCGTCCCAATCGTGCGGTTCGATATCGGCCGGTGCATCTTGCACGGTCAAAGTCACCTACACACCTGTAGACACGAGTTTCACCTCCGGGACGGTTACACTGAACGACAACAGCGCCGTCGGGGCTCAGGCGATTCCGTTTACTGGCACCGGCGGATTACCGCAGGTCTATTTCCCGGACTCGATCACGGTAAACGACCTGATCGTGGGTAGCAGTGCGAGTACTCTTCTGCAATTTTTCAATAGCGGAACTGTGGCCTGGGTGGTCAACAGCGTTCAAGTGACGGGCGATTTCGCAATCGCGAATTCTTGTACCGTGCCTCTGCCCCCCAACGCCAGCGGCCCCGCGAATTACTGCACGATGAATCTCACGTTTGCGCCGACCAAGGCTGGCGCGCGGACGGGCACATTGGTCATCGCCGATAATCAGCCTGGAAGCCCTCACACCATTCCTCTATCCGGAAATGGTTTGACCGCCTACACCGTCCCGGCGATCACCTTTCTGAACTCGGTCCCTACGGATGCGCAACCTGCTCAACTCCAAATTTCCGGGTCGAATTTCTTCCCCGGTTCGCAGGTGATTGTGAATGGATCGCCGCGGGCAACTCACGGGGGATATGGAACGACCATCGAGGCGGATCTTACCGCGGCGGATCTTGCACAACCCGGCGAGCTCTCCGTTACCGTTTCTAACCCGGCTCCCGGTGGCGGAGTATCGAATACGTTTCTAGCCACCGTTTATGGAGTCGTCCGGAATATCAATGTTAACCACGCCGTGTGGGTTCCCTCGTCCGGATTACTCTACGCTACGGTATCGACTGGTTCGCCGACGCATGCGAATCAGGTGGTGGCCATTAATCCCTCTACCCAAGCTGTGGTGAGTGCGTGGTCGGTTGGGAACGGACCGAATCAATTGGCAGTTTCTGGCGACGGCACGTTGCTCTATGTGGGGCTGGACGGAGATGGAAAGGTTGCACAGATTTCGCTGCCTGCCGGCACCGTAAATTTTTCTGTCGGGTTAGGCGTCGATCCCAGCTTCGGTAAGCCGCAGGTGGCCGACGCAATAAGAGTTCTTCCGGGTGCCCCGCACTCTTGGGTGTTAACGCTGTGCGCCACCGCATTCGTTCCGTGCGGAGAAGGTGTTGCGGTTTTCGACGATTCCGTTGAACGTCCTACCGCTTTCAACGGTGGCCAAACGCAACCGGACGGACTACTGTTCATCGGATCAAACGCTGCGGTGCTCTACGGAACTACCTTCAATCAGGCACCGAGCACATTTTACGAATTCGCGATAAACAGTTCTGGAATCACTCAAACCCAAGCGGTACAGAATTTCGGCGGAACGTCCCCCGGTGGCGGCCCGCTGGATACGGATGGGACTTCGATTTATGTAAACAACGGCCAGGTCATCAACCCGGCGACGCTGGCGATAGCGTCAACGATTCCAACCGCCGTATCCGAGGACGGAATCAAAGTAGATGCGCCGAGTTCCAGAGTTTACTTTGCGGGATTTGGAAATCTGGCTCCGGCTCCCAACGGTCCGAGTTTTTCTTACGGTAATTTTGCCGTGGCCGCCTACGGCCTAAGCAGTCAAACCCTTTCCGGTTTCGTGCAGATGGATGAGAATCCCGGCATGCCCGAAGTATTTCGCTACGGGACGAACGGTATTGCACTGGACTCCATCACTGGACTTTTCTTCCTGCAGACGAGCATAACCGGCACGCCACTGACTGCCGCACGACTCGCCGTCAATGGATGGTCGCCGACCGAAGTTTCAGCTGGTTCCGCGTCCGTTCCGCTGACGATTACGGGTACCCAATTTGCCGCGGGTGACACGCTTACGGCGAATGGCGTCGCGCTCAGCGTCGTCGTCGTGAATTCCAATGAAATCACTTCAACGATTCCGTCAACGCTGCTAACCAACGCCGGCACTCTGCAGCTCCAGCTTTCGAATCCTGCAAAACAAACTGCCTCTTTCTCCATTACCGTAACCGGCTTCTCGGCAATTTCCGTGAGCCCTGCGAGCATTGCTTTCGGCAATGAGACGGTTGGCGTAAAGAGCGCGGCGAAGCCGATCACGATCAAGAACAACTCTGCGGCGGCAATCGCGATCACGGTAACAATGACCGGCGCCAATACTGTCAGCTTTACCCAAACCAACAATTGTCCGGCACAGCTGGCGGCGGGCAGTTCATGTACCTCCAATGCAGTGTTCGACCCGACCGGCACCGGCGCTCGATCTGCTTCCGTTACCGTCACCGACAGTGCAGGCACTCAAAGCGTACCGCTGACTGGCACGGGCATCGCCCCGCCGATAACTGTAAGTCCCACGAGTATCGCGTTTGGAAATCAGAACGTTGGGGTCAAGAGCGCTCCCAAAGCCATCGTGGTAAAGAACACGACTACCGTGCCAATAACTATCGGCGTGACCATGACGGGAGCGAATACGGTGAGCTTCACGCAAACCAATAATTGCCCTATGCCGCTTACGGCCGGTGCCTCATGCACCGTCGAAGCCACATTCGACCCGACTGGATCTGGTGCGAGATCGGCTTCCGTGACGGTTACTTACGGCAGCTCCACAGTAACCGTCCCGTTGACGGGGACTGGCGTCCTGGCACCGGTCGCGGTAAGCCCGACCAGCCTAGCGTTTGGGTCACAAACCGTCGGAGTGAAAAGCGCAGCAAGTCCCGTCACGCTGAAGAACAACACGACTGCGGCGATCAACGTAGCCGTATCTATGACGGGAGCGAACACGGTCAGCTTCACGCAAACGAACAACTGCCCAACGCAGCTTGTCGCGGCGGCTTCCTGCGTTGCCGAGGTTACGTTCGATCCGACCGGGACCGGCGCGCGGTCTGCTTCCGTGACGTTCACCACCAGCGCCGGAACGGAAAACGTGCCGGCTACCGGGACCGGAGTAGTCGCTCCGATTACGCTTAACCCCACCAGCCTGGCGTTCGGCGATCAAACGGTTAAGGTCAAGAGTGCGGCGAAATCGATCACGGTTACCAACACCACGACCTCCTCGATCGCGATTACCAGCGTCGCGATGACCGGAGCGAACACGGTCAGCTTCACCCAAACGAATAACTGCCCGCCTCAGCTGCTAGCTGGAGCTTCTTGCACGGTGCAGGTTACTTTCGACCCAACAGGTTCCGGCGCTAGGTCCGCGATTGTCACGGTGATTGACAGTGCGGGCACACAAAACGCGCCGGTGACCGGGACCGGCACGCCGTAGGCAGTTGCGGGTCTGGCTCCATGCACCCGTGATAGCAAGCGCAGGAAGCACCTCGCTGTACCGTTAGGCCTCCCGAAAAACGCACTAATAGAGCGCGCTGTACAGGTCCACCGTCGATTTTCGAAAGTGTGCAATAGCGCACAGTTTTGGTGTGCGCGATCGATTTAGGCTTAGCGACTTCCCGCAGAAGGATGATGACGACGCTGCGACGAGAACTCTCTGGAAAGTGGGCGGAGGAGTTTGATGGCACGGGTGGCTATTTCAACCGCCTTAGGACTGCTGCTTCTGGGCAGTTTCTTGCCGGGCGGCGCACGGGCCCAAACTTCAGAGAAGCCCCCTTCCGTAGATAAAACTGTCCCGGCGGTTCAAGCCAAAATTCCCCCAGCAAGTTCGGCGATGGGCCCTTCTGAATATGTGGGAGCAATCGTCTGCAAGACCTGCCACGAAGACATCTACAACAACTGGGAGAAGAGTCCGCACTGGAAGACGACGCTGGACACAAAAGGCGGCCCGTCTCATCAGGGATGTGAAGGTTGCCATGGCCCCGGCTCCGCGCACGTGGCCGGAGGCGGTGACAAAACCAAGATTTTCATTTTCAGCGAGCACTCCTCGAAAGAAATCAACGCTCAATGCCTTACCTGCCACGCGGGCGGCACGCAGCACATGAACGCCATCAATTCGGTGCATTCGAAGAATGATGTAAGCTGCACGTCCTGCCATTCTCCGCACCACGCGGAAACCAAGGAATTCCTGCTGGTCAAAGCGCAACCCGCGCTCTGTTACTCCTGCCATCTGGACAAGAAGGCGCAATTCGCGATGCCTTTTCATCATCGCGTAGATGAAGGCCTGATCCAGTGCAGCGACTGCCACAATGTTCATGGAACGGTTGGCCCCAAGCAGGTGCGCGCGTCTTCCACGCAAGACGCCATTTGCTTTACCTGCCACATCGACAAGCAGGGACCATTTGTCTACGAACACTCGACGGTAAAGGTGGATGGCTGCCAGTCGTGCCACGTTCCGCACGGCGGGCCCAATCCCCACATGCTGAAACTCAGTAACGTCAACTTGCTCTGCCTGCAGTGTCATACGACGTCGTTCAGCTCCGCACCGGGAGCGCCATCGTTCCACAACCAGTCCACTTTCTTTCAGGCGTGCACTTTGTGCCACGTCGCGATTCACGGTTCGAACTTCGATGCGACGTTCTTTAAGTAGTGGAGCCTATGACGGTGCGAATTAATCCGGCTCTGAAGGCGAATCGTTGGGAGGAAACCTCGCGTTCGGCCGCCGTCGTGCACTCGGGCGTGCAGCGCCGCGGTTTTGCGAGGGTCTTTCCGGGCTTCTCGATATTGAGGATACCGGCGCTGGCGGCGGTGCTGATGAGCCCAGCCGTCTTGTGGGCTCAAAGCGGATCTGGGGAGAGTCCGGGGATTAATTCAGGCGATTACAACATCCACCAGACGATCGAAGCGGGGTATCGGGCGAATTTCGTCAACGGTAATAAAGACACCTACGACACGTTCGAGAATCTGGGCTCGGGACTGCGGCTATTCAATTATTCGTTCGAGATGCGTTCGCTGGACCACAAAGGATTCCTTTTCGATTCCCTGACCTTCAGCAACTTCGGATACGGCGGCGACCCGAACGATGTGACCCGTTTGCGAGTCCAGAAAAACAAAATCTACGATTTCCGAATGCTGTTCCGCCGGGACAAAAACTTTTGGGATTACAACTTGCTCGCGAATCCCTTGAATCCGGCATCGCTAAATCCTCCGGCTCCCCAAGCTCAGGCTGCTACGCGACCACCGTAGGTACGCCTCCGGTAGTTGCGCCGGTCGTTTGTTCCAGCCCCGCGGTGGCCATCAACAATTCGCCGCACTCGATGGATTTAGTGCGGCGGATGCAGGATTACGACCTTACGCTGATGCCCCAATCGAGGATTCAGGTTCGCCTGGGGTACTCGCGGAATCGCGACGAGGGGCCCGGTTTCTTTACGACCGACGGCGGGACCGTTTCGAATTTCAATCAAAACTACAGCTACACCACTAATGCTTACCGAGCCGGAATCGATTTCAAAGTTTTGCCGCGCACTACAATCTCCTACGACCAGTTCCTGAGCTATTTCAAGCAGGACAACGTCGTCACGGACAATCCGGCCGTAAATCCACAGAACTTCGGATACCAGCTCGCCAATCCGACCGGCAACGGCACGCCGAATGGCACGCCGGTTGATTTAGGCCTGGTTTACAGCACCCAAACGCCGGCCGAGGCTTTGCCTTGCGCCACACCGATCGTCACCGGCACCACCAACACCGCGAATCCCACCTGCAACGGATATCTCTCGTATAGCCAGGTGGGCCGTCCGCGGAATTTTATGCCGACCGAGCGACTCCGCTTCCAATCGAATTACTTCAAGAACTTAGAGATGTCGGGTTCGCTGGGTTACAGCACCAGCGACAACGTAATTCCGGATTTCCTGGAGAACGTGAACGGCTTCACTGCTCGCACCGGAGAGCGCGGCAGCACAACCAGCGGGCCGGCGAATGCGAAGCGCGTATCGGTGAATGCGAATTGGTCCGGCGTGTACGCGGTGACGGATAAGTTGAGCATCCTCGATCAATTCCGGTATGACAACTGGCGCATTCCCGGTGCTTGGGCGCTCGATGAGACGAATGTGTTTGGCACGGGTTACGCCGGATTGGCGGGCTTGCAGCAGAGTGAAGCGGTCTTCAACGCTATCAATTGTCCGCTTGGTTCTAACGCGGTGACCTGCCCGCAACACACCGCCACCTCCGCCGCGGACGTCATCACCGGGCTGGCTTCCACCTTTCTGGGCCAGAATCTGAAATCGAATACTTTGGAATTGCAGTACGACTTCAGCAAACACCTGAGCGCGCATGTCGGTTACCTCTACACCAACCGCACCATCTCGCAGTTCAGCGATACGAATGACTCGGGCCTGGTCTATTTTCCCGGTGGCGCAACGGCGAGCCCGGCAAATGATTTCCTGGCCGCTCGCGGGAGCTGCGCCGAAGTGGGCGGCGCGCTCCCCGCCGGTTGCACGCTCAACACCGACGGCTCAGTGACATTCGCTGCCCCCGCGGCAGCAGGCCCCACGCGCAGCCTCACCACCATCAACGAAAACGCTTTGTTGCTTGGCTTCGTCTACCGCCCGATCGACGCCCTGCGCATCACCAGCGATTTCGAATTCGGCTACAACGACAATTCCTATACCCGGATCGATCCCCGCCAGGTGCAGAGCTATAAAGTCCATGCCAGTTATAAGGTGAAGACCTGGGCCACAGTCGACGGCGCGGTTGAGATTCACGAGAATCGCGACAATGTGACCGACGTCAACAACCTGGAACACGACCGCACCTTCAGCTTCGCGACCATCCTCATGCCGAACCAGCGATTCTCCATCGATTTCGGATACAACTACTGGAACTTTTACACCCAATCCCTGATCTGCTTTGCGTATTCAACGTCCGTTACGAATCCCGCGCCGCCGCCCGCTACGCTGCCGGTGTCGGCATTTCCCATCGGCGTTCCGATGCTGCCGACCGGCCCGGCGTGCCCCATCGCGGCCGCGTCGTCACCATTAGGCGCTCTCTCGACCTACTCCAGTAACGACCACTTCGCGCACGCCGGCGTCATCTGGAAAACGACCAAGCGCGTGACCACCATGGTGGGATATGGCGGCAGCTTCGTTCGCGGCAACACCATCTTTCTGAATCCGCTTACGCCGTCCGGCACTCTCGATTTCAATTATCAGAAACCGTATGCGTCGGTCGTGATCGAACTTTACCGGGGCCTGAGCTACAAGATGGCCTGGGATTACTTCGGATTCAACGAGACCGGAGCTACCAACCCGTTCGGCCTGGCCGCGATTCCCTTACAGGATTTCAACGGCAGCAACGCTACTTTTTCGTTCCGTTATTCGTTTTAGCTCGCTTAGCTGGGAAAGGAGGAATTGCAAATGAGATCTTTTATACGAGTGGGCGTTGCGAAGTTAATTCTCGCGGCGATTCCTGTCGTGTTCGTTTTTGGCGCGGCAGCGCGAGCCGATGGTGCGGGTGATTTCAAAGCTAAATGCGCCATGTGCCACGGAGCGGACGGCGCCGGCAGTACCCCCACCGGCAAAGCGCTGAAAGTCCGGGATCTGGGTTCAGCCGAGGTGCAGGGCCAAACCGACGCGCAACTCACCGACATAGTGACCAACGGCAAGGGCAGTATGCCTGCCTACAAGGGCAAGCTGACCGGCGAACAAATTAAAGGACTCGTTGGCTTCATTCGCTCACTCGCTAAGAAGTAGTCAGCTGTGGCCGGACAAAACTAGGCGGCTGCGAATCGTGGAAGCCGCAATAGGAGGCAGATGATCGGGATTCTGATTGGTCAGATCGCGTTCAGTATCGTGCTGGCCTCCGTCTTCTTGTTTCGTCCTTCATTGACCAGTGCAGCCGGCTGGAAAATCGTTGCGTTCGTTGGGTTGTGCGTGCTGCCCGGTCTGTGCCTGGTCGGCGGGATGAACACTCACGTACAACGATCCGAAACGACGCGATTCTGCACGTCATGTCACGTCATGGTTCCGTACGGGCAGAGTCTATATATCGACGATGCCACTCATATTCCCGCGCAGCATTTTCAGAATCACCGGGTCCCGGCGGACATGGCCTGCTATTCCTGCCACGCGGACTACGGCATCTATGGCCCGCTGGACGATAAGCTCCGCGGACTGAAGCGGATTTATTTGCAGTACGTAACCACGCCACCCGCCGCGGCGGCCATCCGCATCCCGGGCGGATTCAAGAATGCGCAATGCTTGCACTGTCACGCGGGCGCCCGCAGCTTTGAGGAGAACCCAGTTCACACCGCGCTGATGAGTTCTCTCACCTCGAATCAAGTGTCGTGCCTGGGTAGCGGCTGTCATGACACGGCGCACGACATCGCCAATCTCGATCATCAGAAATTCTGGAAGCCCGTCCAATGAAACTCTCTGGAATCGGAATTCGGCGGCTGTTGCAGGTTTCCAGCGGACTCGTGATCCTCGGCTTGCTGCTCGAAATTGTCAGCTTGCTCTGGTTTCATCCGCTGTCGTTCGTCTTGTTCGCTTTCGTCGCTGCCGGACTGATCGGGCTAGGCATCCTGGTGTATTTGGTGTCGCTGGTCTTTGTGCCCGAGCCGAGCGAAAGTACCGGCCGTTGACCGCTGAAGGATTATCGTAAGAGGAATAATGCTGATTCAGGAACTCGATCGCGAGAAAAGCTTAGAGTTGCTGGCCCACCTGCGCCTCGGCAGAATCGCCTGTGCCCAGGGGGCTCAGCCGTACGTCGTGCCATTTTATTTCGCCTATGACGACGGGTACCTCTACAGCTTTTCCACCGTCGGTCAAAGAATCAGCTGGATGCGCGCCAACCCGCTGGTCTGCGTTCAAACCGATGAAATCGTCAGCCTCGAGGAATGGGCCAGCCTGGTTATCTTTGGCCGTTACCAGGAGTTGCCGGACGCACCCGAGTTTAAAACGGAACGTGACTTGGCCTACAGGCTGCTTCAGCGAGAAAAAATTTGGTGGGAACCCGGCTACTCGAAAACGATCGTGCAGGGGACCGAGCGGCCCCTGGTTCCGGTCTATTTTCGAATTCAGATTGTTCAGATCACGGGTCATCACACCGCACCGGAACCCGGCGAGGCCGTCGAACATAAAGCAGCAGCTGTCGAGGCGGCAGCAAAGCACCCGCTTCGCGAAATCTTGGCGGAGCTTCGCGGGAAGCTTTTCTCCAAGTAGGTGCGAATCAAGGGTATCCGATTACCAGAAACGTCTTGACACGTTTCGTGACAACAGACTAGCGTGAGTAGGTAACATTCCGTCCCGGATGGTTGTTGCGCTCCATCCCGGCTTGTTCCAGTTTTAGCGCTTCCCAAGAATCCGAAAATGAAATCCCAAGCGAAGGCCGAGTTCAACCCACAGGTGTATCTCGAATCGGTGGGCGTTTCGAGAAAGGTGGGAGAGTTTCGCAAGAAACAAACCATCTTCGCGCAGGGCGACGCGGCCAACACCGTCGTCTATATCCAAAAGGGCAGCGTGAAGTTCACCGTCGTGAATGAGAGCGGCAAAGAGGCCGTCGTGGCGATTTTTGGCACGGGAGACTTCTTCGGAGAAGGAGCCATCGCCGGCGAATCCATTCGCCTAGGCACGGCAACCGCCGTAGTGCCGACCACCGTTCTCATCATTGGGAAGAAAGAAATGATCCGTGTGCTTCATGCCGAGCATCTGCTGTCGGATCGATTCATCACCTACATGCTGGCCCGCAACCGCCGGGTCGAAGCCGACCTGGTCGATCAGCTCTTCAATTCAACCGAAAAGCGATTGGCGCGCACGCTATTGCTGCTGGCCCGCTACGGCAAAGAGGATCATCCCGAAAAGGTTCTGCAAAAAATTTCCCAAGAGACGCTCGCGGAAATGATCGGCACTACCCGCTCTCGGGTCAATTTCTTCATGAACAAATTCAGGAAACTCGGTTTCATCGACTACAACGGCAAAATCACAGTGAATAAATCCCTCCTGAAAATCGTTTTGCACGACTAACCCAGCCGTTTCTCAGCCCTTGGGCATGGCCGATCTGACTTAGTTGCCGGGGGGACTCTCTATGCGGGTTATTAACGCCTGGGGATGACGCGCAACTCCGCCTCCCAGTACCATCAGTTCTACTGCGTATTACTCTTAAACAGCGCGTAGTTACCGCGGGTATCCCTGCCACTCGTTCTGTGGTATCAACCACCTGTACGGACGGACAGTGTTGTTCGCCTGCGCGAAAGGTCTACACTCGCCAAAAGCAGTTTTTTCATTCGTGGTCTATGGGGGACACGATGAAAGGGACTCTCCGTTTTGCGGTTCTTGCCGCCGCTGTCGCTGGTATTTCCATCTCCGCCATCCCGGCGTCCGCCAGCCCGTCCAGCCTGAAATGCAATTCAAATAAGGACCGCATCTGGGTCTACGAATCCCTGACCACGTTCGACGTGCAGGCCAAGGTGGATTGCGCCGAGCCGGTCGAAGTTCTGGCGCGCCTGGATGGGTACGTCAAAATTCGCACGCACAGTGGTGTAGTGGGCTACGTTCAGGAAAGTGCTTTCGCTGACGATTCGACCGGGGATATTTCAGCGCCCCAAGTTGAAGCCGAAGCGCAGCAGAATTTTGCGCCGACGATCGGCGCTGCCGCGCGTCAGGCCCAAGCGCAGGAAGTTGCCAAAGTCCGCGCCGCGAATTCTGTTTTCGCCGCGGATGCGCAGCCTATCGCCGCAGCCGCTGCCAATGCTCCGGTTCGCGCCAGCATGATGACTTCTTCGGGCTTGGCGGAAATGAATCGCCCCGCGCCCGCCACTCGTGCTCCCGCGCCGCCGGCCATCGTTGCCGCCTCGGTGAATTCCGATTCAGCTCCAGCGCGCGCCGCTGCGCCGGCCATGAACGCCGTTTCCGACGCGGCGCCAACGGAAGTCGAGAAACTCGCGGCGCAACCGCCCGACCCGGCTTGCCAGAGCTACTTCTCAGCCTATGGCCTGAATTCCGATCAGCTCAAATGGATCGCGTTCAACCGCAAGAAACTTTTCCCCGGAGTTTGCCCGGCGCCTGCCGCGTCGCAAGTGAAATTCGTGATGATCTTCACCCACGACGTTTCTTTTTTCAGCGCCACCATGCCGACCTCGATCCACAACATCGGCGGCTTTTCCGACTTTCAGCCGCTGACGCCGGTCGATAACGCGCTGGTTTCCGAATCCGACGCCGACCGCGCCCATCGCCAATACGTCTGGATTTTTCAGTATCCCGACGGCGGCTTCAACCCAGACACCTTCTCGCCACACAGCCAGGCCAAATTCGCCAAAGTCGAATCGAATGGCCCCAAAGTCGTCGAAGAAGCTTTGCGCTACGTCGAAACCGCCAGCCACTAACGGGAATGAAGTAGGGGTTGTTATTGCTTCGCGGGGCCGAGAGCTTTTCGTACCGCGGCCAGTTCGGCGTCGACGTTTTCGGCAATATCGCGAATCGTTCGCTGCACTGGAATGTCCGGCGTTACTCCCGCATCCGGTTTTTCTGTCCGCGGAAAAGTTCCAATCAAAGGCAAGTCCATTTCGATTTTGGAATTTGGCAAACGCAGGAAGAAAAATGCTCCCCCATTGATCCCGCGCTGATTCCCACCGGTTGGTTGTCCCACCAAAACGCCCAGATGGTTCTGCTGCACCACCTGCGCAAACTGGAACGTAGCTGAGCTGTTGTTGGCATCGACCAGCACGAAGACTTTGCCGCCGTAGTGCTTTCCTTCCGCCTTGATCACGCTGCCTTCCGCGTCATCGTCATAGCGCGATAGCTTGAAGTAGTGCACCGGTGGCGCAGTCGGCCACGGCTGCTCCAACTCGATCGCCGCTTTGCCCCAATCCTTGAAGCTCGGATCCCAGGTGTCGAGATAGGGCGCGAGTTCCAGCGGAGCCTGGCGGTAACGCACCAGGCGCTGCAGCGCCGACAAGCGCAGGTCGCTATTCACCAGCCGCGCGAGCACCAGGTCGCCGACGTCGTTGCCGCCCTCGTTGCCGCGGAGGTCGATGACCAAAGCGGGCGGATTCCTGTCGGCCAGCTCATCGAGACGCAAGTTGAGCCACGTCTTCCAATCCCACTTGCTGTCGAAGAGCGCCCAAGTCGGCATGCGCAGGTCGGCTGAGCCGTCGGGGAGATAGGTCCACTCGAACTGGACGTCGCTGCCGCCCTTGCGGCCGGCTTCGCGCGCTTTGATCGGTGCGATGCGCTGCTCGTAAGTGAGCGCATCGGTTTCGATCGTGCGCGGTTTGGAAGCATTCGCCTCGCGGACTTTGAGTTTCATGCGCGGGCTGGATTGCGGGAAAAACATGGGGAAGTAGACGTCGAAGGTTTCGTAGACGCTGTCGCCGGAGACGGCGAGGGAGGCGACGCGTTTGGCGTCGTTCGCGCCGTCGGCGCGGGCGATGGTCATCAGGCGTGCAAGGATTTGCGTGACCGGTGTTCCGTTGATTTCCAGGATTTCGGTGCCGCGCTTCAGTTGGTGCTGGGGCGTGAAATCCTCGGTGACGACCATCTTGTGGTCCAGCCAGTCGAAATAGAAGGGAACGCGGTTTTGGCCTTGGAACAGTTCCTGTGCCACCGATTTGGGCTGATTGAAGAAGTTGGCGTAGGTATGACCGCATTTCACTTTGGCCGCGAATCCGGAGAAGGCCAAATAGGCTTGCTCGAGCGATTGGTCGCGATTCAGCTGCGTGGCGAGGGCGGCGATGGCTGCGTCCATTTGCTCTTTGGTGTTGTAGCGGTAGAGGCCTGGATGCATCTGGTCGTAGGCGCTGCGCAGGATGGCGACGTCCGCCTGCAGGTCGGCGGCTTTCAGCGTGGTATGGGGTGGGGCGGAAGGCGATGGCAGGACCTGAGCTGGCGTGGCGAGTGCGCTGACCGCGAGGAGAGCGGCCAGCGAGAAAGATCTTCCGATCATCGCGGAAAGTCTTGGCACGTACCTAATTTCCTCGTTGGGAAATCTCTTCAATCAGGGCGCGCTCGGCATTCAGAATTCCTTCGATAGTTTCGAGGCGCTCTTTGCTTGGCACGAATTCAAGGCGGCGGATGGCGAAGGGATCGATTTCCTGGCGGATCAGGCGCAACTCTTCGGCGGTGGGCGGAGCCGTTTGCGACAGCGCGTCAGCGACTAGAAATTCTCCGCCGGTCTGCTTGCGAATTTCCTCCAGCGTTACGCCGGCGTGAATCCCTACCAGCTTGTAGCGCCGCCGCTCGATATCCAGTTCGAAGATTCCCAGGTTCGAGATGAGGCGCACTTTTCCGGGTTGATATCCGGCGCGAAGGCGCTCATCGTCGCGCAGAATCCCCCGCGAAGCGGTGCAGAATTGCACGGCTTCGACGAAGCGTTCCGGCGAATGACGCGTCAGGTACAGCGTGAAGTTCTTGTGCATGTTGGTCACGTCGGCCATTCCACCTTGTCCGGGAAGGCGCAGGCGTTTGCCTTTGGTTTCGATCCAGGCGTTGTTGGTGCGGCCCTGCATGTCGACTTGGGCTACGGTGATCACTTCGTGGGTGATGCGGCCGGTCTGGTAATACCAGTGATAGGTTTCGTCTCCGCCCCAGAAGACCTTCGCGGTTTGCCAGTCGAGCGGCTCGGCGAGGGTCAAGGACATCGGATGCGATTCGACGTCGACGAAGCCGCCGTTGAGCGAGATGAGCATCAGGCCGGGTGCGTGGGTGCGCTTGGCGAGGAGATACGAAACCATCGCCAGCGGCGAGACTGAGCCAACCGAACAGACGCTGGAGTTGTCGTACTCGTGGGCGAGCAGGACAGCCAGAAGTTCGTCGGTGGTGTAGGGAGTTTCGGACGCGATGTGCTGACCGAAACGGGCCAGGCGTTCGGGCGTGAGTGCGCGAAGCCGAACCTGAGCTGCGCGCTGGAGGAATTCCATTCGATCCGTCGCCGGCTTGAATCGATCCGCGGCTGTACCTGATGCTGGTTTTTCACTCTTTTGGTCGGGCGGCGCTACTGCGCTGGCCTTCTTTCGTTGTTCTTCGGTGCGGACGTAATCCACCAGTCGCTGGTAGTCGGTGGTGTAGTACGGCAGGCACGACGTCGGATACGCGCCCTTCGGCACGTGTGCGATGGCGGTGACGAAGCTACGCGGAAGGACATAGGATTTCGGCGCGTCGCCGAGCTTTCCGACTTCGACGATTTCCTCCACGGTGAAGTATTTTTCTTTGGATGCGCCGAGCAGGCTTAAATCGATGCCGCGGGCGCCTTGGATTTCGATGTTGCCGTCGCGGTCGGCACGCTGGGCGTGCAGCAGGGCCACGTCGACATCGAGGCGGCGGGCCTGGCCAACCATCTCGCCGGTGAATGGCGATTTCGTCTGCTTCCAGAAATCTCCTTTGCTCATGAGGTCGGAGCCGGAGGGAATCTGAAACGGCATTTCGGGCAAGTTGTAGAAAGCGGCGTGCAGGCCTTGAATCATGGCCAGCGCGGACCACTCTTCGACCTCGACGCTGCCGGTTTCCAGCGCAGCGCGAAAGCGCGGCGCGAGTCCCAGGATGTCCAGGCTGGAAAAGCAGAAGACGAGTTTGCGCAGCGCGTTCCCTTCGAGGAAAAGTTCGAGAGGCAGGCCTCCGCCCCAGCTGACGAAGGTGAAGTCTTTCCGTCCGAGTTTCAGGACGGTTTCAATCAGCGCGATTGGAAGGCGCGCGAGATGCACGCCGCCGACTCCGATGCTTGCGCCGCTGGGTACTTGCTCGGCCAATTCGCCCAAACTCACGAACTTTGTTACGTTTCCCGTCACGTTCTTTGTTGTGTTCCCGGTCATCTGGCCCACTTCCTCCGCTGGTTCGACGCTGTTCGTCTAGCAGCATATCTGACTTCCGATTTCTGTTCAGCCTGATTGGCGGCAGTTTGAAAAAATCTGAAGGCGCGCGAGTCACTGTGATAAGTTTCTAGTCACCTTCAGGGATGCCTCGGGCCATTCTTAGCGGAACTAGAAAAATCGCCGGAAGCAACTTGAGATGGGGTCGAACTGCGGTTGAGGAAATGTGACTATGCGCCTTGCGGAACGAGTCGCCTTCATCTCCGGAATTTCCAGCGGCATTGGGCAGGGCATCGCGGAGCTTTTCGCCGCGGAAGGGGCGGCGATCGTTGGCGTCGACGTCAACGAGCGTGACGGCCGGGCCACGGCGGAAAAGATTCGCACGGATGGCGGCCGCGTTTATTTTCAGCGTGCCGATGTAGGGCTGGAAAGCGATGTGCGCGACGCGGTGGCCGCGGGGCTTGGCGAGTACGGCAAAATCGACATTCTGGTTAACGTGGTTGGCATCGCCTCCGAAGCTCCCTGCCATTTGATGGAACTCAAAGACTGGGAAAATATTATTCGGGTGAATTTGACCAGCATGTTTCTGACGGCGAAATACGTCCTGCCAAACATGCTGGCGCGCAAATCCGGCTCGATCGTCAACATGGCTTCGACGCAAGGGCTGATCGGCCTCGCGGGCTATCCGCACTATGCGGCGAGTAAGGGCGGCGCGATCAGTTTGACGCGTCAGCTGGCTCGGGAATACGCCGCGAGCGGAATTCGGGTGAACTGCATTGCGCCGAGCACCATTGAGACGCCGCTGAACGTGCAAGTGCTGGAACGGGCGGCGAATCCAGAGGCGCTGCGCGCGGCCTGGGTGAAAATGCATCCGCTCGGGCGGCTGGGTAGCACGAAAGATGTGGCATACGGCGCGCTGTATCTCGCGAGTGACGAAAGCGCTTGGGTCACCGGACAGTGTTTGGTGATCGATGGCGGCATGACTTCTGCCGCGCCGGTCTGATTCGCGAAAAAGTTTTTGTAGCCACGGAGGAATAAACCCGCATGAGCGGACCGCTGAAGGGATTGCGCGTCGCCGATTTCAGTCAACTGGTGCAAGGACCCAGCGCTACGCAACTGCTGGGAGATATGGGCGCGGATATCGTGAAGATCGAGCCGCGCGCCGGCGAATGGTCGCGCGGCTGGTCGATCGGCGATACGTTCGTAAAAGGCGAGAGCCTTTCCTATCTGGCGTTCAATCGCGCGAAGCGCAGCATCACGCTGGACCTGAAAGCGCCGGAGGGAAAAGAAATCGCGCGGCGGATTATCAAATCTTCGGACGTGCTGATCGAAAATTTCCGGCCGGGGGTGATGGATCGGCTCGGGCTTGGCTACGAAGCGCTTTCGGCGGTGCAACCCGGGTTGATTTACTGCGCCAGCTCCGGGTGGGGACAGGACGGGCCGTATGAGGATCGGCCGGGGCAGGATTTGCTGGCGCAGTCGATTGCGGGTGTGCTGATGCTGAATGGAACTGCTTCAGATCCTCCGGTTCCCGTGGGGATTGGACTTGCGGATCTGACCGCTGGCTTGCATATCGTGATCGGCGTGCTGATGGCGCTGTACGAGCGCACGAATTCCGGCAAGGGGCAGCGAATCGATGTGAATCTGCTGAATTCGATGATGCACCACACCACGCAGGAGCTGACGCTGTATCTGAATACTTTGCGTGAGCCTCAACGGAGTGCGGCGGGAGTGGGGCATCCTTATGTGGGCGCGCCGATGGGCGTGTACAAAACGAAAGACGGATACATTTCGATCGCGATGATGCCGGTGGGGAAGATCGCGTCTTTAGTGGGCATCGAAGGTTTCGAAGGGAATGATTCGCGGAACGTGACTGCGAACCGCGATGAGGTGAAACAGAAACTCGAAAAGGGTTTTGTGCGAAAGACAACTGCGGAGTTGATGGATATTTTTATGGAGGCGGACATTTGGGCGGCGCCGGTCAACACGTTTCCGCAGGTCGAACACGATCCGCAAGTGGTACACAACGAAATCCTGGTCGAATTCGAGCATCCGGTGGCGGGAAAATTCCGTACGGTGGGACCGCCGATCGAGTTCAGCCGCACGGAAAGCGAGATTCGCAGGCCGCCGATGCTGGGCGAACACAAGGACGAGATCTTGGCGGAATTGGGCTTTAGCTCGGTGGAGATCGCGCACTTCAAAGACGCGAAAGTCGTCTAGCTGTGGATTGAAAACCGATCCGGCGGCTTGAGAGCAAACGAAGGAGATTTTTGGTGGTAACTCTGCGAGGTATGACCTGGAATCACGACCGCGGTTTCGCGCCGATGCGGGCGACGGCGGCGCGGTTCTCCGAAACGCATCCGAACATTCGTGTCGAATGGCAGGCGCGTTCGCTGCAGGGTTTTGCCGACGATCCAATTCGCAGGATCGCCGAGGAATACGATCTGGTGGTCCTCGATCATCCGTTCATGGGCACGGTGGCGAAACACGGCTACCTGCTGCCGCTCGATCAGCATGTTGCGCCGGAAGTTCTGAGCACGTTGCGCAACGAAAGCGTGGGAGCTTCGCACCAGAGTTATTTTTACGAAGGGCACCAGTACGCTTTAGCGATTGACGCTGCGGCACAAGTGGCGGGCTATCGTCCGGACCTGCTAAAAACTGCCAACGCCACTTTGCCGACGACGTGGGACGAAGTTTTGCAGTTGGCGAAAATACGGCGGGGTTTTGTCACGACTCCGTTGCTGGCGGTCGATTCGCTGTGCACGTTCTTTACGCTGTGCGCGAATTCGGGTGAGCCGGCATTTACGGCGGCGCACGACAAAATCGTCACCACTGCTACTGGAGAATCCGTGCTGCATCGACTGCAGCAATTGGCCGAAGCGGCGCCGCCCGAAGCGCTCGATTGGAATCCGATCGCCGTTTGGGAAAAGATGAGTTCCACGAACGAGATTGCATATTGTCCGTTTGGATTTGGATATTCGAATTATGCGCGTCCTGGCTACCGGCCTTCGACGGTGCTGTTCACCAACATTCCGTCATCGCGCGGTCCGGTTGGCGCGCTGCTCGGCGGCGCCGGCTTGGCGATTTCGCATCGATGCCAGGAAATTTCCGCGGCGGCGGAATATGCCGCTTGGGTGGCGAGCGGAGAATGCCAGCGCACACTTTACGTTCATTCGGGTGGGCAGCCGGGGAACAAGACCGCGTGGGTGGACCCTGAAGTCAACGCGATGTCGAATCGCTTTTTCGAATCCACCCTGCCGACCTTGGAGCAGGCTTATGTTCGTCCACGCTTCCCGGGTTTTGTGGAGTTTCAAACCGCAGCGTCGTTGATCGTTCACGATTTTCTGCGGCACAAAAAGGATCCGGGTTCCACTCTGCGCCGGCTGGACGAATGCTACGGCAAGTGGAACACGGGATCCTAACCCGGGCCGTTAACGCCACTCAAGAATCCGCCCAGGTGTCCGGTCGCGGTGATGGCCAGGACCCCGAGCAGCTCCCAGGAAAAGCGAGACGCTGGTAATTCGCTATCGTTGCGCCGCGCCCGGAAATGTACCCACCAAGTCATCCAGATGAACGCTGTGGAAGTTAATCCCAGCGACATGTGCTGGAGCAGAATGCCTTTCAGCTTCTGGCCCTCCAGCGCAAATTGCCAGGCAAGAATTCCGGTGATGACGACCGGGATGGTGGAGATCGCGGCCACCAGAAAGTTGTAGTAGGCCGCGTCCGCCCATCCGCGGCGCTTGGTCCACTGCGCCGCCGCATCGAACCCCACCCCGCAGAGAAAAAGCGCGATGGGGAAATGAATCAGCACGACGTGCTGAGCGTGTTTGGCGAATAAAACCGTTCGCGGGTCGAATGGATTTACGCTCATGGCGCGCTCACTTGACCACGACAGTGCCGGTCATTTTCGGGTGCACGGAACAGAAGTAGGCGAAAGTTCCGGCTTTGGTGAAGGTGTACGAGAATTTCTCGTCGGTATCCAAAACTTTGGATTTGAAGGCCCTGGGATCGTCCGAATTCACCACCGTGTGTGGAATATCGTCGCGATTGGTCCAGGTGACGGTGGTTCCGGGAGCGACGGTGAGGGTCGCCGGACTGAAACTGAAATTATCGATCTTCACTTCCGTAGTTGACGCGGGTGCCGGCGTTTCCGCCGGGGCGCTTTTCGCCACCCTGGCCGCCGCTCCTGCGAGCAGCAGGACCATCGCCGCGGCCAATCCAAAAATGCGCACACCTCTCCGTACTTGCATGATCGTTCTCCTTTTTTTATTTATTTTTTGCAGCGATCCTTTCGATCGCGGTGACTACGCTAGAGTTGAATCCACGACAGCCAGCGCGTGCTGACCGTGTACGGAATTTACGTCGGTGATTCCCAGCACGCTGCGCAATTGGTCCGCGGGCACTTTCATGGGGCCCGGCGAATCGGCTTTGCCCGGCGCGGGCTGAGGAAACGCGGTGGACATGGCAGTGTGAAAGGTCACGTTGCCTTCGACCTTCTGCATGATCTGGTGGATGTGGCCATTCAGCACAGTGACCGAGCCGAATTTTTTCAGGTAGCTGAGAGCCTGGGCGCTATCCTGCGTGCCCCAACCCCATTCGGGATACACGGACCACAGCGGAATGTGGGCGAAGACGACGATGGGTGTGCTGCTGCCGAGATGCTTGACGTCATCTTCGATCCATTCGAGCTGTTCGGCGCCAAGCGTGCCGAGGCCGCCGGCTTTCAGATTCATGACGTTGACCAAGCCCATGAAGTGGACGCCTTTTTTGTCGAAGCTGTACCAGCCGTCGCCTTTGGTGTTCTTGGCGTAGCGCGCGCGGTAGCTTGCGCCGTCATCATCGAGCACGTCATGTTCGCCGGGGACGAAGAACACATCTTTCGGTTCGGCGTCTTTCAGAATCTGATCGACGTTATCGAATTGTTCGGGCTTCGAAAGGTGGCTGATGTCGCCGGTGTGCAGCATGAATTCGGGCGTGCTGCCGAGGGCATTGATTTTGTCGACGGCGGCTTGCAGCGTGACGGAAACGTCCGGATTCGCCGGCTTGTTGAAGCCCATGTGGCTGTCGCTGATCTGGACGAAGCTGAGTTCACCGGCCATTTTCTTGGCGTCCCATTCGCCCATGCGACTCATGCTGAAAGATTTCAGGACGCCGCCCTGCATGACGCAGAAGGCTCCGGTACCAGCCCAGGCCATACATTCGAGAAAGCCGCGGCGGTCGATGCCGTCGTTGTTGTGATCGTGCAAGATACGGTCCAGTTTTTTGCGTTCCATGAATCCTCCCTCATTTGCGCCGCGTCTCGCAGCGTCTTACACCCCTCCAAACCAGGGCCGGGGCGGTTTTATTCCAATTGGTGAGACTTTATTTTTGGGATTCAGGCCCGGGAAAGGGAATAAAATGCCCGGACGGGCGGTTATACACAGTGGAACCATCTACAAGAGGGAATAGCGAAGGAGTGCCGGACGGGCGGGAGACCGAGCGGTTCAATCTGCTGGTGCTGCCGCACCTGGATTCGGCGTTCAACCTGGCGCGCTGGCTGCTGCGAAACCGGACGGACGCGGAGGACGTGACCCAGGAAGCCATGCTGCGGGCGTATCGATTCTTTTCAGGTTTTCACGGGACCGACGCGCGGGCGTGGCTTTTGCAAATCGTGCGGAATACTTGTTTCAGCTGGATGGAAAAGAACCGGCCGCCTGAGCCGGTCGCGGAGTTCAACGAAGAATTGCACATGCCGAACAGCGTCACACCCGAAGCGCTGGCCATCGCGGGGAATAACCGCGAACGACTGAGTCAGGCGCTCGAATCGCTGCCGCCGCGATTCCGTGAGGTGGTGGTTTTGCGCGAACTGGAAGGATGTTCTTACAAGGAGATTGCGGCGATTACTTCGATGCCCATCGGGACGGTGATGTCTGCGCTTTCGCGCGCGAGGGCGCAGCTGCAGGTGGCGCTGACGGGTTCGTCCCACGAGGAGGCGCCCCGTGAGCTGTAATTTCCCAAGTACCACCGTGCATGGATATCTCGACGGGGAACTGGACGCGGTGCGCGCGGGGGAATTCGAGCGGCATCTGGAGGGGTGTCCGGAATGCGTGGCAGCGCTGGACGCGCAGGAGGCGCTGCGTTCCGCGATACAGCGGGGAAATCTCTATGAGAAAGCGCCACCGGGGCTGATGGCGAAGGTGGTTGCGGCGCAGCGTGCTGCCGCACCTCCGATCGTAATGTCCTCGCGGCGGGTTTTCGCGCAATGGCTGGCCGTCGCGGCGGCGCTGATACTGATGGCTTATTCGTTCTGGCGAATCATTCCAGCGGTGACCGGGCACATGGGCCAGAGTGCCTTGGCCGCCCAGGTGGTGGACGCGCATCTACGTTCGCTGGAGCCCGGACACTTAACCGACGTGGTTTCGACCGATCAGCACACAGTGAAGCCGTGGTTCGATGGCAAACTCGATTTCGCGCCGCCGGTGCAGGATTTTGCCGCCGACGGATTTCCGCTGGCTGGTGGGCGGCTGGATGTGGTGGGCGGACGCACTGTGGCGGCGCTGGTATATGGCCGGCGCAAACATTTTGTGAATGTGTTTATTTGGCCGACGCGCGATGGGGACACGTATCCCGAGTCGAACGCGCTGCAGGGCTACCAATGGATCACATGGCGCAAGAACGGCATGCTGTACTGGGCCGTTTCGGATGCCTCGGAAGCGGACCTCAGAGAACTGCAGCACTTGTTATCCCGTTGAAGCGAGTTGCTGACTAATTCTTTGCCGCTTTCGCTGCAGAAGCCGGGTGTCTTGATTCTTGTAATCCGGCAGATGCCTGCGCCACCCTCCGAACTGGCTCAACTTCAAATATCGCGCTAGGGGTTTGTTCCGGATTGAATCCTCGGGGCCGTGACGCGCCTTATTCCGACGCGTCACGACCCCGGCAGATTGACGGCAGCTACTGATGCCGATCGTGCGTTTAGTGAGCGAAGCTGAAATTCACGCCGGTGGTGAAGATCACGTCGTTCGACTTGGTGCCGAAGATCGGCGGGTTGGTGACGTAGCGGTCGCTGAGCCCGATCTGCCAGCCGAACCATTTGCTGATTTGGGTTACCGAAGCCGCGTCAAAAGAGAAACGGTACTGGCCGGTGTTGCTCAAATCCGGGTAGAAATAAAACACTTCAGTGGCGGTGGTGGACTTGCCGAATTTATGCATGCCCGCTTCGCCAACGGTGATACCGGCCAGATTGCGGCTAACCGCAACGGAACCGATGACCGCCGGATTGGGGCTGTAACTTTCATGGGTGTAGTTCACGCCGCCGAGGAGATCCAGAGTGGTATTGGGGTTGCTGATCAGGTGATAGCCTAGACCGCCGCTGAAGATGGCGCGGACGTCCAAGAATTGCAGCTCGTCGTGGGTAAAATCGGCACTGCCGAAGGCAAAAACTTTTTTGGTGATGTTGTGGTCGTACTTGGCGCCGGCGACCAGAGAGTTGGCGATGGTGCCGCCGCCGGTCTTGTCGTTGGTGCTGTACAAGGATGAGAAGTACGCGGTGGTCTCGTCATTGTTAGTCTTGCGGTCGGCGGTGAAGCCGGTGGTCAAGTTGGTGGTTTCACTGTTGCCGCGGGCCAGGGCGAATCCCAAATTCACGCCGCCTTTCCAGGCTTCCAGCCAGCTGGGGTGGAGCGATTTTTCGTAAGCCTGTTCCTGAGCCATGCCGCGGACTACGGTGACTTGCGAAACAGAAAGTTGAACCGGAGCGCCGGTGGCCGGGCGGATGACGATGTTGCTGCCTTCGGTGGTGACGAGGCCGCTGACCGTGGATTTATCGGGCAGCACGACGTAAATCGGGTTGTCGGTTTTGATTTCGGCGATGGAGGCCCATTGAATCTGGATTTCGCCGGCGTAATCGGTCTTAAGAGTGATGTTCTTGCCGTCCGAGGTTTCGACCGTACCGGTCAGATGATCGCCATTTTTTAATACGACGGTGTCTGCCGAAGCAGCGCAAGCCATCGCGGATAAAGCTGCCAGGGCCATAACGAATTTCTTCAATCTCATCAGAATTCCTCTCTATCGATAAATTGGGGATACGAGGGCCGATTGGTAAATGTCACTTCTGGGCCCAAAGATGATACGACAGGCGCTCGGGAGTTTCGCAAGCGTTTCGCCGCCGGGCGAAAATATTTGTGACGGCGATTTCGGTGAATCATGCCGATTTCTGGCGACGTCGCCGGTGCATTTCCTACGTACATCTTTCCGGTGGCCCGAGGTCATCTAACAGGTATGGTGATCGAACGCGATGTATCTCCGCTATGTCTTGACAGATTATGGTGCCCCCACTAGAGTTGCGCCATCCGACGGCTCTGCCGCCGCATCAAAGTCTTGAGTACCCAAACAAAAGTTTTGCGAGGAGCTTTTCATGCACAGATTATTTAGAAACTTCGCCGTGTTGGTGGCCGCGTTCTTGTCCCTCGGCGCTGTAAGCGCGCTGCAGGCCCAAGGCACCGTGCCGGTCTCCGTGGTGGTTACCGCATTGGGCCCGAAGTACACTCCGCCGCCGGCGTTGAGCCAGGACGATATCAGCGTTTTCGCATCGAAGGACAAGATGACGGTAACCGGTTTCGTCCCAGCGCAAGGCGATAAGGCGGCGCTGCAACTGGCGATCGTTATCGACGATGCCACCAGTATCGAAGGAATCGGCAATCAGCTGAGTGACATCAAGAATTTTATCAACGCCCAGCCGCGTTCGACTTCCATCGGCGTGTTTTACGCGAGCAACGGAGGGGTGCAGGCGACTTCACCGTTTAGTGCGGATCACGAAGCGGCGGCCAAAGGCGTTCGTCTGCCGTTTGGGAATGGCGGGGCTTATTCGAGCATTTACCTCTCAACCATGTCGTTGATCAAGGGCTGGCCCGCGCCGGGTCCCAGCACGCGCCGCGAGATTTTGCTGATCGCGGACGGCATCGATCGTTTCCGCGGCGACCCCTTCAGCCCCGATGTGCAGTCGACTTACGAGGCGGCGGAAAAGCAGGGCATCATCATCCACACCCTGTATGCGACCGGCGTGGGACGCGCCAGCCGCAATTCGTTCCGGGTTAGCTACGGGCAAAGCAATCTCGACCAGCTTACTGAACGGACCGGCGGCGAATCGTTCTTTCAGGGCTTGCAGACGCCGATCTCGTTCGCTCCGTTTCTGGAGCAGCTGGACATGATTTTGAAGAACCAGTATTTCCTGGGCTTCAAGATGGAACCGGGCAAGGGCAAAGGCCAACTGCGTTCTTTCAAGATCAAGACGGAACAGAAGAACGTGGACATCTCGGCGGCAGATCAGGTTTGGGTTCCTGGCGCTGGCGCGGCGAAGTAGTCTACTCAGATAAAGAGACCGGGCGGCGGCTACACGCACCGCTGCCCGGTATTCTTCTCGCGACAGTGTGACGTTACGACCCGGAAAGTCGGCGTTGAAGCTGTCAGACTAAGTCTCTTATGAACATTGCGCAGGCTGGCGGTTCCCGCAACGCAGTTTCCGCGTTACTCCCTTCCGTGGTACTCAGCGTTTTTATTTCCGCGCTTTTTTGCGGCATGGCCAGTGCTCAAACTCCGGCGAAAGCTGCGGCTGTTTCGGCAAGTCGTCCTCGAGTGACCTCGGCGGCCGTATGGAATCCTTCGGCGGACGCGCTGGCGGCGATTCGTACGAAGTGCGAAGCGGATCCCGACAAGATCGAAACGTGTTTTCTGGGTGAGATGACGTCGGCGGGTGCTTCGCCGGAAGCGGTGGCGTTTGCGCGAAGTATGGCCGGCACTGGCGTGATTTACCTGCGCGCGTTACGCGCGGTGGCGCGGGTGGACGTGGCCTACATTCAATATGTGTTCCGCGCCAATGAACTGGAAGGCGTGTTGCTGGTGAACGGCGACCCTTCGCCGATCGACGTCGACGATGACAGCCAGTATCCACAGGCCGAGCTGCAGAAATATCCGGCGTACGCTGCGCTGGCGAATCAATATCCGAATATCAGCATCTGGCCCGGCGATCGCAACGATCCGCAGCTGCCCAAGCTGGATTCCCTCGGATTCGGCCGGCAGAATTTTTTGGTTGATTACATTCTTCGTGACGGCTGCCACGCCTGCGCGACGATCGGTACTGCGACATTTGCTTACGCGTTTGACGGTAACGGAAATTTTCAAGGTGCGCGCGTGTTCGCGGTGAAGCCGGTGGGCCGGCACATGCAAGCGGTGGTGGGGCCGGAGTTTGAGACGGCCGGCGTGGAGCAGGTGCGGGTGCTGGCCGGCAAGGATTTTTCGATCACGCTGCCGGCGAATCACACGACCGGATATAGCTGGCGCCTGGCGACCACGCTCGATCCTGCGGATTTGAAATTGGTGGGGACGACTTATTCCGAAAGGCAATCTGATAGCGACGCGGTGGGTTCGCCCGGCGAAGAAGTGTGGAGTTTCACTGCGGGCGCGGCCGGAACGGTTCCGCTACTTTTCGAATACGCGCGGCCATTTGAGAAGGACGCCAAGCCGGTAAAAACCTCGAAGTTTCTAGTCGTAGTCGAGTAGGAACGTCTTTCGCCATATGTGAAAACAGAGAGTTTCTTATGATTCGACGGACGCTCACGATTCTCGTTGTTACTTGCAGTTTGTTTCCTTCGAACGGAGTCGCACGGCCCTGGATCGTTCACTCAGACATGAAAACCCGTGTTCTGAATACCCTCTTTCCGTTGGATCCCACCCAAAAGCCCTACTTCACGCGGATGGTTCTGCGTTTCTCCGACTCGAATTCTCAAATCGTGGTAGTCGTGTTCCCAGGCGGGAAAGATCCTTTGGCTAAGCGATGCCGGGATAACGAACTATGCGCTCGAGGGCATGACCCGACACGACCTGGATCAACTCATTTACCGGATGGTTGCTGACAAACCCGACGTCACCGAGCACGAGATCGCGGCGCAAGTGAAAGTAAAGGTCACCAGTGCATCGGTCGATCCCGAAACGCTGCAACCTTCCTTGGATGAACTAAGAGCCGTTCGGATCTCTCCGATCTTGACAACGCGGATCGTACTGGATAATTACGCGGACTACGAATTCTGGTTTGACACTGGACAGGAATCGGTTCACTACCAAATCACTAGCGCGTGGGGCAAAGATCCGGAGGACCAGCTTGCCAGATGGATGGAGAAGTTTAGGGATAAGGTCTCGCGGTCGCTGAAATTATCTAATCCGTCGATGTAGCAAGGTGCCGGTTCTTGAATCAAAAAGAAGTCAATATTCGATTCGAATTTGAGGGGTCGTGGTACGTCTTGGGCCACGGACTTCTGGCGAGCGGAGAACCTTCTCCGTGTGCGGCGCACACCCAGTAGTACCCACAGGCAAAATAGATCGTTCCATCGCTGGCGAGATTCAGGACGCCGTTGACTGATTTCGAACGCATGGCCCACTTAGAGGCGCCGTCGGCGCTGTAGGCGAAAATTCCGCTGGGGCCGCCGACGTAAATGGTCCCGTCCGCTGTGAGTATTGGGCCGGTGGTGAAACTGGCCGGTGGTTTTACCTGCCACTTCACTGAACTGTCGGGCCCGAGGGCGTACATCGAAGATCCAGTAGAAAAATAAATGGTGTGGTCGGCTCCGACTACCGGCGATCCGACGAGACTTCCATCCGGAACGAATTTCCACTTCAGATCGCCGTGACGGTTGACGGCGTAGAGCGCCTGGCGATCGTCCCCCACGTAAATTGTTCCGTCTTCATCGAGCGCCGCCGGCCCGAGATAGCCGGCGGTCAGCTCAGTAATCCAAACCGGCGTGCCATCTTGATTGAATAAATGCAGCCAACGTTGACGGGGGAGGATGACGGTTTCGTCGTCGTAAATCACCGGACCGGCATTAGTGTGGATCTGGCCCACTTGAGCGTTACCGGGCAACACATAGTCGGCGGAGATGACGCCTTCGCGAAATGTGGAGTGCGACCAAGTGGCCTTGTTCGAAATGGGTGGACGGAAATTCCAGACGTCGCCCACAAAATTGACGAACAGCACGTTTTCACTGGCTCCAACGGCCGGCGGGGCGTCGAGTTCGGTGACGCCCAAGCCTGGATCGAAATTAATGGTTCCGTCTCCGGAGAGGCCAAACATGAATCCGCGGGAGCTGGCGACGTAGAGTTGATTGCTGCCGTCAGTCGAGACAAACAGCGCGCCGGCCATCGGTTTCTTCCACTTCAAGGTGCCATCGGGCTTGATGGCGAAGAGCGCGTTGAAGGCCCCGGCGAAGATGGTTCCGTCGGGAGCGACGGCGATGGTGGAGAACGCATTGTTGTCGCTTCTGAATTCCCAAGCGAGTCTGGAGTCACGCGGAATTTGGGTGGTCGCATGAGAGCCGGACCTCGTTTGCTCCGACATCATTTGACCGATTAGCGCGCGACGGTTGGCGCGGATATGGTTGCCGATAAGGTGCATGACCACGAAGAAGGTGACGACGATGAGCACGATTCTTATTGCGGAGTCCAACAGTCGATTTCCGGAATTCAGCATTCGATTGCCTCAGCGGCGCAGACAGCACGCAAATTTTTCCTGCTCAGCTGGCCCCTTTTTATTGCGATGAATCGCAGGTCGTCAGCGCGCGATTCGAAAGAAACTGCATTACGGCTGCGCGCACTGGCTCGACGGCACGCGTTGCTTCGATCAGCCGGGACATCTGCAAGCGGGCGCCGTCCATTCCTTGGCGCAAGATTTGCCCCATGTTCTGCGCGTATTGCTGACGCTTGGCGCGATCAACACGGGCGTAGAAATCGTTGCCGCTCGGCAGCACGGCCGCTTCGAGTTGATATTGAAAATTGCAGTAGTCTTTGGTTCGGTGCACGCATCGGCATAGGCGCCCTGCCAATCGGAATCGGCGGCCAGCTTGATTCGCGCAGCTTCGATTTGCAGGTGCCACTCGCCGTCCTGCCAGCTTTGGTAGCCCATCCAGTCGCGCACCTGCTGCGCGCAGTCTTCATCACACTGGCCAGTGCCAGTCACAGGCCCGGTCGGTTCGCCGGGACGGGGGCGAACGTGAGCGGCTTCGATGTCGTCGTTGGTGATGACTTTGTGCGCTCTCGGAGTCGGCGCAGCGGAAACCGCTTCGGTTGATTTTGACGGTGAGGCGCTTTCAGCGGATTTTTGCGACGGCGGATTCGCGGGCGCATCGTTCGCTTGTGCCCTAGTTGTGTGCAGCGAGCCGAGAAGCAAAAAACCGAAACACGCTGCGGCTACTTTAGCGGCGCTGGCTTGGCTACTCATTCGGAGCTTCCGCCGACGGGTCGTCGGGTGGCTCGTAGGGCTGGTAGCGCGGCTGCTGCACGCAACTGGCGTTCATCACGCGCTGCTGTTGCAGGTTGGCGAATTGCTGGGTGACGCCCGAAAACTTTTGAGCCACTTGGTACGACCGGCCGTAAACGGCGGCGGTTTCATCGCGCAGCGCGTCGAACTTCCGCTGATATTCTTCTTCGATCGATATTTCAGGACCGGTGACGTTGAGCGGATCGGAATGACGCGCGAGATCGGCATTCTTCTGCTGGCCAAGCTGGCAATACTTGGTTTTCACCCGGGCGAGATCGACCAGCATGGCTTGCCACTGGCCGTCGGCTTTGATTTTTTCGATCCCATTCAGCAGATCGTGTTTCCACTGCGAGCCGGCGCCGGCCGGAATGCGCGCAGCCTGACGCACCTGCTCGAAGCACGCGCGGTCGCAATAGTTGAGTTGGTCGATATCGATGCCGATTTCACCCTGGTTGGGGAAGAGAATTGAGCCTTTGCCGTCCAAGTCGTCATTGGTGAAAACGCGCTTTGGCTTGGAGGCCGGCTTGGTCGCGGGCGATTGAGTGGGAGCGGCTTGCTGTGGGGCGGAGGGATTCGAGTTCTGATCTGGCGCTTGGTTGGAATCTGGATGGTCCGGCGCGTTTTGCGCACGAGCAACGGTGCAACCTGCGAGCAGCAGGAACGCCAGGGCGAGCGAACGGGAAAGGGGGCTCATCGGAGGATCTCGCTTTCCCGCAGTTTCGCAGCGAGAACACAGGCGCACCATAGTACTTTCGCCAGTTGATGGCGTAGCTAACAATAGGCTTAACCGCCCAAGAAGAACCGTCGGGGCGATTGCCGAGCGGCAATAGAAAGGTGCCCAAAAACAAAAAGCCCCGGCTCGATTGGCGTCGAGTCGGGGCTTTGGTTTCGTCTTTAAGAAGCTTTTGACTTATCGGATGGAACAGGTCAGAACCCGTCGGGCTTTGAGAGCCGAACCCGGTTCTCGAGGAACCGGTGGAGAATCGTACCTGCTACCGAAGCAGGTCGTATTCCCGTTTCTTTTAGAAAGGAGGTGATCCAGCCGCAGGTTCTCCTACGGCTACCTTGTTACGACTTCACCCCAATCATGAGTCATACCTTGAGCGCCTGCCCCCTTGCGGTTGGCTCGGCGATTTCTAGTACAGCCCACTTTCGTGATGTGACGGGCGGTGTGTACAAGGCCCGGGAACGTATTCACGGCGTCGTTCTGATACGCCATTACTAGCGATTCCGGCTTCATGCAGTCGAGTTGCAGACTGCAATCCGAACTGAGCGCGCTTTTTTGCGATTAGCTCCCCCTCGCGGGTTTGCAACGCTTTGTGGCGCGCATTGTAACACGTGTGTAGCCCTGGACATAAAGGCCATGCTGACTTGACCTCATCCCCACCTTCCTCTCCGTTATCCGGAGCAGTCCTCATAGAGTTCTCCCTTGCGGGTAGCAACTATGAGTAAGGGTTGCGCTCGTTGCGGGACTTAACCCAACACCTCACGGCACGAGCTGACGACAGCCATGCAGCACCTCTACACAGGTCCCTTGCGGGAAGGCTCTGTTTCCAAAGCTGGTCCTGTGCGGTTCAAGCCCAGGTAAGGTTCTTCGCGTTGCGTCGAATTGAACCACATGTTCCACCGCTTGTGCGGGCCCCCGTCAATTCCTTTGAGTTTCAGCCTTGCGACCGTACTCCCCAGGCGCAGGACTTAACGCGTTAGCTACGGGACGTGCCCCGTACAGGGCACACCCCAAGTCCTGATGGTTTAGGGCTAGGACTACCAGGGTATCTAATCCTGTTTGCTCCCCTAGCTTTCGTCCCTCAGCGTCAGTTGTGATCCAGCGAGCCGCCTTCGCCTCGGATGTTCCTACGGATATCTACGCATTTCACCGCTACACCCGTAATTCCACTCGCCTCTCTCACACTCTAGCATGGCAGTTTCGGCAGCAGCCTCTGGGTTAAGCCCAGAGATTTCACTACCGACTTGCCACACCGCCTACGGACCCTTTACGCCCAGTAATTCCGAGCAACGCTGGCCCCCTACGTTTTACCGCGGCTGCTGGCACGTAGTTAGCCGGGGCTTCTTATACCCGTACCGTCAAACCCTTGCGGGCTTTCTTCCGGGTCGAAAGGGGTTTACACTCCGAAAAGCTTCATCCCCCACGCGGCGTTGCTGCATCAGACTTTCGTCCATTGTGCAAGATTCCCCACTGCTGCCTCCCGTAGGAGTCTGGACCGTGTCTCAGTTCCAGTGTGGCCGGCCAACCTCTCAGTCCGGCTACCGATCAAAGCCTTGGTGAGCCATTACCTCACCAACTAGCTAATCGGCCGCGGATCCCTCTTCTGGCGACTTGCGCCTTTGAATTCAGAAGCATGTGCCCCCGAAATGTTATGCGGTATTAGCCCAATTTTCACTGGGTTATTCCCCACCTGAAGGAAGGTTATCCACGTGTTACGCACCCGTTCGCCACGGGTGTATTGCTACACCCGTTCGACTTGCATGTGTTAAGCACGCCGCCAGCGTTCGCTCTGAGCCAGGATCAAACTCTCGTTTGAAATCTGGTGTTTCCGGCTTCCGTATCGCCGATTCGCATCAGTGATACTTCGGCCAGGAACGAACTTTTTAAATCGCTCGGTTTATCTCAAATAAAGTCCATACACCGGTACACCCGGCGCACAGACCGTAACCAAACGGGTTCTGGCTTGTTTCATCCGATTGTCAAAGAGCAGGTACTCCCAGGCCAGCTGGAAGGCTTAAAGACGAACCCCGATACTACCGAAGCATGTCCAAAGAGTCAAGTAGTAATCCAAAATTATTTTCGGGGCCATCTGTGGAAAATATCGAACGGTTGTGGATTTCGCGGAAAGCCTTACAGGGCAGGCTTTTTGCCGCTTTCAGCGGATTTTTTTCTTACTCGATCCCGACCACTCCGTTGAAAAATCCCACCAGGTACTTCCATCCGAGATAATAAATTGCGGCCACCACGCAGAATCCCGCTGCGAGAACTGTATAGTTGACCCGGACAATATTGAAATACTCGAAGCCGCTCGAGGTGGTTCGAAGAAAGCCCAGCGAACAGGCGACCAAGCCGCCGAGCGGGGCCAGCACGAAAGGCAACAGCGCGCCCATCGCGCCGAGCGAGACTTCCCGGTTTTCGCGCAGCTTCAGGTACAGCATGTTCCAAAGCCCGAAAACATTGGGCACGACGGCCATCGGGAATACGATGATTCTTTCGATGGGTGCGGGAATTTGCAGAATCAGGCGCAGCACGATGAAGCCGGCCAGAATCACTAACAAGAACATGGTCGGTACGGCGATTCCCGCCATGTACGCGCGCGCATAAGGATGTGAACTCATTGCTTTCTCCTTCGTTCTGCTTATAGGTGATACAAAAGCACCGGGATGATTTGGGGCAGGCCGATCAAGCCGGCGGCTGCGGCTCCCAACAAAACCCAGTCGAACCAGGGAACGGACCGCGCGGTTTTATTCAGCCGCTTTTCCACGTCGGGCCAGAGATCACGGCGAAGTTCCATATCTGCCGCTGGCACGGCGGCTTTCAGGTGCCTGCGCAATTCCGATTCATCGTGGCCGTTCATCGGTCGACTCCAGATTTTTTTAATTCGCTTCTCAAAATTTTCGTGGCGCGAAAGAGGCGCACGCGCACGGTCGCTTCGGAAATTCCCAGGCTCTCGGCGATTTCGCTGTGCGGCACGTCTTCGATTAGCGATAGCGTCGCTGCCAGTCGAAGCTTGGGACTCAGGCGGCCAAAAGCAGCGGAGATGCGTTCTCTCTGCTCCCGCTGCTGGCCGTAATTTTCATTCGCATCGGCCGCCGGTTCGAATTCGAGCGGCGTTTCCCGGCGAGTTTTGCGTAAGTGATCCAGCGCCAGATTTGTAGCGATGCGCCGGGCCCAGGCTCCGAAGCTGCGTGTCGGATCGAATCTTCCGTGGGCCCGATACATTTTCCAGAACGCTTCGGCGGTCAGATCTTCCGCGGTGCCGCGTTCACGCACGATGCGCATGCACCAGGCGAAGACTTCGCGTTGGTGCTGGCGGAAGAGGGCCTCGAAGGCCTCTCGATCACCTCGCGCGAAACGTTCCAGCAGCTCCATTTTTTGTTCTCTAGTTGGCTTACGATTTCGATGGGTGCTTCGTTACATTTCTGAAGCGAGATTTTCGGCTGCGGCTGAACCGATGACGGTCCGAGGATGCTACGTTTCTTGCTGCTCCAGATACTTCACCAACAGGACTTCGTTTCCTGTTTCGCTGTAGATCAATTCATCTACCAACTTTTGGGCCAGCATCACGCCGTAGCCGCCGGGACGCAGGCCTTTGGCGTCTCGTGCCGTGACGTGGCGCAAGGGATCTTCATCGGGATTGGCGATCGCGGCGTGTTCGATTTCATCCAGGGTGAAGCCTTCGCCGGGATCTTTCACACGGCACATGACCATGTGCCGGGCGCGCACGTACGAAATTTCCACCCACTGGTCCGGCTGGAATTTTCCGCCGTATTCCATCGCATTTAGCAGCATTTCGCGTGAAGCCATGGCCAAGGCGCCGCCTTCTTGCTCTGGCAAGTCTCCGACTTCCTGCAGGAATTGAATGAGCCGGTCCGCCGTTTTTAGATCGCAACGCGCCAAGACCCGGATCCACTCCGGAGTGGCCGACATCACTTCGATGCCGTCGTCCCAGGCCGGTCCGTCCGCGGCCAGGTGGACCATTTCCGCCAGCGCCTGGAGAGAGAACGGGCGCGAAAAATAACTGAAGGCGCGCTCGCGCATAGAATCGATTACGGCTGCCGGCGTACTCTCGCCCGTCAAGATAATGATTCGGGTGTGAGCGCGCACGCTGCGGATTTTGCGCAGCAGCTCGACGTCTTCGCGACCAGGCGTTTTGTCGCTGGTGATAATCAGATCGAAAGGCTGTTCCTTGACCCGCTCGAAAGCCGCGGCGTTGCTCGGCGCGTGCCGCACACTCCACTCGCGCGGGTCCAGCACCTCGCGCAGCATGTCGCGGATCTCAGGATCGGCGTCAATGAGCAGGGCGCTCTTCATCTGACCGCTGAGTATATGCCGAAAGATGGAGTCAAATCAGCCGGGCAAAATTGTGAACTTGTTGCGACGGCTGGTTGGGCCAGAGTGTCCTGCGGCAGTTGGGCCCAGGGAAAAATCCGTCGGTCGAGTTCGGCTAACTGCCGTAAAATCAGAGAAAGCCTGTACTTTCGTCCCAGCTTTGCTCCCTGTACGTCGCCTGTACTTTTACTGTCCTGGCGTACTGGCTGAGAATTGCCCGGCCACTGGCTGACTTGAGCGATGATCCGGTTTGGATCGATCAATCACGGTGTGGCGCCGGGAATATTTTCGATGAGGGTAGGAGCAGGCAGGCGTCGCATGATCGACGTCAGAACATGATCTCAATCGGCGGCCTGAAGTGAGGACAAATACGCCTCGAAACACTGTTCATTAGTGAGCGGAACTCATCTCGAACACTACCAAAAATCGTACGCGCACCATGTGGAAATCCAGCATTTCATATTTCATTTGAACGACACCCCGCGGTCATCCTTGTATGTTACTGATAATAAGGTCGATATCTTTTTGCTTAGTTGGGTACTGAAGTGCAATGCTATCGCCAGCCGAAGTTTATCCAAGGCACAAGATTCTCGTTTTCGAACAATTTGAGTTGTAGCAGCAAGCACTGGGGTGTGGTTCTGCAGTACAAGTTTTTGATTCCAAGGAGAGTGTATGAATTGGAAGCGCTTTTTGGGGGTTATGTTTGCGCTCCTGGCAGTTCTGTCGCTCGGTTCGACGCGAGTCGCCGCACAGACCACTATTTCCCAGGGCAGCATTCAGGGTCTAGTCACTGACCCGACCGGGGCCGTGGTGCCAAACGCCAAGATTTCGATTACCAGCAAGGAGACCGGAACAACTTCGGTCGTGACCTCGAACTCTTCCGGCGTATACAACTCAGGCGGTTTGATCCCGGGTGATTACGTGGTCCGCGTCGAAGCGGGTGGATTTAAGACGGAAGTCGTCGGCGTCACGGTACAGATCGCTCAGACGGCGACCGGCAACGTCAAACTCGAGCTTGGTCAAGGCAGCACGGTGGTCGAGGTACAGTCTTCAGCGATCACGGTAAATACCGAACAGGCCACGGTGCAGGGCGTACTAACCGGCGAACAGATCGATAACTTGCCAGTAAACGGCAGAAACTTCCTTGATCTGGCCCAGCTCGAACCCGGCGTGCAGCTTCAGGACGGCCAAGGATTTGACCCCACCAAAGCAGGTTATTCGTCTGTTTCGGTGAACGGCGTGTATGGCCGCACTCCTCGCATCGAAGTCGACGGCTTGGACGTCAGCGACGAAACCGTCGGAACCACGACCCAGAACATTGCAATGAGCTCGATCGAGGAATTCAGCATCAGCCGTTCGCTGCTGGACCTCTCCACCGAACTGACCGCGTCGGGCGCCGTAAACGTCGTCACCCGCTCCGGATCGAATGCATTTCACGGTATGGGTTTCTACAACTTCCGAGACGAACGTGCGGGATTTGCCGCGCTCCCGGGTGACCAAGCTCTGCCTTTCCAGCGCAACCAGTTCGGCGGGCGCTTCGGTGGCGCGATCATTAAGGACAAGTTGTTCTTCTTCCTGGATTCCGAACGCATCAAGCAGGACAGCCTGGATGCCGTCACGATTGGCGACCCGTTCTCAGCTTTGAGCGGCGGTTTCACTTCGCCGTTCCGTAGCACCCAAATGGTAGGCCGCTTGGATTGGCAAGCAACGCCGAGCATTCGCGTGTTCTACAAATTCACTTACGATTGGAACTATTCCAACAGCAACGCCTTCGCGGGCGGTTATTCGATTTATTCAAACAAAGACAATACGCCTTCGCATGCGGCCGGTGTGGATTGGAACGTGGGCAGCTTGTCCAATAGCTTCCGCGTAGGCTACTTGAAGTTCCACAACATCATCGGTGGGGGCACCGGAACAGCCATCACGCCGATCAATCCAGTACCAGGGGCCGAAGTTGTATTCGGCGATCAAGGTTCGTTTGCCTCGGGTCCAAACTTTCTCGCGGCCCAGCAAACCTTCCAGAGTGACAAACAGTTCAAATACGACGGCGCGAAAGTTTGGGGAACTCACGTGATCCGCTTTGGCGCTGCGGTCAACCGGATTGAGGGCGGCGGTTTTGCGGCCTTCTACGGCTTGGGACCTCAGATTGTCAGCTACATTAACTATCCCGGTCCTAACCCCGGCGATACTTTCCTGCAATGCGCCAACCCCAATTTCATCGGATGCGACCCCAACGTTGGGGACTATCCGATCACGGGCGCGACCTTGAGCAACGGCCAAGGGTTTTTCACTGAGAAGCCCGGCTTCAATCTACCTGCGGGCGGACAGAGCGACTGGCGGACCGAGGGTTACATCGGCGACTCATGGAAGATCAAGCCAAACTTTACTTTGGTCTACGGCTTGAAGTACGGCCGCGATACGGGCCGCAACGACGCCGACTTGGCCCCGATTCCTTGCTCGGCAACGACGCTGATCACTTGCTCGGGAAACTTGCTCGATCAGTTCGGCAATACGCTGGGCCTTGGCGATCGCGTCCGACAACCCAACAAGAACCTCGGTCCGCAGCTCGGTTTTGCATGGTCACCGTTCCACGACACCAAGACCGTAATCCGCGGCGGAGCTGGCATCTACTACGAGAACTCGATCTTTAACAACACCTTGTTCGACCGTCCCGGCAAACTTGCCCAGGGGCTGTTTTTCGGCACTGGTAACCTCAGTTGCACCCCTGGCGCCGCCGCTGGTTCTTCCAGCGTTCCTTTCCCAGTCGCCGGAGGAGGGTTCAACAACGTAACCTCCATCGACGGTTTGGACTTGGCCACTCAGGTTTGCTTCCAGCCATTGAGCGTTGCGGGACAGGCGGTAGCGGACCTTCAGACGGCGTATGCCGCCGCGACAACAGCTGCTGGTCCAGCCTCAAACGGCGGCTTCGTCGGAAACACTCTGACTCTCGGTCCGGCGTTCGGGTACGCCGCATACGTTCCGCATTATCAACCGACTCGCGCCTACCAGATGAATATCGGATTTCAGCGTGAAATCGTCAGGGGCGGTGTGCTCTCGGTTGACTACGTTCGCAACCTAAGCTTGCACTTCCCACTCACAATCGATGCCAACCACGTAGGTGACGCCCGCTTCCTGAACACCAATGCTGCGTTGAATGCCATAGGAAACACGACAGCGGGGTTTGGATGCGCCGGGACCAACGCAGCGGCGATTGACTGCGCGATTGCTGCTGGAGCTACGATCGGTGATTTTGCGAGCAATGGTTTGGATTCGGGAAAGTCCTTCTTGTTCGGTTTCGGCGCTCCCGCTTTTGGGCTCACTCCGGACACCGGCGCCGCTTTCGGCGGAATCAATCCGAATGTCGGAATCGGCTACTTCCAGTATCCCGCCGGTCGCTCCGTTTACAACGGCTTGCAATCGGAATATAAGCAGGATGTTCACAATCCTTTCCGCGGCGTGACGGCGATGAACCTCCAGATTGCCTACACTCTTTCGAGCTACGAAGGAAACGGCGGCTTGGACCAGAACTTTAGCGCCGTGGCCTTTGACTTCCGGAACCCGACGAAGTTCTTCGGACCGGCTGGCTTGGACCGCACCAACCAAATCCGCTTCGGTACGACATTTGAGGTTGCGCATCACGGGCCGCGCATCAGCTTTATAGGCGGATTCGCTTCACCGTTCCAGTCGGATCTCGCGACGGTTTCTTCCGGCAGCTTTGCTCCGGGCGAAATCTTCAAGACGGATTTGACGGGCGATGGAACCTACGGCGACCTGATCAACTCCGCGGCAACCGGGATCGGCAAGCCGGGTACCTTTAATCACGGTGTCTCGGCGGGCGGTCTCACTGCCGTACTCAATAATTTCAACACCAACGTAGCTGGCCAGGTCACCCCCGCAGGCCAAGCGCTGATTAACGCTGGATTGTTCACGAACGCCCAGCTGGTCGCGCTAGGCGGCGTGGTTTCTTCGATTCCTTTGCCACCGGCTAACAATGCGGGTAATTCGTGGTACCGCGACGTGGACGCTGTGCTTAGCTGGCCGTTCCGAATCAAGGAAAAGTTGACCATCGAGCCGAGCGTTGGGTTTTACAACGTTTTCAACTTCGTTAATTACAACGCGTTGACCGGGTTGAGCGGCGGTCCGGGCACAATTAACGGAACGTCGTCGGGCGATAACGTGGGACATGACTCAGTTCGAGTCGGAACCGGTTCCGGCGTGTTCTCGGCCGGTGCTCCGCGTCAGACGGAATTCGGTCTGAAGCTCGAGTTCTAACCCTTAACCGCATCCCAGATTAAAAAAGGCACGCGCTGAAATCCCGCGCGTGCCTTTTTGTTTTTTGCATGGGGATTGAAGCGTGCCTGCGCCTCTTGAGAATTACGGTTGTGGGCTTAGAGCGTCGAGAGGTCGAATGGGGGGCGGGCGACGCCGCGTTCGGTGATTATGGCGGTGATGTAGCGGGCGGGGGTGACGTCGAAGGCGGGGTGGGCGGCGTTTACTGGTGGGGCGAGGTTGATGCCGGCTACGTGGGTGACTTCCTTGGAGCTGCGCTGCTCGATGGGAATTTGGTCTCCGGAAGCTAGCGTCAGGTCGAGAGTGGAGATGGGGGCGGCGACGTAGAACGGGACGTTATTTTCTTTGGCCAGCACGGCGATGCCGTAGGTGCCGATTTTGTTGGCGGTGTCGCCGTTGGCGGCGATGCGGTCGGCGCCGACGACGACCGCGCCGACGTTTCCGGTGCGCAGGAAATGGCCGACCATGTTGTCGGTGATCAGGGTTAGCGGGATGTGGTCTTGGTGAAGCTCCCAGGCGGTCAGGCGGGCTCCCTGCAGGTACGGGCGGGTTTCCGGCACCAATACCTCGAAGGTTGCGCCATTTTCGACGGCAACGCGAATTACGCCAAGGGCGGTGCCGATACCGCCGGTGGCTAGGGCGCCGGCGTTGCACTGGGTCATGACGCGGCCGGTCTTGGGCATGAACGCGGCACCGAATTTGCCGATACTGCGGTCACCAGCGCGGCGTTCTTCGTGAACCTGCTGCGCTTCTGCGACTAATCCTTCGCGAATGGAATCGATTTGCGGATTACCGTTGCGGGCAGCGGCATGGGCCAGTTCTGCGAATTTCTTTTTGAAGCGCGCGATGGCCCAGAACAAATCGACGGCGGTCGGGCGGGTAGTGGCGAGGGTCTCGCAGATCACCGGAAATTCGGCCTGCAACTCGTCGAGCGTTTTGGCGCGAGACTGCTGAACGCCGAGGGCCAGGCCCATGGCGGCGGCCACACCGATGGCCGGCGCACCACGGATGATCATGGTCTTGATGGCGTGGGCGACGTCACGGTAGTCGGTGTAGGTGTGATAAACCACTTCGCCGGGTAGCTTCAGCTGGTCGAGAATGACCACACCTTCAGCGGTCCATTCGATAGGCTCAACAGTGTGCAACGCGATTTTCTCCATTTCAGGTGGTGCAGGCGCGACGGGTGCGCTGATTACACTTCTATTCTAACTGAAATCGCGGCGCGGGCGATTGGTTGCGGCTATGCGGGCGGCAGGTGACGCAGACCATGCGAGGCGATTAGAAAAGCGAACGCGATGAACGAATTGTAGCTCACGTGAAGCAGGTACCCGGGCAGGACGTTTCCGGTTTTTGCGCGGACCGCGGTAAAGATCATACCCACTACTACGAGCAGAGCGATCTGCGCGAAGTTCCCCCCCAGTTGAGAGGAATGCAGCAGTCCAAAGACCAAGCCGGTCAGGGTAACGCCGGGTACGACTCCGAAGCTGCGAGCCACAACCGGATACAGGTAGCCGCGGAAAATTGTCTCCTCGAAAAAGGGAGCCACGGTGACGCTCATAATTAAAAGGAGCAGCGCGGTGTGACGATCCTGGAAATATTGTTCGATGGGCATTTTGTGCGTGGGACCGAATCGCGAGGAAACCAAGGCCACGAAGATGGAGAGGAGAATTCCTCCGGCGACGAAGCCAAGGTAGGCCATGGGCGGGCGGAGTTTTCCGCTATCGAGCGGATGCCAGCCGATGGTTCGCCAGAATGGCACGCGGAAACGCAGGCGCATCTGAAGGAAAAGGTACGCAAGCAAGACGGCGGAAAGGCCAAACATGGCGTAGATGGTGAATTGGGCCTGGTAGAGGGTGGATTGCTCGAACTGCTCTCTAGTGATTCCGGCTTTATGCAGATGGGCGCCCAAAAACATTCCGAACATGACCAGCGTGAGTAATCCGATGAGTACAAATAAAGCCAGATCCCACCAGCCCCAAGGAACGCGAAGATCTTCGGGAATGAAGCGGGGGGGAGTTGGCGGAGGCAGAAGGGGATTGGTCGGAACGGGCGTTTCGGTATTCGTGACGATCTGCGGCAGAGCTACGGACGAGCCGTGAGAATCGGGATCAGACTGCGGCCCCGGCTCGAAGAGATTCTGCTGATCAGAATTCATGGATTCTCTGGCTCGCGCGGCTGAACATGCCGGTCCATTTAGCTGGCACGTTTGGCATCGAGCGGTTCGGATTTGTGGCCATTTCCATTCAGCGAGCGCGCCAAAATCTGGCCGGTGTAGGACTTCTTCACCCGAGCTACTTGCTCGGGCGTGCCTTGAGCCACGATGCGGCCGCCATCTTCGCCGCCTTCGGGGCCTAGATCGATGATCCAGTCGGCTTGTTTGATCACGTCCAGATTGTGCTCGATGATCAGCACGGTGTTACCCAGCGAAACGAGGCGATTGAGAACGTCGAGAAGCTTTTTCACGTCGTCGAAGTGCAGGCCGGTCGTGGGCTCGTCGAGGATATAAAGAGTCCGGCCGGTCTGGCGCTTGGAAAGTTCGCGCGCGAGTTTAGTGCGTTGGGCTTCGCCGCCGGAAATGGTGGTGGCGGATTGGCCGAGCTGAACGTAGCCGAGACCAACATCGACCAGAGTCTGCAGCTTGATCTGAATCACCGGAATATTTTCGAGGATCTTCAGCGCTTCTTCGATGGGCAGATCGAGAAGATCTGAAATCGAAAGACCTTTGTAGCGCACGGCTAGAGTCTCGGCGTTGTAGCGCTTGCCGCGGCAGACTTCGCAGGTGACGTAAACATCGGGCAAGAAATTCATTTCGATGCGGCGCTGGCCGTCGCCCTGGCAGGCTTCGCAACGGCCGCCCTTCACGTTAAAGCTGAAGCGACCCGGTTTGTAGCCGCGTTCACGGGATTCGGGGAGCATCGCGTAGAGTTCGCGAATCGGAGCGAATACGCCGGTGTAGGTGGCGGGATTCGAGCGCGGAGTGCGGCCGATGGGCGCTTGATCGATCTGGACGACTTTGTCGATATTTTCAATTCCGGAAATCGCGCGGTGCGCGCCGGGTTTTTCCATCGAGCGGTAAAGACTCTGGGCCAGCGAGCGATACAGGATGTCGTTGACCAGTGTGGATTTTCCGGAACCGGAGACGCCGGTGACGACGGTGAGCAGGCCGAGCGGAATCGAAACGTCGACGTTTTTCAGGTTGTGGCCGTGAGCGCCGAGGATGGCGATGGCTTTGCCATTGGGCGAGCGGCGAGTATCCGGAATATCGATTTTCACTTGGCCGGAGAGATATTTGCCCGTCAGCGACGCGGGATTCGCGGCGATATCGTCCGGCGAGCCGGCGGCAACCAGGTAGCCCCCGGTTTTGCCGGCGCCGGGCCCAAGATCGAGCACGTAATTGGCGCGGCGGATGGTTTCTTCGTCGTGCTCGACGACCAACACCGTGTTGCCCAGATCGCGCAGCGTTTCCAGCGTGGTGAGCAGCTTGCCGTTATCCCGGGCATGGAGGCCGATGGAGGGCTCGTCCAAAACATACATCACACCGCGGAGGCGCGAACCGATTTGCGTGGCCAGGCGGATGCGCTGCGCTTCGCCGCCGGAGAGAGTGGCGGCGGAACGAGCGAGAGTGAGGTAGGACAGACCGACGTCGAGCAGGAAATCGAGGCGCTCGGCAATTTCGGTCAAGGCGCGGCCGGCGATTTTTTCCTGACGAGCCGTGAGCTTGGCACGAATTTTATCTACGGCGGCGCGCGCTCCGCTAAGCGGCAGACCGGTGAAATCCGCGATAGAAAGGCCGGCGATTTTCACGGCAAGGCTTTCGGGACGCAGGCGGCGTTCGCTGCAGGCGACGCAGGGTGCCGGCGACATGTACTGGGTAAGCCACTCGCGATAGGCGTCGGACTTCGATTCTTCGAGATTCGATTCGAGATGCGCGAGCAGGCCTTGAAAATTCAGTTCCTTCTTGTTTTTGGGCGTCGAAGGATTGCCATGCAGAATCAGATTCTGCGTTTTGCGCGACATTTTCTCGAACGGAACGTCCAGATCGAAATCGTAAGCAGCGGCAGCCAGACGAAGCGTGCGTTGAAGAAATGTAGAGCCGGAGCCGGGTCCAAGGCCGCCTTCGAAGAGCGGCTTGGTCCAATCCACGATGACCTTGGCCGGATCGAAATCGTATTTTGAGCCGAGGCCGTGACATTCGGTGCAAGCGCCATAGGGCGAATTGAAACTGAACGAGCGCGGCTCAAGTTGCGGGACGGAGATGCCGCAATCGGGGCAGGCTAGTTTTTCCGAGTAGACATGTTCGTCACCGCCAACCACGGCGATGGTGACGAGGCCTCCGGTGAGTTTAAGGGCGGTCTCGACGGAATTTTCCAGGCGCTGGGCGACGCCGTTTTTGAGCAGCAAGCGATCGACTACGATCTCGATGGTGTGATTTTTTCGGCGATCAAGAGGAATGGGCTCGTCGAGATTCATCAGGTCGCCATCGATGCGGGCGCGGACGTAGCCTTCTTTCGCGTACTTCTCCAATTCTTTTTTGTATTCGCCCTTGCGGCCGCGAACCACGGGAGCGAGGACCATAATGCGGTCGTCGGGTTTGAGGGCGAGGACCGATTGCACGATCTGCTCGGTGGACTGGCGCGTGATGGAATTGCCGCAGTTGGGGCAGTGCGGCGTGCCGATGGCGCTGTAAACCACGCGCAGGTAATCGTAAATTTCGGTGATGGTGCCGACGGTGGAGCGCGGAGAGCGCGTGGTGGTTTTCTGCTCGATGGCGATGGAAGGCGAAAGGCCCTCGACGGAATCGACGTCCGGCCGTTCCATTTGATCCAGAAACTGACGAGCATAGGCCGAGAGAGACTCGACGTAACGACGCTGGCCCTCGGCGTAGAGCGTATCGAAGGCGAGCGAAGATTTGCCGGAACCGGAGAGGCCGGTGACTACGGTCAGGGTGTTGCGCGGGATTTCGAGGCTGATATTTTTGAGGTTATGCTGCCGCGCGCCCCGCACCACGATTTTTTTCAAAGCCATATGAACTAGAACGCTCCCTACAGGCCGGTCCCGCATACGATGGGTACAATGAGCCCAAGGTAATCTCCCAACATAGCAAGTACGAGTGCGGAAGGTCAATACGGTGGGAAACCGAACGGCGCAGAAAATGCGTTTGCGGCGGGATGATTTGCACAATTTCTTCGGCCGCAAAACTTGAGTTGCGGAGGCCCAGTCGGGTACCTACGAAATTTTACCGTGGGGCTGGGAGTTTTTACCATCAGGCCCGGAGTGAAGTCGCTTCTTTTCAGTGGTTTTACTTTGGCAAGTGAGGTGCGATAGAAGGTATGTCAGAAGGAAGGAAGCCGAGGATCCCTTCGGGGATTGAGGGCTGGGCCGGCTTCCTTCCTTCGGCTTCTTTTCGCCGCTTTCAGCCTTTCGCCTGCACTTATACCGAACGTAAATCGAATCTATAGACAATCGCAGCGTGAAAATGTGCGCGGCTGCTTTAGAATTGAGGCACGGCTGGGGCGTGGTCCAATTGGTAGGGCACCTCACTGTTAATGAGGCCGGTGTTGGTTCGAGTCCAACCGCCCCAGCCAAAATCGCGCGAGATTTGTTACAGGCCGATACTGCCCAGCAGCGCACTTAGCCGGGTTAGCTCCACTTCCGCATCCGCGATTTCCGGTTTGAATTTTTCTTCGAAATCCTTACCTAATCGCTCGGCTTCCGCGCGTAGCTGCTCCAGTTTAGTTTTTGCGGCTTGGTGTGCCTGAGTTAGTTGCGCGGCGTCGTGCGGCGGCAATTCAGTCATGTGATCTCCTCGCAGGGATAATTGACGGGTTTCGGGATTCAATCTTTGATCGTCGGAAAATTCGCCTGGGTCCACTCGCGCCAGCCGCCATCCATGGAAATCACGTTGGAGTAGCCCATCTTTTTCAGATTATCGGCGGCGAGCGCGGAGCGGAAGCCTCCGCCGCAGTAGAGCACGATGGGGGCGCCCTTTTCGGGAATGGTCTTCTCGATGTCGCGTTCGATAATGCCTTTGCCCAGATGAATGGCGTTAGGAATGTGGCCGCGGGCCCATTCGCTTTCTTCGCGAACGTCGACAAGAATTATGGTTTCACCGGCGTCGAGCCGTTTCTTGGTGGCTCGGACGTCTTCTTCTTTGATGTGTTTTTTCGCTTCGCGAACGAGAGCGAGAAAACCTTCCGCGTGATCAATGGCCATAGCTGCTCCTAAGAGCCAGTAGTTTACCGCAGGTCGAAGACCGCAGCCGACTTGTGATTATCCTGGCGCTCGCGATACGTCATTTCATATCGCGCCAATTCGGGCCGACTTTGGTATCGACCAGGATGGGCACTTCGAACTCGTGAGCATTCTCCATTACTTCTTTCACGACTTTCGTCAGCTTCGGAATTTCGGCCTCGGGGCCTTCGAAAAGCAGTTCGTCGTGAACCTGCAAAATCATTTTCGATTTGAACTTTTCGCGGGGCAGGCGGCGATCGAGTTCGATCATGGCCAATTTGATCAGGTCGGCGGCGGCGCCCTGCATCGGCGTGTTCATGGCGGTGCGTTCGGCGAAATTCCGCAGGTTGACCTGCGGCGAATTGATTTCAGGAATGGGGCGGATGCGGCCGAAAATCGTTTTGGTAACTCCCGTTTTGCGGGTCTCAGCGATCTGGCGATCGAGGAACTCTTTCACGCCGTGGTAGCGCTCGAAATATTTGGCGATGAAATGTGCAGCTTCTTTTTGTTCGATGCCGAGCTGCTGGGCGAGGCCGAAAGGCGAGAGGCCGTAGATCACCCCGAAATTGATGACTTTGGCGACGCGGCGATGCTCGCGAGTTTGGGCGAAAGGCGCGATATCGAAAACTTCCTGGGCGGTGCGGGAGTGGATGTCTTCGCCACGGCTGAAGGCTTCGACCAGGAGCGGATCGCGGGAAAGATGGGCGAGAATGCGCAGCTCGATCTGCGAATAATCGGCGGAGAGCAGCAGGGTGCCGGGAGCGGAGACAAAAGCGGCACGAATTTCGCGTCCTATTTCGGTGCGGACCGGAATGTTCTGCAAATTCGGGTTCGATGAACTGAGGCGGCCGGTGACCGCGCCGGTCTGGGAAAAGCGAGTGTGCAGGCGGCCGGAGCCCGGATGAATCAGGCGGGGCAGAACGTCTGCGTAATTTGATTTGAGCTTGGTCAGCTCGCGATACTCGATGACTTTTTTGGGCAGTTCGTGAACGGCGGCGAGTTCTTCGAGCACGTCGGCGGCGGTGGAGCGGGATTTCGTGCGGCTGCGTCGCGGCGGCTGAAGGTTGAGCTTGTCGAAGAGGACTTCGGCGAGTTGTTGCGGCGAGCCGACGTTAAATTCGAAGCCAACGAGGTCGTAGATGCTTTTTTCGAGTTTGGCGATTTCCTCGGTGGTGCGCGTCGAGATGCGATCCAGCTCCGCCGGATCGACACGCACGCCGGCGGCTTCCATCCGCGCGAGGACCGGGGCGAGGGGCAAATCGATTTTTTCGTAGACGTCGAGCAGGCCGAGCTTTTCGACTTCTTCGCGAAGGATGGGGACGAGGCGCAGCAGGAAATCGGCGCGTTCGCCGGGAGCGCCCGAAAGGGTGCGATTCAGGTGACGCAGAACGACCTCAGCGAAATCGTGTTTGGCAGTGGTGGGTCGCAGCAAGTACGAATACAACATGGTGGCGTGGCGAATGCCGGCGACGGCGTCGGGATTCGACGCGATTTCGGGATTGGTTAGGAGATGGAATAACTTCGGGTCGTGAACGGTCTTGGGGCGTTTGGTATCGGCGAGCCAAGTCTGCAACGTGGCAAGTGATTTGTTGGCGTCATCGTTCGCGGAAATTCGCGCCTGACCGGCCTCGGTGGAAACTTCGACAGAAAGCACGCGAGTTCCGAAACCTTCTTCGTCGGGATCCTGAGCGTCGAGCGAGAGCCATGCCGCGGATTCTTGACCGGATTTAATGCTCGAAAGAAATTTTTGCAAGTGCGCGGGCGTTTCGAGCGGCGCGTAATCGGTTTTTCGATCGTCGGTGACGGGTGCGAGATCGCGAATCAGAGAAGTGAATCCCAACTCCGTATAAAGCTCGCGCAGAGCCTGAGCATCGGGCTTTTCGATCTTCATGATACTGAGGTCGAAAGGGACCGGGGCGTCGGTGGGAATGGTCGCCAGCTGTTTGCTGAGCAAAACGAACTCGCCGCAGTTTTGCAGGGCCTCGCGGTAATTGACGCGCTTCACTTCTGCGGCGTGTTTGAGAGTTTCTTCGGCGCTGCCGAATTGTTGAATTAGCTGCCGGGCGCCGACTTCGCCGATGCCGGCTTTGCGGCGTTCACCGGGCGCGGGCTTGTCGTTGGGATTGCGGGCGCCGGGAATGTTGTCGATGGAATCGCCCATCAGGGCCATGACGTCAGCGACCTTGGCCGGTGGCACGCCCATGATTTCTTCGACCATTTTTTCGTCGATCAGCAGATCGTTCTTGGTGGGATTGAGAATTTTCACGTCTTGGTTGACGAGCTGGAGCAAATCTTTGTCGCTGGTGACGATAAAAATTTCGAGGTCTTCTTTCTTTTTGTACTCGACGGCGAGGCGGGCCAGCGTGCCGATGACGTCGTCGGCTTCGTAGCCGGGGTATTCAAGAATTGGCAGGCGCATGGCGGCGCAGTAGCGGCGGACGAACGGGATTTGGATCGAAAGATCGTCGGGCATCGGCGCGCGCTGGGCTTTGTACTGGGCGAAAAGCTTGTCGCGAAAAGTGGGCGCGGAATGATCGAAGACGACCGCGAGATAGTCGGGCGGGCGATCTTTATTTTCCAGGATGCGGCGCATCATGGTGGCGAAGAGATACGGAACTTTGGTGGGAACGCCGGCACTGGTTTGCAGGCGGTCCATCGGGGCGAAGAAGGCGCGGAAGATGTAGCCCATCGCGTCGATCAAAAATAAACGTTTTCGGGGAGTGGAAGGCATTCTGGGTGTTTTGGTCGGCTGAGTGCGACAGTGAATTATAGCAGGCGGCGAGGAACTCTCGAAAATGCGCGGAAGGCGTGTGGCTGCGGAGCGCGAAGGGTCTTGAGGGGTAATCTCCACCGCACAGGGCGGTTTGTTTGAGCTTCGGCTGGGCTGGGTGCGGATACACTTCAGGTAGAGGTATGGCGGCGATGAGAATCAAGATTGCGAGTGTTTTTCTTCTGGCGGTTCTGTTGCCGCTTCCGGGCTCGGGTCAGAGCACGCTGAAATCCGCAATGTTTCCATTCGAAAGTCTGAAGGAACAAAAGGAAGAGAACGCGACTTTTCGCCCGATTCTGGATGGGCTGGCTCACAGCGGTGTCCGCGTGGATGTTCACGAAGTGTTCCTGCTGCCGGGCAGCTTGCCGCACCACATGCATCACCATTCGATGGACGAATTGTTCCTGGTCAGCGAAGGCGAGGTCGAAATGACCATCGCGGGAAAGAAAACGCGACTGGGACCCGGGTCGGCGGCATTTGCGGCATCGGGAGACGAGCACCAGATTCAGAATGTGGGCACCCGGCCGGCGCAGTATTTTGAAGTGATTTTGGGCGGCAGCGCGCCGCACAACTGAGCCCTGACGCGCTCGCGTCCTTAATTTAGATACTACTTCCATGTCTGCTTAACTTTCCCCCCCAAAATCCTCGTTGCATTCACATCTTTGTTGACTGGTTCTCCTCGCAGGCTTATACATAGCGCAATCGAAGAAGAGCGACTGGGTGGAGTTTGGGGTGAAGCAAAAACTATTGTCCGCATTAGTGCTTTTGATAGGACAAGCCCGCCTCGAACGCCGTATAACTCTTCGCACGGTTTCAGCCGTCATTCACAGGAGAAAGATCATGAGGATTTGCCGGTGTAGCACGGGCGCAGCGGTGGCGTGCGCGATCGTGATGATTTTGCTGAGCGCGACGACCAGCTGGACCCAGACCTTTCGCGGAACCATCCTGGGAACGGTGACCGATACCAGCGGCGCGGCGGTGAGCAACGCGACGGTGACGATTCACAACGTGGCCACGGGGATCGACCGCATCACCCAAACCAATGCTGACGGCAGCTACCTAGTGCCGGAGCTGCAGGTCGGTACCTACAACGTAACGGTGGAGCTGACCGGCTTTCAAAAGGTGATCACCACCGGAGTAGTGGTGGATGTGGCCAGCGAGAAGCGCATCGACGCGGCGTTGAAGCCGGGCGCGATCACCAACAGCGTTACCGTAGCCGGCGAAGATTTGCCGCAGATTGATACTACCGGAAACACGTTGGGCGGAGTGTTGACCCAGGAAACGGTTAAGGATTTGCCGGTCAACGGGCGCGACTACACGAAACTGATCTATCTCACGCCAGGAGTGGCGGGTTCGCCGGATCAAATCACCGACTCACCCGGTTCCTATGGTGTTTTTTCGGTGAACGGAGCCCGCGGACGCTCGAACAATTTTTTGCTTGACGGCACGGACATGAACGACGGCTACCGCAACGATCCGGCGATCAACGAAGCGGGAGTGTTCGGCACGCCGGCCACAATTCTGCCGATTGATGCGGTGAGCGAACTCAATGTGCTCTCGAACTACGAGGCCGGTTATGGGCGGAACGCCGGTGGCGTGATCAACATCGTGACGAAAAGCGGAAGCAACGACTTTCACGGCACGGTATTCGATTATTTTCGCAACGATGCGCTGGACGCTCGAAATTATTTCGATCCCGTGGGCACGGAGAAAGCCCCCTTCCACAACAATCAATTCGGTGGCGCGCTGGGAGGCCCGATTATAAAGGATAAGACTTTTTTCTTTTTTGACTATGAGGGACAGCGTGAACGAGTCGGCACAGTGAGTCTGGCCTGCGTCCCGAACCCCGCGGACTTGGTGGCGACAAACCCAGTGATCGCCAACCTGCTTGCTGCGTATCCAAATAACGACCCGTGGCCGCTGCCGAACGTGCCGGGAGCGACGGCGGACGCAAACGGCTGCCCCAACGGGGCCAACGCGTCGGTGGTCGCGCCGTCCTATAACAACGTGACCAGCTTGATTGCCAAAGTGGATCACAATTTCAATAAGGACAATATCCTCACTGGCCGGTACTACTATGGCGATAGCAAGCAGAGTTTTCCGCTGGCTCTGACCGGTGGCGGAATTCTTCCTGGATTCAACACGTACACTCCGACCCGCGTTCAACTGGTCTCGATATCGTATGTTCGGGTGATTTCGCCGTCGAAGCTGAACGAAGCGCGCTTCGGCTGGAATCGGTTTGCCGAGGGATTCTTTCCAGCCGACGCTGCTTTTCAGCCCAGCAGTGTCGGCTTGTGCGCGGCGACTACCGTAGCGGATTGCACCGGGCCTAGCGCTTCAAATTCCGGGCTTCCGGTCATCCAGGTCGGGGATTTTGCGCAACTTGGCGCTAACCACTCCACTCCGCGTCATCGCTTCGATACGAACTGGCAGGCTCTGGATAACTTTTCGTGGACGGTCGGCCAACACAACATAAAGTTCGGATACGAATTTCGCCGGACGAGCATTCAGCAGTTCTTTGGGGTGCTTTACCGCGGCGCGTTAGAGTTCAGCAACACCACTGACAGCCTTGGTGATTTCTTAAGCGGGACAGTGGACGGCGGGGCGCAATCGCTGGGCCAGTCCATCCGCCATACCTACGAGAACAATCACGGGTTGTTCGTCCAGGATAGTTTTCACCCTATCCAGAGGCTGACTCTGAATTATGGGCTGCGTTGGGACTATTACGGAGTGGTGGGCGAAAAGGACAACCTCTTTACGAATGTAACGAATTTCGATTCGGCCGCCCAGACAGTCACCTTGACCCAGCTCGGCCAGCCTGGTTTGAGCCAGGTTTACAGGCCGGATTATAAAAACTTTGCGCCGCGAGTGAGTGCCGCTTGGGATCCTTTTGGAAAAGGACGCACCGTGCTCCGGGCAGGATGGGGAATCTTTTTCGACGCCGTTTCGCAGGACGTATTTCTTGGCGAGTTGCCATACAATTGCGCATTTTGTCCCGGTGTCGCCTACAATCCGGCGGGCCCCGCGCCCATTTCGACGGTGGATCCAACGGGCTCCATCGCCATGGGGGTTCCGGTATTCCAAGCTCCGTCGGGCAGCCCGTCCGGCAACATTTTCGCGATCGATCGCCATCTGCCCACTCCCTACATGGAAAACTACAACCTGAACCTGCAGCAGCAGCTATCGGAAAAAGTGGTGTTGCAGGTTGGTTATGTGGGTTCGCAGGGACATCGCTTGCTGCACTATCTGGACGTTAATCAGCCTGGCCAAGCCGCGATCACGACGTTCGATACAACGTTCGCGCAGGCGAATAACAATACTGCGGACAACGCTCCGTGTTTCCCGAACGGGGGGCCGGGCTGCATTTCGAGTTATGGCGTGCCGACCAACTACGTCAACAATCCCTATGGGGCGGAGTACATCAACCAATTGCAGGCGAACGCCCGATCAAACTACAACTCATTGCAAGCCAGCCTGCGAGTGAACAACTGGCACGGCGTGACTTCGATCGTCAATTACGTATGGTCACATTCACTGGACACGGCGAGCGATAGTTTCGATTTTGAACCCAACGCGTCGCAACCGAATAACAGCACGAATCCGAACGCCGAGTATGGCAATTCGAATTTCGATATTCGGAACCGGTTTACCTGGATTTTTGCCTACAACCTCCCGCACATCGGGGGAGATTGGCAAAAGCTCAAAAACGGATGGGGAATCAATAGCGCCGTAACGCTTCAGGACGGCCAACCGTTTCAGATGAACTACTTCTTTGAAGACGATTTCAGCGGAAGTGGAGAAGGTTTTGACCGGCCCGACGTGGTGGCGCCGGTAGTTTACCATCCGCACGATCCCACGAATTATGTGAACCTCGACGCGTTTGCGATTCCCTGCACGCTATCGAATTACGCGCTGGCGAATGGCATCACCCAAAGCGCCCAAGACTGCGCCCCGGGGACAAGACATTTCGGCGACGAAGGACGTAACTCGCTGCGAGGACCCAGCTTCAAGCAGTGGGACTTTGCGATTTACAAGGACACCAAGATCACCGATCGGCTAGCGGTTCAACTGCGCGCAGAATTCTTCAACCTGTTGAATCATCCGAATTTTGCAAATCCGTTTCTCCCGGCATTCGTTGCCGATCCAGCGCAAGGGGGCTTGGCACAGAACGGGACACGGGAGACGGGGGTGGGCGGATATCAGCTCAGCGCCACGGGTGACGTGGGCATCGGCAACCCGTTCCTGGGGGGCGGAGGGCCGCGGGGGATACAACTGGCGGCGAAGTTTACGTTCTAGGCTGAACGCCGGGACTGGGCTGGTAACGGTTCTGGCGGTAAATCACGGCAGTTTCAGGTGCGGCCCGGCAGCCGGAGCAGGATTCGGCTGCCGGGCCGTTCTGTTTATATGAGGATGCGAAAAGCTGGGGATTTGATAGCCTTTTGCATCGATCTCAGCCGGGGCACGGCCTGCCGGCGACCGCGGCTGGCGCCAGTGGCTGGGCTGGTAATGGAACCTAAGCCATTGGTTTGTAATACGTTTGAAATATTTCGATAAGGCCCTGCGTATCTATCTATGGAGCGACGGAAGACGACCGGAGACATGAGCGCCGCCGAATTAGCGGATGTGCTTACGCAGGTCCGGGCGGGCGACCCGGAGGCCTGGGGCGTATTGTACGGACAATACGCGCCGGCGATATTTCGCTTTTGCCGCAGGGCGCTGCCTACCCGCGAGGATGCCGAGGACGCGACGACGGAGATTTTTATGAAGGTACGGCAAAAATTGGGGAGCTACGACGAGTCGCGGCCGTTTACGGCGTGGCTGTACAAAGTGGCCAGCAACCATTGTTGGGATATGCTGCGGCGGCGCCGGATCCGTCAGGATCTAGAGACGGGCGATCTGGAGACGCTGCCGCTGGAGCATCCGGACCCGGACCAACTGGAACAATTGCAAACGGCGCACGACAGCAAGCATGTGCGCGCGAGTCTGGCGAAAATGCCGGACCGGGCGCGCATGGCTTTGGTGCTGCGCTATTACTCGGACATGAGCTACGACGAGATTGCGGATACGTTGGGAGTGCGGCGCGCGTTTGTGGGCGTATTGTTGCTGCGCGCGCGGCATCAGCTGCGAGAAATTCTGGCGGAAGGACCCGGGGGAATGCAAAGCGCGGCGGCTGGGGGCAAGGCATGAATCACTTCGATGAAATGACGGGGTTGCTGTATCTCGAACAGCAACTCGATGCGAATCGAGCGCAGGAAGTGCGCGCGCACGTGGCCGCCTGCAACCAGTGCCGCAGCTTGCTGCGGGCCCTCGAATTGGAAGGGGTGTGGCTGCGGCAATCGCTGGATGCGGACGACGAATCGGTTCCGGCACATTTATTGCAGGCCCCTGAGCACGGCGGCACGCCCTGGGGCTGGCTATCGGCGTTGGGCTTGAGCGCGGGCGGTGCTTACACGATGTGGAGTGGAGTGGTCGAACCGTGGCGAGCACAGGCGGCACAGTCCGGGTTCACCCAGGGAAATCTTCTGACCATGCTGTTTTTCAGCGGTGCATTCTGGAAAGGATGGGACGCGATGCGAAGCCTGACGGAGTTTTTGGCGGTAGCGACGGTGGGAATGGTGGTGCTCTGGCTGTTGCGGCGTCATCTGCGGCGGATGACCACGCTGGCCCTGGTGATGAGCGCGATGCTGATGGCGCTGACGCTGGCGCCCGCGGGCCAGGCGGCCGAGATCAAGCACGGAGACCCGAACTACGCGCTCCCTGCGGGCCAGGTAATTCACACGGATCTGATCGTCTCCGCGGATAACACGAAGATCGACGGCGACATCGACGGAGACCTGATCGCCTTCTCGCGCAGCGTGACGGTGAACGGCCACGTGAAGGGCGACGTGATTTCGTTCAGCGAAGAATTGCATGTGAACGGCGTGGTGGATGGAAACGTCCGGACGTTCGTGAAGGAATTGCGGCTGAACGGCACGGTGGGAAGAAACGTAATGGCTTGGGCCGGCGACGTGAACTTCGATGAAAAGTCGGTGGTGAACGGCACGATGACGCTGGGTTCGGGAGATGGCGTACTGAACGGGAAGTTGGTTGGCGATCTGTTGTCTTTTTCCGGCTCACTGCAAATCGATGGCAACTTCGGACGCAACGTGGCGATCCGCACCGGAAACCTGACCATTGGGCCACAAACTGTAATCGTCGGCGACACCAAAGCGCAACTGCGGAAACAGCCGGAGATTTCTCCGGAAGCGAAATTGGGAACGCCGATTCAAGTGACGATTATCCAGCATGACTCGGACACCAGCTATTCTTCGCCGAGATATTACTGGCATCAGGTTTTGCTGTGGGGAGCGAGCTTCGTATTCGGGCTGGCGATGTTGCTGCTGATGCCGGGTTTCTTCTTCGATTCAGTGGGCGCATGCAAACGAACCATGCCGGCGATGGGTTTCGGTGCGCTGTTCCTGATTGCGCTGCCGATACTGGCGGTGATCGTGTGCATCACCATTGTGGGAATTGGAGTGGGCATCGCTTCAATCCTGTTGTGGGTCATCGCGATCTATGCGGCGCAGGTCGTGGTAGGAACTTGGTTGGGCGATCGGATGCTGGGCGCGTCGGTTGGGTTCGGCGCGACGCTCGGACACATGGCGCTGGGCTTGCTGATCCTGCGTGCGATTGGGTTGATCCCGTATCTAGGAGCCTGGGTGAATTCAGTGGTGATCTGCGTGGGTATGGGCGCGTTTGTTCTGGCGATTTACCGGAACAACCGGGCGCAGGTACAGACGGCCAGTGCGTTGGTTTAGTTGAGGTTCAGACTTGGAGCGGCGTCAGGAAATGACGCCGAGTTTTTTGCCGACGCGCGCGATGGTGTCGGCGGCTTTTTCCAGGTCGGCGCGTTTGTGCGTGGCGGTAACGATGGTACGCAGGCGGGCTTTCCCTTCGGCCACGGTGGGAAAGCCGATAGCTCCGGCGAAAACTCCTTCATCGAATAATTCCCGCGAAAATTGAAAGGCTTTGCCGGCATCGCCGACCATAATCGGGGTGATGGGTGTTTCGCTGTTCCCCAGGTTGAATCCCAGCTTCTTCAATTTGCGCTTGAAGAATTTTGTATTGGCCCAGAGCTTTTTGATGAGCTTCTCGCCCGCCTCGGAATCGAGCAATTCGAACGCGGCTTCGCACGTCGCAGTGACAGACGGCGGATGCGACGTGGAAAACAGAAAGGGGCGGGCGCGTTGGTACAGGAAGTGAATTAAATCCTGCGAGCCGCAAACGTAGCCGCCGATCGAACCCACCGCCTTACTGAGTGTACCCACCTGAATATCGACGCGTCCGTGGCAATTGAAGTGGTCGATAGTGCCGCGGCCGTTTTTCCCCAGGACGCCGGAAGAGTGGGCGTCATCGACCATCATGATGCAGTTGTATTTTTCGGCGAGGTCGCAAAGGGCGGGAAGGTTGGCGATGTCCCCGTCCATGGAGAAAACACCGTCGGTGATGAGCAGCTTTTTGCCCTTCCAGTCTTTGGTTTCCTGCAGGACTCGTTCGCAATCTGCGGTGTCTTTGTGTTTGAAGACTTTGATGGTGGCGCGAGAGAGGCGGCAGCCGTCGATGATGGAGGCGTGGTTCAATTCGTCGGAGATAACCAGGTCTTCTTTGCCGAGAATGGCGGAGACGGTTCCAGCGTTGGCGGCAAAGCCGGATTGGAATACCACGCACGCTTCAACGTTTTTGAATTTGGCGATCTGCTTTTCGAGGTCCATGTGCATCTGCATGGTACCGGCGATGGTGCGGACGGCGCCGGAGCCGACGCCGAATTTGCGAGTGGCGTCGATGGCAGCGCGGCGGAGCTTGGGATGGGTGGTGAGGCCCAAGTAATTGTTGGAGCTGAGGTTGATGACTTCTTTGCCGTTAAAATTGGCAACGGGCTTCTGCTCGCCTTCGAGGATTTTCAAATTGAAGTAGAGATGCGCGGCTTTCAGGTCTTCGAGAGCGTCATGCAGGTAGTGAAGTTGAGGGCGAGTTGCTGTCGTGCTCATGATGTCTCCTCGTCTTTCAGTGGTGCTTGATGGCGACGGTTGCGTTAGGCGCTGACGCCGTTGGGATAGAGCAGAATCTTTCCGGCCTGGCCGGATTCGAGAAGGGCAAAGGCCTGCTCGAAATTTTCGATGGGCAGATGTTCTTTGAAGAGCGGATCGAGATTGAGGCGGCCGTGCCTGAGAAGCTCGGTCATCTGCACCCAGGTTTCGAACATTTTGCGGCCGTAAATTCCCTGAACGGTGGCGCCTTTGAAAATGACGTCGTTGACCAGATCGAAAGTGACCGGGTCGGAAGGAATTCCGAGGAGCGAAGCGCGGCCTCCGGAACGAAGCATCTGGAAACCCTGATGAATGGCCGCGGGATTACCACTCATCTCGAGTAGAACGTCGGCTCCGGCGCCACCGGTGGCTTCGCGCAATTTCGCGACAACATCGCCCTCCCTGGGATCGAACGCGTCGTCAGCACCCATTTTCTTCGCCATTTCGCGGCGATGAGGATTTACTTCGGTGGCGAAAACCGTGGCAGCGCCACACGCGCGCGCGATGGTGATGGCCATAAGGCCAATGGGACCGGCTCCGGTGACCACTACGTTTTGCGCGGCAATTTCACCGGCGAGCACGGTGTGAACCGCGTTGCCGAGAGGATCGAGGATCGCGGCGTAGCGTTCCGGAATTGCCGGATCAATTTTCCAAAGATTGCGGACCGGGATGATGACGTACTCGGCGAAACAGCCGTCGGCATCAATGCCGATAATTTTGACGTTTTCACAGACATGCGGCTGGCCCATGCGACAGGGGCGACAATGTCCGCAGTTGACATGCATCTCCGCGCTGACGAAATCGCCGGGCTTCACCGAGGTGACTTCGGAGCCGACCTTTTCGACGTAGCCGCAGAATTCGTGGCCGAAGGTCATCGGCGTCTTGATGCGGGAGGCGGACCAGCGATCCCAGCCGTAAATGTGCAAGTCGGTACCGCAAATGGAAGCGGCGCGGACCCGCACTAGAACTTCGATCGGCCCGGGAACTGGAACCGGCACTGACTCGAGATTGGCGCCGCGGGCGGGGCGCATCTTGCGTAGAGCCTTCATGGTAGACGTAGGCATAGAGTACGAAGCGGGAAATAACTCACCGCCAAATCCGCAAGTTTAGCACACGGCGAAAGCAACGAAAAATCGCTCCGCGCGGGGGTGGCTTCCGCTACAATCGCGGCGTTCCGCCGATATGCGACGGCAAGGCCGAGTGCGGAGGACTTTTGGGATTTTCAAATCGCCTGGACGAAATTCGTACCGGATTCGAGCGCCCATTCTGGGTGGCGAATTTCAGCGAGCTTTTCGAGCGGCTGTCGTACTACGCGGCATTTGCTTCGCTGGCGCGCTACCTGAATGAGACGCTGAATTTTCCGGTGCAGCAAGTCGGCACGCTGACGGGATTATTCGGCGGACTGGTTTGGTTTCTCGCCGCATTCGGCGGGGCGGTAGCGGACCGCTTAGGCTTCCGGCGCGCGCTGTCGCTGGCTTATTTCATTCTGACCTGCTCGTATTTTCTGCTGGGCTCACTGGGTGCGAGCTGGCTGGCTCCGATCCGCGCGTCGATTCCGCTTGTAGCACTGGTGACGGTGGTACTGATGCTTCCGGCGCTCGGTGTGGCGTTGGTGAAGCCGAGCGTGGTGGGAACGACCGCGCGCGCTTCGAAGGAAAACGTCCGGTCGATCGGGTACTCGATCTACTACACCTTGGTGAATATTGGCGGGGCGGCGGGCCCCTATCTTGCGTCGTACGTGCATCAGCACATGCGCGTCGAAAATGTGTTTCGTGTCGCCGCGCTGAGCGTCTTCCTGATGTTTTTTGTGGTGCTGGTTTTTTTCAAGGAGCCGAGGAAGGCGGGAGAGACCGTGCCCTCGCTGGGAGAATCGGCCCGGAATTTCGTGACGGTGGTAAGCAATCCGCGCTTCATGCTGTTCCTGATTATTTTTTCTGGGTATTGGGTGGTGTACTGGCAGGAATTCATCATTTTGCCGCTTTACGTGCACAAGTACATCAGCACGACGATGGATACGGAATTGATGTTGATTACCGGGCCTCTCACCGTGATCTGTCTGCAGATGGTGGCGAGCTTTCTTACCCGGAAGATTCCCGCGTTTCGCGCCATCACCCTGGGGACGTTGATGAGCGGTTTGGCCTGGATACTACTGATCCTGCATCCGTCGCCGGTGATGGTGATCGTCACTCTTGTAGCGGTGTCGCTCGGCGAAATTACCCAGTCGCCGCGCTATTACGAATATATTTCGCGTTTGGCGCCCCCGGGGCAGCAGGGAACCTACATGGGATTCGCATTTCTGCCGATTGGCATCGGGTCGCTGATCGGTGGGTGGTTCGGCGGGACGCTCATTCATTATTTCGGAGAAGTGCAGGGTCGGCCGCAACTGATCTGGTGGTCGGTGGTGAGCGTGGGGATTGTCACCGCGCTCCTGCTTTGGATTTACGATCGCATCTTCAAGCCGGTGCAAGCCCCCGCACCAACCTCCTAGTTGACGAGCCTTCGCAGTTTTTCGATGGCTTGCCTCGCCAGCGCGTAATTTGGTTCGATGCGCAGCGATTCGTTGAAACACTCCCGGGCGCGAGCCAACATTCCTTTGACGATGTAAACCCTGCCGAGATTGAAATGAGGGAAGTGACGAGGCTCGTATCGCGACGCAGCGATGGCTTGTTGCAGCCAGGGAATGGCTTCATCGTAACGCCCGAGTTGAATCAAATACGAACCAATGTCGTTGTACGGGTTGCCGAACTCCGGATCGACCGCGATCGCTCGCTGGCATTCGGCGATGGCGTCTTCGATTTTTCCCTGAAAATGGTAGGTCCAGCCTAGAAAGGTGTGGGCTTCAGCCGTGGGAAATACTTGCAAAGAATTTTTATATAAAGCGACGGCCTGATCGTAATCGCCTTCCATTTGCGCCCGATAGGCCTGCCGCAGCAGCGCCCAAGCTTGTTCTTGTGGGTCAGTCGGCATGTGGGCTTCGACTATGAACCTCGCACACGCGTGCGAACTTTTTCGAGCAGAGATTCCAGGTCGGTGGTGTAAATCACCGGATATTCGGCGGTGCGGTTGATCTGACGATATTTTTGCGGAAGGCGAGCTAGATTCGCGGCGCAGAACACGCGGGAATCGCTGACCGGGACTTGCGGCTGTGTTCTTTTGCCGTTGCGCATGACTTCGATGAGCAGCGGTTCACCGCCGCCCGCAGGCTCGTCGTCCAAGGCAATTTTGTCGCGCAGGTATTCGCCCTTGGGAGTGGAATAACGGAACACCTGTTTGCGGCCGGGATAAGTAACTTTTGCCTCGGTGAGTTTGGCGGCGCCTCGAGCTTCGCCGTCGCGTTCGATTTTCACCAGCTTGTAGACCAGATTCAGATGTGGCGCGTCACCGGGAGTAGCCAAGGCGGTGCCGACACCGAAGGCGTCAATAGCCGCGTGTTTCTTCAGCAAAGAAGCGATACGAGTTTCGTCCAGATCGCCCGAAGCGAAAATTTTCACGTCCTTCCATCCGGCGCGATCGAGTTCTTTACGCACCCACTGGCTGTCCTTAGCCAAATCGCCGCTATCGAGCCGCACGCCGGCCGGCTTACGCTTCATGGCGATAATTTTCTTCACGGCGGTGCGCACGTCGTAGGTATCGAGCAGCAGCACCGCGGCATCCGGGAACGCATCGAGAAATTTTGCGAAGGCCACGCCTTCGTCTTCATGGGCCATGACCCAGGAATGGGCCTGGGTGCCGTAGGTGGTCATGCCGAATTGCTGGCCGGCCAGAACGTTGGAAGTGCCGACGCAGCCGCCGATGGACGCGGCACGCGCGGCGAGCAAGCTGGCCTGGCTGCCATGGGCGCGGCGGGCGCCGAAATCGACGATCTGGCGGCCTTGCGCGGCGGTGACGACGCGAGCGGCCTTACTGGCGATCATGGTCTGGTAGCTGAGGGTGGAGAGCAGGTAGGTCTCCATGATCTGGCCCTCGATGATCGGAGCGACTACGCGCAGCATCGGCTCGCCAGGAAAAACCAGAGAGCCTTCAGGCATGGCCCAGACGTCGCCGGTGAAACGAAACGTGGCGAGATAGTCGAAAAACTCGTCGCGGATATTGCAGAAGACCGGATGGTGCCGAAGATAATCGATTTCCTTCGAGCTGAATCGGACGTTCTCCAGGAATTCGAGACCCTGCTCCAGCCCGGCCGCGACCAAGTAATTGCGATGCGGTGGAAGGTGGCGAACAAAAAGTTCGAAAGTAGCGCGGGCGTCGAAGCCGGTCTGCAGATAGCCCGCAGCCATGGTGAGTTCGTAGAGGTCGGTTAGAAGGCCGGAATGCTCTGGCATTTCTGGTTCACCTGTTCTGTTGGTAGAATCTTTTTTCGCGTTTCAGCCCTGATCGCGGCGTAGAGTCAGGCCGCCATCGACCAGCATGGTTTGCCCGGTAACGTAATTGTCCGGCTCCAGAAAAAAGTGGACGGCCCGGGCTACGTCTTCGGGACGCCCGAAACGTTCGATGGCGTGACTGGCCACGAAGCGATCGTACTTTCCTGACTGGATACTGGCGGCCGCCATTCCGGCCATGGTCGCGCCAGGAGCCACGACGTTGACGCGCACGCGAGTCCAGTGCTGAGCCAAGATGCGGGCGGCATGAATCAGAGCCGCTTTAGGCGCGGCGTAATTCAGAGACGACGGGAACACGCCCATGGCCTGCATGGTGGAGAGCAAAACCACACTGCCGCCAGCCGGTTGTTTCTGCATCAATTCGCCCAAAGATTTTGCCAGGAGAATCGGACCCGTGTAATTGGATTCGAGGGAAGCTGCCAACGTTTCACGATTCAAATCGTTGAATGAGACACGGGCCGGGTCACCGGGAAAGATGGCGGCGCCGGCCAGTGGCGAATCAGACTTGTGGATTGCCGCCGAGTAGCGGTCGAGCGTCTCGGGCGCGGCCAAATCGCCTTCGACCAGAGTAATAGTGGCCTGGAATTGCTGCTCGATCGCTCGGCGGAGGGCCTCAGCGCGGGGCCGATTGGCGCGGTAGCCGGCGATAAGGCGCGCACCCTCTGAAGCAAGCAGGGCCACAGTGGCTGCACCCAAGCCTCCAGAGCCGCCGGCCACGACAATGGTCTTACCGCGGAGGGTGTGGACCGGAAAATCGTAGCGGAAGCGGTTGTAGGCTTCGTCGCGTTGTTGATCCCAGTATTCAGAGGGCATAGAACCTCGCGCCGGCTGTGGTAGTTATCGGATCAGGGCGCGGTACTTCGAATCCAGGCACAAAAAGTATGAGGTAGAAAGACAAAACCCCCAAGCCTCCGGTGCTCTTTCGAACCGGGCATGCTTGGGGGTTCTATCGCAGATCGCAGCGCCGAATCGGACTACTTGAGGGCGGCGTCTTTGAAGGCTTTCGCTGCGCGCAAGCGCACAACGGTCTTGGCCTTGATCTTGATCGCTTCGCCCGTCGCCGGGTTGCGGCCCATACGAGCCTTGCGGTGGGCCTTAACGGCGCGGCCGATTCCGGGAATCACAAACTTTCCTGCGCCGCGGGTTTCCTTGACGGCGAGCTTGAAGAGTTCGTCGAAGAAAGCAACAACCTGCTTCTTGGAGACCGGCTTTTCGTCGGTGCTAACCTTCTCCGTCATGTACGCAATAATCTTGGACTTGCTCATCGGATTTGCCATCGAATTTACGTTTTCCTCCTGAAGTGTAATTGCATGTGGTACCCGTGGACCGGGATGCCTTGCGGACTATAGCCGCACTAGTTAACGAACGCAAGTGCAAGGTTGAAAAAAGGCCCGTAAAACGGGCGTTTTCTCAACTCCGTAATTTTACGCAGAGTTTTATCCGGCGGCAAGGCGTTCGTAGAACAGCGCCACCGATTTTATTCCGCCGAAATAATTCTCCAATTCGATGTGCTCGTCGGGAGCGTGAGCGTTTTCGTCGGGCAAGCCGAAGCCCAGCAGGACGCAAGGAACCTTGAAAGTGTCGTGCATTTGAGTGACGAAGGGAATCGAGCCGCCCTCGCGAATGAAAACAGCTTTCCTGCCGAAGCCCGATTCGAGCGCGTGAATGGCTTTTTGGAAAATCGGATTGCTGTAGGGCGCGACCCACGGCTTTCCGGTGCTGAGCACTTCGAAATTGCAGGAAACCGTATTCGGCAACAGCTTTCGGATATGACGTTCGACTAACTTCGCGATTTTCGCGGGATTCTGATTGGGAACCAGACGCGTGGAGAGTTTTGCGTACGCTTTCGAGGGGATCACCGTCTTCGCGCCTTCGCCCTGATAGCCACCCCAGATGCCATTTAGATCCAGCGTTGGACGGATCCAGAGGCGTTCGACGATGGTGAAACCCTTTTCGCCGCAGAGGCCACGCGCACCAACGGTTTTGCGAAATTCTTTTTCTTTCCACGGCAATGCGTTCAGTGCCTTGCGTTCTTTGGCAGAGACGGTGGCGACATCATCGTAAAAACCAGGCACGGTGACGCGGAAATTCTTGTCGTGCAGCTTGGCGATCATTTCGGCAAGGATGGTAATCGTATTCGGAACGGCGCCGCCGAATACGCCCGAGTGCAAATCCTGAGCAGGACCGGTAAATTCAACCTGATAGTAGTTCAATCCGCGGAGCCCATAAGTGATGGACGGGACGCCTTTGGCCAACATCGACGTATCCGAGACGATCAGCGCGTCGGCTTTCAATCTTTCGCGGTTTTTCTGAACGAAATCCCAGAGGCTGACGCTGCCGACTTCTTCCTCACCTTCGATCATGACTTTTATATTTAGAGGAAGTTTGCCGTGAATATTTTTCAAGGCTTCCAGGGCTTTGATGTGGATGTGAACCTGACCTTTGTCGTCGGCGGTGCCGCGGCCAAAAAGTTTTCCGTCGCGGACGTCAGGCTCGAAAGCGGGGGTGGTCCAAAGATCGAGAGGTTCGGCCGGCTGCACATCGTAATGCCCGTAAAATAAAACGGTAGGTTTGCCGGGCGCGTGAAGCGATTCGCCATAGACCAACGGATGCATTTTAGTGGGTGTGATTTCGATATTTTCGAGACCAGCGGACCGCAGTTTTTCCGCTACCCAACGGGCGGCTCGCTCGATATCCGGTTTGTGTTCGCTTTTGGTGCTTACGCTGGGAATTCTGAGGAATTCCTTCAGTTCGTTCAGATAATTTTCGCGATTCGATTCGACGTAGTCCTGCACACTCATCCCGGGGTCTCCTACCGACAATTTTCGACAGGCTTGCTGTCCATGCGCCTATAGATGGACGTGTGGTGCCATGTTTAACACAAATCGTGGATTCTACGGAAACATCCCTTTTGAAACAAGCGCTTCGCGGGCTGTGTTTATTGGACACGTGGGCTGGACATGCGGTTGACTGCCATGCGGGCGCGAGGCACGATTGGTGTATGACGACCACGGAAAATCAAGCGGCGGAGCAGCAACGGCGCAGCTCCCGTGTATTTACCCGAATTCCCGTTAAGGCGTCGGGAAAGAACGCCGACGGGCGAAAATTTCATGAGAACAGCCAGACGATCGTGATTAACGCGCACGGCGGGCTACTGTACCTGCAGGCTCCGATTGGACTGGGCGCGCAGCTGGTTTTGATCAATCCGGTGACCGAAGAAGAGCAAGAGTGCCGGGTGGTTTACCTGGGAGACCTGTCAGATAAGGGAACCCGGGTAGGAGTCGAGTTTCTTTCGCCAAGCCCGCATTTCTGGGGTGTTGATTTCACGCCGCAAGACTGGCCCGCGCGGCCAGCCGTGCATCCTACCCATTAATTTTCCTGTTTTGTTTGGCGGACCGGCTGTTTTTGGTGTTGCCGATCCTCGGTTTGCGCTCGTTAATTATTTCGCGGGCACCAGCGGCGTGTCGTAGTCCTCAAGCTTTACCGTCTTCCACTTCCCATCCATGATTTCCTTGCGAATTGCCTCGGCGGTCTTCCCGGCCTGCGTTTCGCTGTACGCGAAGGCAGCTTCTTTCTTGCACAGCACGCAGTGGGACGCGTGATCGTCAACATAACAGTCGAGAAGACTCTTGTGGCCGACTTCTTTGTCGCAACGGCAATAGCAGGGCTGCTGGTAGAGGACGGCTTTTTCCTTGGCGGCGAGCGCGTAGATATTTTGGGTCACCGGGTCAGGAAATTGTTTGGGATCGAGCGTTTCGGGGAGTGGTTCGGTGGGTGCCGCATCGTGATATGCGGGGATCTTGGAGGTAGAGGCGCTGGCCGCGGAAGTCACATGCGGCGCTTGAGCCGGCTGAGACGATGCGGCGGGTGCGGTAGAGGAACTTTGCGCCAAGCCGACATCAGCGCCCTGAAACGCGAACGCAACTACACACAAACCTGCAACAAACATCGGCTTGATGAAAGAACGCATCAGATCGACCCTCCTTACCGGTGCTGCAAATCTCAGGCGATTCCACGCGTGCCAGAAAATGGTATCACGCCGCGTAAACCTCGGCTTAGTTCGCGGGCACGGAAGCTGGCGTGTGCGGGTAATCCACTCGAACGGAAACAATTTCGAATGGATGAACCGGAACCGTGATGTTACCGTCGGCAGAAACTGCGAGCGCCGATCCCTCGGGTTGCTCCATTAAATTGGTGAGATGCGCTGACGTTGCGCCCGGCGGAAGCGTGAAATGCACTTCGGACGCCTTTCCGGCCCACTCGTAGAAGCGTAGCAAAAGAGCGTCTCCGTCTTCGGCCTTTTTCAGCGCGGTTACAACGACGTTGTCCTGGTCGGCCGAAATATAGGAATTGTGAGTAGGTGACGCACCGCCGTGCTGATTCACAGCCAAGGCCGTCAGCTTGCAATTTAATTCGTAACCGCGGCGGACGGTCAACGCCTGCTTCCAATCTCCGGCGTGCGGATAGAGCGAGTAAGCAAAATGATGGTGGCCGCGGTCGGCTTCGGCATCGGGCCAAGTCGGCGAACGCAGGAGTGAAATTCGCAAAACGTTGTCCTTTGCGTCATAGCCGTATTTCGATTCGTTGATCAGGCTGAAACCGTGGGCGGTATCGCCGAGGTCCGCCCAACGAAGAGCTGGAACTTCGAATTTCGCGGCTTCCCAGGTGTTGTTGCGCGTGGTCGGACGTTGGATGGAGCCGTAAGGAATTTCGTAGGTCGCCTGAGCGCTGGAGGCGGCCAGCGGAAACGCGGCCTTGAGCAGAATGTGGGTTTCGTGCCAGTCGATATCGTTCATCACGTCGACGCGATCGAGGCCGGCGTAGATACGAATGTCCTGAACGAATTTCGATTGCTGCCAGGTACGCGTTACGCGAATGGTGGCACGTAGCGGGCCGCTCTCGACCAGCTGCACCGAATCCGCGGAGTCCAGGCGAGTTAAAGACTGGTCGAAATCCGAGTCGATATTCCAGGCGTCGTACTGTTTCGGGTTGTCGTGGAAGGCGATCAGCTCATTGCCGCAGGCGCCGGCCGCGAGTGATTCGAACTTCGCGCGTTTATCATAGAGGCTGGTGATGCAGCCGGATTTGGGATCTACCACCACGCGGAGCGCACCATTTTCTAGGGTTAAACCGTGCGCGGACAAATCAGAGGGGAAATCGCGGCGTCCGGGCGCGACGCGCAGCAGGGTGTAGCCAAGCGACGGTACCGAATCGGGTTCGACGAGAAGCCGAACCGTGGACGTCGAGGCGTCGGTGGAAAGAACCTGTGATGGCACCGCTTGATTCTGGATATCGAGAACGGAAACGCCGTCTTTCAAGCCGCCGGGCATTTGCACTGCGAATTCGACGAGATCCTTTCGCGGCCAGGCCAGCGAGTTGAAGATGAGCACCGGAACTGAACCGGTAGCTGAGCGAGTGTCCACGCGCGAAGCGATGTCAGCGAGCGCCGCAGAAGACGCTTCCCCGTCAGTGAATCGCACCATGTCGTAATCGCGTTGCGCTTCCTTATAAATGATGCCGATGCCCGACCCGGCCGCGAGATCGTGAAACTGGTTGAACAAAACTTTTTTCCACGCTTCGCTCAGCCTATCGGAAGGATAACTCTGGCCCGACAGCCAGGCGATTGACGAGTATTTCTCTGCGTCGAGCATCCAGACTTCGCTCTCGCGCATATTGCGTTTGTGATTGGCCTGCGAAGTGAAAACTCCACGATGATATTCAAAGTAGAGTTCGTCGTTCCAAGTGGGCAGGCTGACCATGCCGGGAGGCGGATTCGGCAGCGTGGTCGAGCCATTCGCGATGGACCGGTAATTCCAGACCGGCGAATGTTCCGTATCGAGTTTGCCTTCGACATCAGAGAAGAATCCCTGGGCCACGCCGAAGAAGGTCTTGGGATAAACCATTTTCGGATCGGTCCACCGAACGCCCGCGTCGAGCATGGCGCGGGTGGGTCCTCCGCCGTGATCTCCGATGCCGAAGAGATGCATCATCTCTGGCAATCCTGGATTGCGCTTCCAGGCTTGGGCGACATCCGTGGCCAGCATTACAGGTTCGATGCCCAGGTCATAGTCGTGGGGAAAATAAGTGAGAACTTTGCTGCCGTCCGGCGATTGCCACCAGAATAATTTGAAGGGCAGATGATTGGTGTCGTTCCAATCCATTTTCTGGGTGACGAAATAATCGACGCCGGATTTCTTGTAGATTTGCGGAAGCTGCCAGTTGTAGCCGAACGAATCTGGGTTCCAGCCGATGCGCACGTCGACGCCGAATTGGTCGTGAAAGTAGCGTTTGCCAATGAGCAACTGGCGCACCAGCGATTCGCCGTCGGGCATGTTGAGATCCGGTTCGATCCACATGCCGCCGACCATTTCCCAGCGGCCCTGCTTCACGCGCTCCTGAATTTCCTGGCAGATCGCCGGGTATTTCTCGCACATCCATTCGCTGTAGGCCGCGGCGGATTGGGTGTAGGTGTAAGCGGGATATTCATTCATCAACTGTAGCGCGGTGGAGAAAGTATCGTGGACGACTTGGACGGTTTCGGTCCAGGGCCAGAGCCAGGCGGCGTCGATGTGAGAATTTCCGGTGAGGCGGATCGAGGTCTGCTGCAGGTCACTCTTGACTTTTTCAAGTTCGGATTGCGCGCGCACCAAAGAGGCATCAAACGCTTGCTGGTGAGCCGCAGCCAAGGCGTTTAGGTCGACGGCGGTCGCGGCAGCTTCGATTGCGGCGCTAACCGCTGGCGCGTTCGATCCAAGCGCGGGCAGCAGCGCGTTCGCCGAGAGAATTTCCTGGAGCAAATCATTGGGATTTGGGCGCGCGGGATTGAATTCGACGGACACGTCGGCGCGGGAGAAATTCTTTCTGTCTACAGTGTGAAGCAGTTTCACGGCGACCAACGCACGTTCGCCCGGCTGGGCGTGATCGAACAAAACGATCGGTTCGAGATCGTCGCCGAGAGCCACGCGGCGTCCATTGAAATAAATAATCTCCGGCATGGGCCCGTTAGCCGAGGCCGCGAACTGGAACCAGATTCGAGCGCCGGAGAGATCGTAGCCGTTCAGGGTTTTTGGGACTTCGACCCAGCGGCGATACCACACAGCTTCGAGCGGGCCGCCGCGCGACGGAGCAGTGACCGTCTGCCATGCCGCATCATCGAGCGCCGGATCTTCGCCGTGGGCGATGTCGCCGACGTGGAATTTCCAGTCCGCAGCGGGGATGGAATTCAGCGATGCCAATTTTTCCACGGTCGTCCGGGCCGCGGGAGAAGTCTCGCTGAGCGGGTCGGCTGGCTTCTGGGCAGGGGTGGTTGGCGCGAAGAGAAGAAAAGCAAACGAGGCCGCAAGAAAGGCAATGTTTCGCAGCGAGCTAAGCACGGATCCGGACAAACATCGCGGACAAAGGGACAAGGGCAATCTCCTTGGCGAAGCGAGAACGATCGAGAGAAATCTTCGTTTCTCTCGTGCTCGGTCTCAGCCCATCAACAAATAATTGGGGGGATTATAGACCACAGGCGACAGTCAATACGTCGATGTTTAGTTGCTAACAAGAACCGAACAGACGACCTTGCAAGCAGTCCGAATCGACGACATAATCATTATCAATGGTGCGAGAAACCGTTTTGTGGTGGAGTTTTGGTTTCTCGGTCCGTATCCGGTGGAGGGGTGGCAGAGCGGTTGAATGCGACGGTCTTGAAAACCGTTAGGCCTGAAAGGGTCTCGTAGGTTCAAATCCTACCCCCTCCGCCAATCAGTCTACACATTTGTCTCAGTTCCCTTTCATGTCTGAAAAGTCGCTATATTGGCCGCTATTTCGAGGATACGTGCAGCAACCGGCTAGCGGCCGCGCGTGACGATCAGCCAAAACCATTCGAAGCGCTCACATCAAAGTTAAATGTGCAAAGCTCAAGTGCACGTAACCAAGATATTCGCTTCGGGGTATTAGCATATATGCAACGTACCGTCACTCTTCCATTCAGCTGTGTCATCGTTGACGCAAGCCAACGGCAATTCGGGCACGAGGGGGAGTATCCACGGTACATCCCTAGAATCCCGATCGGTAGATTCCCGAAGCGGGGTTTTTGGCTCAGATATACACGCTTTGGACGATGACGCAATTTCCATTTCAGGCCCGAATGGAAATCGAACTACCGTTCGGCCGTCCCGACGGGATGATGGATCCCCGCTATCCCCGATTTAAGTAAGGCTGCAAACTGTTCGGCGCAGACGGGGCGGCTGAGATGATAACCTTGCGCTTCGTCGCATAGATGGGCCTGCAGAAATCGAAGCTCCTCGTCCGTTTCCACACCTTCAGCAATTACCCGGAGTTTCAGGCTCCGCCCCATGGCAATCACCGCAGTGACGATGGTAGTCTCGTCGGGAGCCGTGGTGATCTGACGGACGAACGACTGATCGATCTTTAGGGCATCGATCGGAAACTTTCGGAGATAACTAAGGCTGGAATATCCGGTTCCAAAATCGTCCACCGCCAATTGCACGCCCCGCGATCGCAGAGTCTTGAGGATGGTTTCCGTAGACTCGGCGTGCTTCATCAAGACGCTCTCGGTTAGTTCCAATTCCAAAGCCCTCGGGTCCAAGCCAGTCTCCTCGAGGATCGAGAAAACACCATCGAGAAAATTCTCGTCACGGAATTCCATCGCGGAAATATTGACTGCCATACTGCCGAGTGGCAGTCCGGCATCGAACCAGAAGCGAGCTTGCTTGCAGGCTTCGCGCAGAACCCAGTTGCCTATCGGCAAAATCAATCCGCAGTCTTCAGCTACGGGAATGAATTGGGCAGGAGAAACAGGCCCGCGCACGGGGTGGGTCCATCGTATCAATGCTTCCGCGCCAGTAATTTCACCTGATTTGATGTTGATCTTCGGTTGGTAGTGGAGCGTAAATTCTTGGCGCTCGAGCGCGCGCCGAAGGTTTTCTTCGATGGATTGACGCTCAATTGCGCGGACGCTCATCGCGGGTTTAAAAAACTGATAACTCTGGCGGCCATTTTCCTTGGCCTGATACATCGCGGTATCGGCGTTCTTGATCAAAGTGGCAGCGTCCGAGCCGTCTTCCGGGCAAACGCTAACCCCAATACTGGCGGTGACGTGGAGATCGTGATGATCGATGGGGTGAGGCTCAGCAACCGCCTCCAACATTCTTCTGGCGGTGATCGCCGGATCCTCCGAGTATTCAATTTCAGAAAGCAGAACAACGAATTCGTCGCCACCCTGGCGACTAACGGTGTCTGAACTGCGCACACACTCCACCAGACGTTTGGCGATGGATTGCAGAAGTTTGTCGCCGATCGCGTGGCCCAGCGAGTCGTTGATATGTTTGAAGCCATCCAGATCCAGGAAGAGCACCGCGACTTTTTTATCGTGACGGGGCGCCAGGGCGATCGCTTGAGTGAGACGATCGTTCAACAACATGCGGTTTGGCAAGCCGGTCAGGAAATCATGTTGGGCCGAATGTGCCATTTGCAGGGCCATGGCTCGCGCGGCACTAACGTCGCGAAAGACAACGACCGCGCCGGTCACATGTCCTTCACGGTCATGGATCGGAGCCAGCGAATCTTCGATGGGAATTTCTAATCCATCTCGCCGGACCAGCACACAGTTCGAAGGGAGATGGACGGTTCGATTTTCTCCCGCGGCAATCTCGGCGGGGTTGGGAACGGCTTCGTGACTGGTGGCGTCCAGGATTTGAAATACCTCCGCCATGGGACGTCCCGCCGCTTCCTGGCGCGACCAGCCGGTCATTTTTTCCGCGACCAGATTCAGGAAGGAAATATTCCCGGTTATGTCGGTGCAAACGACCGCATCACCGATGCAGTTGAGGGTGACTTGAGCGCGCTCTTTCTCCACAAATAACGCCTCTTCCATGGACTTGCGTTCGATCGCATAACGCAGCGCTCTCAGCAGTCCGCGCGTCTCGATCTGGCCTTTGATGAGATAGTCTTGCGCGCCCTCCTTCAGCGCCTGGCCAGCCAGCGATTCATCGTCGAGCCCGGTCAACACGACTAACGGGATTCGCGGGGCGGCAGCGTGAGCGCGACGCACGGCTCCCAGACCTTGCGCGTCAGGCAAGCCCAGATCGAGCAACATGGCGTCGACCGAACGCAGCGCCAGCATCTGCTCTGCTTCAACCATTGTTTCGGCGTGCATCAGCTCGATGCCGCGCGAGGCTTCCTCGTTGAACATCTCGCGGAGCAAGCGGGCGTCGCCGGGATTGTCCTCGATCACCAGGAGTGCGTTCATGAATTTCTTTCTCACTCTCATCCTTTTGGTCCCTGTTGCGGTAGCTTGACCTTGGTCAACCAAAAATCATTAATGCTCTTAACCAGGGTTTCGAAGGCGTCGAGCTGCACCGGCTTGGTGAGGTAGCAATTCGCCTGGAGCTGATAGCTCTTGACGATGTCGACTTCCGCATCCGAGGTGGTCAGGATTACCGTAGGAATCGTCTTCAGGTTCTGGTCCTCCTTGATATGCACCAGCACTTCCCGGCCATCCATTTTGGGGAGGTTGAGATCCAGCAGAATGAGATCGGGACGCGGGGCGTTTAAATGTGCTCCTTGCTTTCGCAAAAATTCCATGGCCTCCACGCCGTCAGTCGCCACATGCAGATTGACGGCACGATTCGCATCACGAAACGCTTCCTGCGTCAGCCGGACGTCACCCGGACTGTCTTCGACTAAAAGAACTTCTATGGGCATACCGTCGTCTCCAATAACGTTCATGAATTCCCCTCACTCCGGCTCCCGCCTGTAACCCACCGTCTCAGCTCAACGACTAGTTCGCCAGATTTGACCGTTGCTGCGGCAGCTTGGCCCTGGTGAGCCAAAAGTCATTGATGCTCCTCACCAGACCTTCAAACTCGTCTAACTGCACAGGCTTAGTAAGGTAACAGTTCGCTCTGAGTTGGTAGCTTTTGACAATGTCGGCTTCCGCTTCAGACGTGGTCAGGATTACAGTAGGAATTGTCTTCAGGTTCTCGTCCTCTTTGATATGCGCCAGCACTTCGCGGCCATCCATTCTGGGGAGGTTGAGATCTAGCAGGATGAGGTCGGGACGCGGCGCATCGACATAGTTTCCCCTGCGCCGCAGAAACGCCATTGCGTCGGCGCCATCCGTGGCCACGTGCAAGTTGACCAAGGTATTGGCGTCGCGGAATGCTTCTTGAGTGAGCCGGACGTCGCCTGGGCTGTCTTCGACCAGCAGAACTTCCGTAAGAACATTTATTTCGCCGATGGATTTCATTCGCTTACCCCTTGTTGTGGCAATTTGACCTTGGTGAGCCAGAAATCGATGATGTTCCGCACCAGCCCGGCAAATGCGTCCCACTGCGCCGGCTTACTGAGGTAGCAGTTCACCTGGAGTTGGTAGCTTTTCGCGATGTCCTCTTGCGCGTCGGAAGTAGTGAGGATCACCGTGGGAATTGTTCTTAGCTTGGCATCGGCTTTAATAAGAGCGAGAACGGCGCGGCCATCCATTTTGGGGAGGTTCAGATCGAGCAAGATAAGGTCCGGACGCGGAGCCTTGGCGTGTTCTCCTTCGTTTTTCAGGAACGCCATAGCCTCCACCCCGTCGGAAGCCACACTTAAATTGATGGCTGCGTTGGCATCGCGAAATGCTTCCCTAGTCAAGCGGACGTCGCCAGGACTGTCCTCGACCAGGAGAACCTCTGTGGGCATGCTTTCTTCCTCCGAAGTCTTTCATTAGTTTTTCTCGGTGCCAGCCAGAGCGAAGCGAAAGGTAGATCCGTGACCGGGCTGTGATTCGACAGAGATGGTTCCGCCGTGGCGCTCGACGATCTTTTTGCAGATGGCCAGTCCGATGCCGGTACCGGCAAACTCTCCCCGCTTATGGAGTCGCTGGAACATGCCAAAAATCTTTTCAAAATATTGCGGATCGATTCCCAATCCATTGTCTTGCACCGAAAAGGCCCATTTCTGCTCGCTGTCTTTGACGGCGGCGACGTGGACCCGGGGAATACCGGGGTTTTGATATTTGATCGCGTTGCCAACCAGGTTTTGGAATAGTTGAACGAGTTGCATCTCATCCGCCAGCACAGCAGGTAGAGGATCGTGCGTTACCAGCGCGCCGCTTTCCGAGATTGCGCCACGCAAATTGTTGAGCGACTGCTGCAAGGCTTCTTCGCTGGACGTGGTTTGCAATTCCGTTCCTTTGGTACCCACGCGCGAATAAGCCAACAGATCCTGAATCAGACGTTGCATGCGGCTGGCGCCGTCGACGGCAAAAGCTATAAATTCGTCCGCATCGGAATCCAATTTTCCCTTGTAACGCCTGGCGAGAAGCTGTGTGTAGCTGGCGACCATGCGCAGAGGTTCTTGCAAATCGTGCGAGGCAATGTAGGCGAATTGGCCGAGCTCTATATTCGAGCGGTTTAGTTCGGCAACCTTTAGCAGGAGGTGCGCTTCGGCGGTTCTGCGGGTTGTAATGTCGCGAATCGCCGCAGTGACCAGAACGCCTTCGGCACTTTCGAGGGGACTGAGCATCAGCTCGATAGGAAATTCGCTTCCATCTTTCCGTCGTCCGTTGAGCTCGATTCCCGTCCCAATCTGTTGGGCCAGCGCATCTTCGGCGGATCGCAGGCCATCGGCGATCAAGCGCTCGGCGAAGCCTTCCGGAATTATGTTTTTTACTCTTTGGCCGACCAGTTCGTGGCGGCGGTACCCGAACTGCTTCTCGGCCTGAACGTTGAGCAGGACAATCTCTCCGCTTTGGTTCACGACGACCATGGCATCCGGGGCTGCTTCAAGCAGTCCGCGGTATCGGCCTTCCATCCGGGCAAGGTGTTTTTCCGCTTCCTTCCTCACGCTGATGTCACGGACGGCGGCCGTCACCAGAATTCCTTCGGCGCTTTCCAGGGGGCTCAACATGATTTCGATGGGAAACTCGGTTCCATTCTTGCGACGCCCCATAAGCTCAATGCCCGTGCCGATGCGTTGCGCCAATGCATCTTCGGCAGAACGCAGCCCGTCAGCGATCAGGCGTTCGGCAAACCCTTCGGGAATAATGTTTTTTACTCTTTGTCCCAGAAGCTCATCGCGGTGGTATCCGAACTGCTTTTCGGCCTGCACATTCAGAAGAACAATTCCGCCACCCTGGTTAACGACGACCATAGCGTCCGGAGCCGCCTCCAGCAGGCCCCGGTATCTACTTTCCATGCGCGCCAGGTGCCTCTCCGCTTCTTTGCGCACACTGATGTCGCGGATCGCGGCAGTGACCAGCGTACCTTCGACACTTTCCAGTGGGCTTAACATGATCTCAATCGGGAAATCGCTTCCGTTCTTCCGTCTACCATACAGCTCGATGCCCGTGCCGATTTGCTGCGCCAGGGCTTCGGATGCCGACCGGGTGCCATCTGCTAGCAACCGTTCTGCGAACCCTTCCGGAATTATGTTTTTCACTTTCTGCCCGACGAGTTCATCGCGGCGGTACCCGAATCGCTTTTCCGCCTGAACGTTCAGCAGAACAATCTCTCCAAGCTGGTTCACGACGACCATCGCGTCTGGAGCTGCTTCGAGCAGTCCGCGGTACCGGCCTTCCATCCGGGCCAAGTGTTTTTCTGCTTCCCTACGCACGCTAATGTCGCGGATCGCTGCAGTGACCAGAATTCCTTCGGCACTTTCGAGCGGACTTAACATGATCTCGATGGGAAATTCGCTGCCGTCTTTGCGCCGCCCGTTGAGTTCGATCCCCGTGCCGATCTGCTGTGCCAGCGCTTCGGACGCGGTACGTGTTCCATCTGCGATCAGCCGCTCCGCAAAGCCTTCCGGAATAATGTTCTTCACCTTCTGGCCTACGAGCTCGTCGCGGTGATAACCGAACTGTTTTTCAGCCTGAAGATTGAGTAGAACGATTTCGCCGTCCTGGTTCACAACGACCATGGCATCCGGAGCAGCCTCCAACAGGCCCCGGTACTTCACACCTGACGCAGTGGTTTCGCTGAGATCGCGACTGATTACGGAAAAACCGCGTAGATTTCCGGCCGGACCGCGTGACGTCGTATAAGTCGTGTGAACTTGGAAGCGGGAGCCATCTTTCCGCTCGCGCACGCCCTGTTCTTCATATCGGCCGTTGGCGGCGGCTAGCCTTAAGATCTCCGCCGGTTTGCCCCGCTTGATGTCATCAGAAGGGAAAAAACGGGAAAAGCTTTTGCCCGTGACTTCGTTACACTTGTAGCCGGTCATCCGCTCTGCGCCAGGATTCCAGCTGGAGATTTCACCGCGTGGGCTTAGCATCAAGATCGCGTAATCCTGAACGCCGTTCACCAGGGTGCGATACTTCTCCTCGCTGTCGCGAAGCGCGTCTTCTACGGCGCTGCGCTGTGACCCGTCGCGGTACACGCTCAAACCTGCGCTCACCGCGATCAATACACCCAAGATCGTGCCGAGGATCAAAACGACTTTAGTTTGTCGCAGGAGGCGGCCTGCGTCGGCGTTGCGCAGTGCCATCAATCGAAGCTCTTCGGCCTGCATCTCACCGATGAGTTCACGGTAAGCATCCATGATCTGCTGGCCTGCTCCGATCTGTAGCGCGGGAACATCCGATGCCAAGCCATTCGTACGCCGCAACGCGATGATTGAGTCAGCAAGTTGGATTTCTTGGGCAGCTAACTTTTCGAGATTTGGAATCTGTCGCTGCTGTGTTGGGTTATCGAAAGTCAGGTCGCCGACGACTGTTTGGTACTGTTGAGTACGCAGGATGTTTGCGCGGTAGGTTTTCAGGTAGGATTCATCGCCAGTCAAAATAAATCCATTGGCGCTGGATTCGACGCCTTCCATTGCGCCAAGGAGATTCTGCAAGTCCTCCAGAACTTCGTGGGTGTGGCGCACCCAATGGTCACTCTTACCGGACATGACAATTCCGCGATAGGAGATCGCGCCCACGACGAGCAGGGTCAAAGTGGCAACCCCGAACGCGAGCCATGTCCTTCGATTCAGCACAGATTTCGTTTTCATCTCAACCACTTGGGAAGGGGACGGTACGCCGGAGATGGCTTGATGGCTGAAAGAGGGCAGCCGTAGCCAAAGACCGGTTTACTTAGAAGGGAACTTAAACCTATACCCAGCCACCGAAAGGGTCAAGTTGTGTTTCCAGTTTAATGTCCAACGGGCCACGAGCTAGGTCGCCAAGCTCGCTTTCAGGCGTTGCGCTCGGTGGAGGATTTACCTTGAACTTGAAATCACAGATTTTCTTGGCGGGTATTCGAAATGCACTATGCTCCTACATACTTTTGCGTCTCTAGACAGGATAAATTCAAGTCTCGTCCGCTTTCTCCATACACTTTTAATGGACGTAATTGGTAGCCGGCGCGAAGGAACGCAAGTTTGAACGGTTCGCGATCGGTCTGTCGCCGAAGGACGGATCGGTGGGCTCCCGTGGAGCCTCACGTCGCAACGCTGGACGATCGGCCGCGCCGCGAACAGTGAGCTGCGAGAAACCCGCCGTTATTGCGCTCTGTCCGCTGCAGACTCCGCCCAGAATTCCGTACTGGACAGTGTATTGGCGATTCGAACCACTTTGGATCGCGACCCCTTCGAGGTGCAGATCGTTGCCCGCCGTATCAATCGCCGTAATTTTGAATCGGTTTCCTGGCGCACCGGTCAGGTTCGGCGCAGTACCTCGCGTGACGATTAACGTCGTGGAGCTGAAGCATGCACTCTGGACAGGTATAAATAACCATTCGCCCTTGATTTCCAGTAATCGACCCGTCGTAGCGGTACCCGTCAGTGAGCCATCGGCGGTTGGCGTAAGAACTAGTTCTAATTCAAACTGAGAGATCGTCACATCCACTGGAACGAGGGCTCCATAGAACTTTCCGGACATCGGCGGGTACCACGTCGCGATGAACGTACCTTGGCTTGATATACCTGGGAGCAGCGGTGTGCCGTTGTTACAACCGCCGGGAGTGGATCCATATGTTCCGGTTATCGTCGCACTTTTCAGCGTTGTAGCGCCGTCCACTGTTTCGGTATTCGCGGACAAGGTTCCCACGAAGGTGTAAACAAAGTTGTCGAGAAAACCGCCCGAAACCCCAAACTGCAGCGCCGCCGTTGTTCCGTTAATCACCAGGCCAGAACTCTGGTTTTCGAAGTCTACGGTGTCACAAATCGTCGAATCATGTGCGTAAAGCGGCTGACCACCGCAAAGCTGTGAAATGCATGTATACCAGCCATCGAACGCTACCGGTTTGCGCGTCGCAATTTGGGCAGGGGAGTCACCGGAGGTCGTTTGAACATGCCAGCGTCCTTGTTCTGGTGCACCGCCAGGACCTTGTGGTGCTTGGCCTGACGCGTTTGTGGCGCTCCACATCATCAACACTGAGATTGCGACTAGTCTGAGCCTCACGGAGTGCACCCCCGAGGTTACTCATTCCTAATCGGCTGAATTCATGCGGGACTTTACCTCAGCGCGGCGAGACCCTGCGGCCCGGCGACACACCAGTCGCGGACTGAAAAGTGTTGCGTCAACCGGTTGAACTGGCAGCGGTAATCGGACAATTGAAGGGAAACCGTGGGAACCCGAAAATCAGGGATTCGAAGTCCCTGATACCGCGTAGATTTTCCCTGTTCCGTTTAGCGCGTGAATCGACCTTTGAGCTGTAAGAGGTTCTGGATTCCCAACTTACACTTGGTTCTGAGTTGCTTAGCGCAAAAATTCCCTGTATTAATCCCTGTTAGCAGGGATTTGGTTCGGAGAGCGATTCGCACGTGACTGCGTCCTCCGCCACTGCGTCAGTTGGTTTACCTCTGTTCCCTTCAAATCAGAAAATTCCCCATTTTGGCCGCCGTTTGGCATCTGAAAAGTGCAGCGACAGCGTTTACAGAAAGTGCACCTCGCACGCCACACCCAGAGAAGATTGCACAAGAGTCATATTCGTTTTTATTTGAAGACAATGGCGGGGCGCGGCGCGAACGAGGGGATGTCAAAACTTTCCGTCTTGGTGCCGGGCTAGGATTTCGCGGAGTATTTCGTCGCGTCGGAGTTCGAGCTCTAATTCGGCAAGCTTACGCAAAAACTGGGACACGTCCGTCGACACCTTCTTCGTCAAGAGTTTCATTCGAATATGTACAGCTCCGCGAGCCTGACGCCATCTCATACCTGCTCCTGCATCCATCGACATCGGGCTTGATTCTTAGCTCGTCTTTGCTGTCGGCAGCATAGCTTAGTGGGCCTGACGGAAATGCTGGTTACTGCACCATGAACAGCGGGTTGAATCCTGGCGTGACATTTCAATGCCCCGCGACAGGACGTCCCCAAGCCAGTTGCGTTTGCAACGCAAGTTTAGGCGAATCACTTCAACGTTCAAGCTAGCTTAACTTGCCGTCCACACGCGTGAGCTAGAAGGGATGCTTCCGGGCGCTGGGGGTGCGGCTTCGACCAAGCGTCGGCCAAGCAGATCTCTAAAAATTAGGAGCTTTCCAATGAAGAGGCTGCTGTGCCTGTTTGCAATGTTGGCCTGCGCGTCGGCAGTGTCGGCGCAGCAGATCGTGCCCATCGTAGCCGGGGTAGTGACCATGGACGTCTCTAAAAAGCAGACCTCCTACAAAGTGGTCGTGAACCAGAACATTACGAGCGTGGTGTTCGAAAATCCAACGGGCGGCGAAGTCGTAAACGTATTGTTCTCGCAAGATTCGGCAGGCGGATTTACGGTGAATTTTGGAGGGAATATTTCGAATTCACCGAATGTCAGCACCGCGCCGAGCGCAAGTACGTCCGTTTTGTTCTCCTACGACGTAAATTGCAACACATGGTTTGGGTAAACAATGGCGGGTTGGCCAGCCCCTTGAATGTTCAGGGCCTAGAAAACACATTCAGCGAGCCCCTGCTGAGTCCGGCAACGATCGAAACGATCACCAACGCCGGCGGAATCAGCACGATGAACTGCGACATTGCGGACTGTGGTGTGAGCGTCTCAGAGCAAGTCAGCCTGGGCACGGCGCTTCCGCTCAGCTGCCAAGGCGCGCAGACGATCAGCGCGGTTTCCGGGAACACTGCAAGTTTTCCGAGTGTGGGCTGCGCGGCTTCCGGCGGTCCGTATCCGAGTTCGATCGGACAGTGGGCGTCTCCGGTGCGGTTCTGAATAGCATCTCGCCCAACAGTTGTACACAAATTACCTTGGACTACGACGGTGCGTTCGAACTACTGGCTTACGGACAATCCACTTTGCGTTCGTATCTGGATTTGGCCACGGCTCGGTTGCCGCGCTGGTGAGTTTAAACGGAGGATCGTCCGTGACCGATATCGACGGGGACACCTGCCTGGTCGGAAGTTCGCTGGATGAGCACTGCACGCATCAGGCCGGAGTGTTCAACGCCAGCGGAAAGATGACGCGGTATGACGCTCAGCCGCTCGATTCCGGACCGTATGGCCATGGATTGAACGCGAACTTGGCAGAGGTGATCCAGGCGCCGTCACGGGCGATTACCCCGCACGACGATGTTTACAACGAACGCGACGGGAAATTTCGGCGGGCAAGGCTGGTACGAAGTTAATTTTGAGGCCGTCGAGAGCAACAATGCCAACGGCGCGACGGTGACTTTCGAAGTCATCTACACCAATCCGGACTATGGCACGGTCGGCGCGACATATCCCGGTAGTGCAACATGTCCTTCGGCGGCAACACCTGCAATTGGACCGTGCTGATTGTTGCCGCGGCCGGCACCAACATTCAAATTCTGGTCAGGACCGCAACTCGCCGGTTTATTTCTTCAATGCGATGCTGGTCGGCAAATAAACGCAGGACTAAATGAGGCGAATCGCGGCTTGTACGTAATTTCTAGTGGCCGCAATAATTTCGTATTTACGCATATAAGCGGCGGCGTAATCCTGCAGAGCGCGGTATTCGGCAGCGGATCGTAGAACTCATCGAAGATGATGATCGTGCCGGGAACCATGTAGGCATTCATGGCCGTTAGCGAATAGAGAGTGGAAGAGTACAGATCGCTGTCGCTGTGAATCACCAGCGGGTTCTTCGGCTGGTAAGCGGCCAAAAATGCCGGCATCGATTTTTGAAACCAGCCGACGATGAATTCGATTCGCCGATCGTCGGTCTCCGGTAATTTTCCGTGAGCGCTGTAGAATCCGGCGGGGTTGTCGCGGTTCCATGCCTCTGGAAGCCCTTCAAAGGAATCGAATCCAAAAAAGCGGCTTTCGGCGTGGCGATTCAGGTCCGCCCAGTATTTGATACTTTCGCCCTCGAAGACGCCGAACTCGAAATAATCGACGGGCTGCCTTGCTTCCGCTAGGTACTTCGCACTTATGTACCGGTAAAGGTCTTCTCGAGTCACAAACTTCGCGCAGTTGGCGTTCTGACGGATGGTTTCGGTCCAGCGCGAACCAGTTCATGCGGTCGAGCAGCAAGGAGTACCGGGGAAGTATGAGATCGCTGACTTCTTACGGAAAGTGATGTCCAAAGATGTGCTCATAAATGGCCGTTTGCTCGATGGGCACGATTCGAAATGCCGGGAAAGACGATCTGACAAGCAAATTTGGCCTTCAGAATACTTTACGGCCGAAACAGCGTGTTACGTAACTAAGACAATCCGGCGAATGCTCCGTAACCCATCGAGGAGGCCCGCCGTGACGCAGCATTTCAATCCATCGTTAACCTCAGGGTAATACGCAGCGTCCGCCGGGAGCATAAAATTTCGCCATTCGCGAGTCGATACCACCTAATGAACCATCAACATTTCGCAGAATGCAGCACGCTCGGGCATTCGCGACGTGATTTACATGCGGGCAAGGCGAAAGAAATGGTGGAATTGAAGGAAGTTCATGAGGATCTGGTCGGCCCAGTGAAGGAATTCCTGGCACGCCAGGAAGATTTTAGGTTTTCTAAGCATTGGGGTCCGGTCTTCGAATACCGCTGGAAGCTGCCGGAATTTCCCTATGGCTACGCCATAGTGGACGGCGAGACGATCGCAGGTTTTTTGGGCACTTTATATTCACGAGAATGATCGACGGAGAGAGCGTCGTCTTCTGCAATATGAGTTCCTGGATCATGAGTGCGGAATATCGTGCGATGAAGATTGGCAGCAAGCTCTTGAATCCGATTCTGGATGCCAAACAATTGCTAATCACAAATCTCACACCTTCGGCAGCGCACCGGAAAACTTACAAAAAATCGGGTTCCAAGTGCTCGAAGAGGAACAGATTTCGATTCCGGTTATTCCGCGCATCGGCGCCCGCATGAATCACACCGGCGATGGCAAAAGTCTGGTGACATTTGACAAGAATGAAATTCGAAGTCGCCTGCGGCGAGACGACCTCACCGTGTTCGAAGATCACGCGGACCTCCCGTGCGTTCATTTCTTGATCCGGAACTCGACATCCACCGACTATTGTTACGGGCTGGCCACGACTTCCCGCGTGCACAAGTTAAGTTTCATGGGCGCGAGACTCCTCAATCTGTGTCATCTGAGTAACGCAGATTCTTTCGCCGAGACCTAAGCTTGCTAAAGAAGCACCTGTGGGCCTCCGGCCGGTTCGTTTTTGTGCGGTACGATTCCAGGTTGCTGAAAGGGCGGCTCTCGCGCGTGGAATTTAAGAATCGAGGCCTGCGCCTGTACCGTTCCAACGGGATCGCCGCTCCGCGGGTCGACAATATTTATTCGGAACTGATCACGTTCAACAAATTTTAGGCCGTCTCGTCTATGGAATGGAATATCTGCTGGCCTTAACCATCGTTGGGCTCTTCGCCCTTCTCGGATTACTTTTCCACTTCGATCTTCCTCCCAAGACGGTTGTGAATCGGATTTTGCGGCGATTAATCGATATTCCGGACAGGACTCAGGCGAACTTGAGCCATGCGCCTTATCCAAGATCAATCAAACCAGCAGGTCCGCGCCGAAACCTTTGCTTCTAAACATTCAGACTTCAGATGGCTCCGGGCAGGCGGCTCATCCCGATGTTATTTACGTTCCGGACGGTTTCGGCGCACAGAAATGGACGTACTGGATGGTTTGCACGCCGTATCCTTACGGAAATGATTTCTTCGAGATCCGGAATTGTTCGCCAGCTCCGATGGAATCAACTGGCAAATCCCGGATGACTTAACGAATCCGCTGGTTCCTTCGCTTTCAATTAAGGGCGATCACCATTCGGATCCAGATCGCTTTCATCAAGATCAATTTTGGTTGTTCTTCCGGGAGACATTGCGAAGCAGAACTCCAACTGAAAATCGAATTTGTTTGACGAAGAGCGGTGATGAGTCAATTGGAGCAGGCCGATGGAGGTACTACTGGATAAAAAGCGGGGCCGGCCTGCTCTCGCCAGCGGTGATTCAGGATGAACCTGTTTTCGAATGTGGACGATCGAAAAGATCGACGGGCAATTCGTGATTACTCTACGAATTAGCGCAGACGGCGCAAATTGGAGCGCGAGCCAGAGATGCAAAATCGCGCCGTCGCTAAGCGGCCGAAATCTGTGGCACATCGATGTAATTCAAGAACAAGACCGGCTCAGCGCTCTAATCGTGACCAGCACGGGGCAGGTGGGAGAAGGCTCCAGAATTCATTACGCATACAGTGTCGACCACGGGGAGAGCTGGCACGTCGGACCGTTCCTGCTGGATCGAACCTACGAATTCGAAGCTTCTCTGCAATATCGAGCTACATTACGAAAGGTTCAGGACGATCCTGCTCTGTACGAGGTGTGGTACTCGGCGGCGAACAGCAAATTCATGTGGTCCATCGCCTACTTGCGTTGCCAACGGGAAAGAAACGATCTGCTTCCCGATGATTTCGGGTGGCGAGGCGCGTGAGGATTCATGGGTTCGCGCCCAACGGCCGGATACATAGATCGGTCCAGGCAGAGCCGCACTGGTAAATCTGAAATATCGGAAGAACATTCGGGCCAGGCACGTAGTTGCCATCTTCCATGGCGGCGGCGTCTCGAATATCGCTGACCACGAAGGGGTTTTCGGGAAGCGCGCGGATCCGGAATTGACGCGCCGGAGCTTCGTAATTTCCGTAGGCGAAGCAGCGTCCCACGCAGGCGAGATCTAGAATATGTTTCGACGAAAATCGGTAATTGAGTGGTTGATGGATCGCCAATAGCACGCGCTGTCCCGGCGGAATCGAACTGATCAGCGATTCCACTTGCGATTCCATCCGATCGATCCGCCCGGTGTCCTGATACAGAAAGGCAAAGAACACGAGTGCTGCGGCACTGAGCCCGTAGATTTGCCACTTGCGGAGCGCCATCGTCGCCAGCACCGCGCACAGGAGCACCGCGGAGATTGAAGTGAGGCGTTCACTGAGCTCGCTGATGGGGGCGGCATATTGCGGAAGATAAATAGCGCCCGGGAAAATCTGAATCACGGCTTCAATCAAAATGAAGAGTTGCAGTGGAATGGCGCATAGCGCCAGCCACTTCCATAGCCCGCCCGGACGCAACGCTTCCCGGACGAAGGCGACGGCGAAAATAATGCCGAGTGCCAACAGAACAATGGCGTAGCGATTGGTGAACAGAAGTTGATCGAGCCCATTGAAGAAAATTGCCGAGTGCAGAGCAGGATCGACTCGAAAGTGCCGAACCAAATACAGGCGTGCGACTGTCAACGCGCCGATCGCGGCCAGAACTAACCAAGATTGCAGACGTACCGGGATAAGCTTGGCAACTGCGATGTAGGCTCCAGCTCCGAACAGCAACGCAATGCCCAAAGGGTGAGCGAGGTAAATTAGCGGAACGAGCGCTAAGACAAGGAAACGAGTCCAACCTGGGCGCCAGGAAAAAATCGCGAGCGCGCCAAATGCCAGGCCTACCGAGATGTAGTAATTGAAGAATCCGTGGTTGAATGTCCAGCCGTAGGAAACCATGGCGAGCACTGGGGCGAGCGCCCATGGCGGCCGCTTGACGCTCGCGGCTATGAAAGCGAACGCACCCCAGAAAAATATCAGCACGGCGATGGCTGCGGAAATTTGCGCGGCCGCATTGAGACTTACGACGGAGGCGAGACCACTCAATAGAAGATCGAAGAGAACATTATTTCGCTGAGGGGCAATCCACAGACCCGGTGCTTGGCCGCGTTCGATCAGTTGCACGAGCCAGGCATTGTAAACGTGACTGCCCAGGTCACCGGCTTCGATGTGTTGGTGCCAGAAGCAGGGCGTAATCAGAAGCGCAGAAATCGCGACAACCAGAAACACATTGTCGAATGCAAAACTCCTCGGTGCTGCTGCCACCGACTCCGCGGGGGGAAGTGGCGCTACGCGAGTGGGAGCTTCGATTTCGGCGGTGGCGCTATGCGAATTCATTCAAACTCCGGTTCATTTTGTGGAGCAAACGGCCGACGGACGAGCGCTTCAATCATTCTCGAGGCAAATCGCGTGAATACTCCCGCTGCTGGTGGTGCACTGGCCGTCGCGCTCCAAATCGAAGTGCCAGCGATGACGGGGACAGGTCCAGAACCTGCCTTCGTGCAGCCAGCCCTGACTTAAATCACCGCCCTGGTGGGGACAAAACCGATCGATCGAATATTTGGTCCCGCCGGCTTCGATCACGATCCGATTTTTCCGCTGCTCGACTTCGAGGATTCGAGCGCAAAACCAGTTCATGTCCTCCGGCTCCATCAAAAGAAAACCTTGAATCAGCGTTTGATACACGTCTGGCTTGCGGCTCAGACGCACGCGGAAGGTAAGCGCCAGCTCTTCCCAGGTAATGGAACGATCGAGAACCCGCGCGATTTGCCAAGACGGAGTGCGAATCGAGTAGAAGTCGGCTTCGGGAATGCTGCTTGCGAATTCTACTTTTCCCGCTGCAAAATCGAG
>CAWIEL010000011.1:0-28843 GCA_963835025.1 uncultured Acidobacteriota bacterium
GACTGACCGCAAGCCGCCGTTTGCTAGTGTGGAAGAAGCGCTCGAAGACATTCGCGCTGGGCGCATGATCGTCCTGGTGGACGACGAAGACCGCGAAAACGAAGGCGACCTGACCATGGCCGCCGAAAAAGTGACGCCGGAAGCGATCAACTTCATGGCGAAATACGGGCGCGGGCTGATTTGCCTGGCGATGACCGAGCAGCGTTGCGACGCGTTGGCGCTGGCGCCGATCACGCCGCGCAACACTTCGATGTTCGGCACGCCTTTTTGCGAGCCGATCGACGCGCGCCGCGGGACCACGACCGGAACCAGCGCGGCCGACCGGGCGACGACGATTTTGGCGGCCACCAATCCCGATACGCATCCGGAAGATTTGGCGCGGCCCGGGCACGTCTACACATTGCGCGCGCGCAATGGCGGGGTGATGGTGCGCGCCGGGCAGACCGAAGCGTCGGTGGATTTGGCGCGGCTGGCGGGCCTCGACCATTCGGGCGTGATCTGCGAAGTGATGAATGACGATGGCTCGATGGCGCGGATTCCGCAGCTGAAGGAATTTTGCGCGCTGCACAACATGAAATTGCTGACGGTGGCGGATTTGATCCGCTACCGGATGTTGAACGAGCGCCACGTGCGGCGCATCGCCGAATCGATTTTGCCGACGCGCCACGGAAATTTCCGGATGATCGCGTACGCCAATGACGCGGACAATGAATTGCACGTCGCGCTGGTGCGCGGCGATATCGGCTTGCAAAATCCGGCGCCAGCGGGAGGCGCCGCGGCGAGTAGTGCGGCGAAGGACGCGCCACCTTTGGTGCGCGTGCATTCGCATTGCCTGACTGGCGACGTGTTTGGCTCGACCGCATGCGACTGCGCGGCCAGCACCGACCGGGCGCTGGCGGCGATTGCCGCGGAGGGACGCGGCGTGTTCGTTTACCTGCACCATACCGGGCGCGGGTTTCAGATCGATCAGCGCGCGCCGCTGCATGAAAACTCGCGCGGAGTGGAAACCGGCGAGCTGCCGCGGATCCGTTTTCACGACCGCGAGCAGACCGATCACGATAACCTGGGCGCGCAGCGGCAAGTGCAGCGCGAGAGCGGCATCGGCGCACAAATATTGATCGACCTGGGGCTGCGGCGCATCCGGGTGCTGACCAATCATCCGCGCAAAGTGGTGGCGCTCGATGGCTACGGCCTGGAGATTGTCGAGCAGGTGCCGCTGGTTCGCGGCGCCGCGCGCAGCGAAGAGGCCGCGTCAGAGTCGCGCAAATAAAATTGCGCGACTCGCGTGCACAGTGCAAACGCCGCAAAACCAAAATTTATTTTTTGGCAGGCGATTCAGGCGGCTTTACGATGAGGTAGGGCCGAATCTCGGCGAAGACCCTCTTTGAGATTCCGTGGATGGCCAGGACGTCTTCCACCCTTTTGTACGGCCCGCTTTTTTCGCGAAACTTTACAATATTTTGCGCCATGACCGGGCCAATTCCCGGAATCTGCTGCAACTGCTCCGCCGTCGCCGAATTCAAATCCAGCGGCTGCGCCGGCGGCACTTTCTTCTGCGCCAGCGCTGCGTTTCCGAAGACCAAAAATAAAAGAGCGGCGATCAATCGAACTTTTACTTTCATTTTCGAAGCGCGTGGAACGCAAATAGACAAGCTGCGGGAAGAATAACGAGCCAGAGTAGCGCGAGCACCACCAGGGCCTTTCCCCTGTTCCGTTCATTCAACTGCGATCGCCGGGAGAATGGAAAACGTCGAAAGGCGAGACCCAGGATAACCGCGACAGCAGCGATGTAGCGCACGCTCGTGGCGAAAGTTCCTTGCAGGTGGAAATAGTTGAAGATAACGAGCAACGCGAATCCGCCGAAAGAGAGCGACGTCCCGATCGCGACGCGGTGTTTGCTAACCCACGAGCGAGGCTTGTACTTCGCTGGATCGAACGGAATTCGACGAGCCAACTGCGGCATAGAACGACTATCGCATTGGACGATAGTTTCTACTTGAGCAGCGTGCCGTGCGCGTCGTAAGAATAAACTTCCCCGAAGAGCGCGGCCTGTTCGCCGATCTGCGCGCGGTCGCCGACTACTACGATTTGCGCGTTGGCGGAGTCGAAGTACTTGCGCGCGGCGACGAGGATATCGTCGGCGGTGAGCGCGTGGATTCGCGCGCGATAGGTCTCGAGATGATCCTCGGGCAAGCGGTCGAGGTAGATGGTCGAGAGCTGGCCGAGCACGCCGTCTTGCGTCGCGACTCCCAGCGAGAAGACTCCGGTGAGGTAGCGCGCGGGCGCTTTCCAGCTCTTCGGTCGGAAACCGGAAGCGAACGCATGCGGTCCATCTCGTAGAAGATCTCGGTGAGCGACGCGGCGGCGACGTCGTTGCGCACCGCGGCGTGGATGTTGAAGAACCCCTGCTGGCGCATCGACTGGATTCCGCTGCGCGGGCTGTAGGTGTAGCCCTTCTGCTCGCGAATGTTCATGACCAGGCGCGAGTGAAAGGCGCCGCCGTAGATGGAGTTGGCGATGACCAGCCGCATCCAGTCCGGGTCGCGGCGGGTGATGGCTAGATTGCCGACGACGAGCTGGGTCTGCACACTGCCCGGCAAGTGGACGAGATGAACTTTGCGGCCGGTGTTGCTCGGCGGCGCGGCGGATTTCGGATGCTCGGGGGCTGGCGATTTCCAACCGCCGAAAATATTTTCGATCTGCGCGAACATTGCCTCGCTGGAGAAGTCACCGACGACGATGAGCAGCGCGTTCGCCGGAGAATAGTTTTGGGCGTAGAAGGCTTTGAGCTGGTCGACGTTGTACGAGGCGGCCTGCTCAACGGTCGGGAGAGATTACGGCGTAAGGATGCGCGCCGAAGATGACCGAGCGAAAACGCTCGTTGGCCAGGAAGCCGGGAGTGGTGCGTTCGATGCGCAGGCCTTCGATTTTCTGGCGGCGTTCGCGTTCGAATTCCTCGGCGGGAAAGGAGGCGTTGCGCGCGAGGTCGGCGACGAGTTCGAGCAGGCCCTCGGAGAATTCCGCGAGGCCGGCAATGGAAATGGCGCTGGAGTCGGCTCCGGCGCTGGTGCCGAGGTCGCCGCCCATGCGGCGGAGATCTTCTTCAATCTGGCGGCTGGGACGTGAAGTGGTTCCGGTGCGCACCACCGTGGCAGTCATATCGGCGAGGCCCGGCGTGGTGTGGGCCACCAGCGAATTGCCGCTGCGGAAAAATAGCTGCGCGGTAATTTTCGGGAAGGTGTGAACTTCGGCGAGGACTACCTGCAGGCCGTTCGCCAGTGTTTTGACGCTGCGCTTGGGCCAAGCGACTGGGCGTTCGGCGCCGAGTGCCGGAACTGCAGTGCTGCGATTTGCGGCTCCGCCATTTGCGGAAGTGCCGGACTGTGGTTTCACGGTGGTTGTTGCGTTGCTGCCACTCATTAAGCTGCCGCCTTAGATACGGGTTGCCGGACGAGAACCGCCCGGTTTTGCGGAACGAGATATTTTTTTGCCGCGGCTTGGACTTGGGCCGGGGTGACGGCTTCAAAACCGGCGAGGACTGAATTGATGCGCTGCGGATCGCCGTCAAAAAGGGTGAAGCAGGCCAGATAATGCATCAGGCCGAAGCGGGGCATGTGCGCGCCCATGCCGCTTTCGAGGTTGGAATAAAATTCGGCGCGTAGTTTCACTTTTACCGGTGCTAATTCCTCCTCGGTGATTCCATTTTGCTGAATTTCGGAAATCACTTCGTCGAAGGCGGCGACGACATCGGCTGAATCGGTTTCCGGCGTGTGAAAAATGCGGGTGACCATCTGGGTAGGGCCGTTGGTTTCGATGATATCGGCTCCGCCGTCGGTTTCGACCGCAATTTCCTTTTCGAGCACCAGGCTGCGGTAGATGCGGCCGACGCGGCCGCCGTGCAGAGCGCGATCGAGAATCGCGGCGGCGTACCAATCGGGATTATTGCGCGCTGGAACGGTGTAGCCGATGGCGATGGCGGGCAGCGGGCCGAATTTTTCTTCGACCGCGCCGCGGCGCTCTTCGGTTTGCGGCCGGCTCGGAAACATCCGCGACTGGCGGAAACGCGTGCGACGGAATGTCTTCGAAATATTTCTTGGCAAAGGCGAAGCTTTCGGCCGGATCGAGATCGCCGACCATGACCAGCACCGCGTTATTCGGCGCGTAGTAGGTGTGAAAGAAATGTTGGACGTCGGCGAGAGTGGCGGCGTCGAGATCGGCGAAGTCGCCGTAGAAATTGTGGGCGTTGGGCCAATTGCGGAAAGCGACCGGCGGCAAATCGAGCCAGGGGAATCCGCCGTAGGGCTGGTTCATGACGTTGACGCGAACTTCTTCTTTGACCACGTCACGCTGGTTGCGCAGATTTTCGTCGTCGACTTTCAGGGCGCGCATGCGGTCGGCTTCGAGCCAGAGCACGCGTTCGAGCGCATTGGAAGGGACGGATTCGAAATAATTGGTGATGTCGTAATTGGTGGTGCCGTTCAGCATGCCGCCGGAGGAATTGATCAGGCGGATATGTTCCATTTTCGCCGGCATTGGCCGAGCCTTGGAACATCATGTGCTCGAAAAGATGCGCGAAACCGCTGCGGCCGAATGGTTCCAGACGAAAACCGATCTGATAGTAGACGCCGACGGTAACCACCGGCGCGGAACGGTCGGGCGAAACGACCACGCGCAAGCCATTGGCCAGCGTGGTGTGCTCGACGGGAATATGCAGGTTCTTCACTGCGACTTCCTCCTAGACGAGGCCAACGCTTTATTCAGCTGATGGAGCGTTGGACGATAATTTTTGGCCAGCACCCGCGCCGAAAGCCGGGCGAGCGCGGCGTAAGCCTGCTGCAATTCTTTCGGGTGCACGCTTAGAGCTTTGGCGTGCAGCGCGATGGTGCCGAAATCAGAGCGCGAAATCGGGCCGGTCCAGGCGGCGTGTGGACCGTCCTTCTCAAAGTTCTTTAACATTTCGCGCATTAAGGGCAGAAGCGCTTTTGACGCTTTCTGACGGCTGAAACCGACGCTCAGCAAGACTTGCGTTGCGCCTTCGGTTAGAGCCAACCCGAGGCCAGCGACCATGGCCGCGGCCGCGTGATACTGAATTTTGTGGCGACCGTCGATGGTGACCGGAATCGCGCCGAGTGCACGGGTTAACGCGATGGCGATACGCCGCGCGCGGGGATCGCCTTCGATGCCGCAAACCACGCCGCGAACTTCCGGATCGCGATGGCCCGAGAAAGTCTGCATCGGGTGCAGCGAACCAGTGGCCGCGCCGCGTTTCCCGAGTGGCGCTAGCACGGAGCGATCCAGCGCTCCGCTGGTGTGCAATACCACTTTGCCGCGCCAGTCTTTTGGTTCAATTTGCGCGAGCGACCGAGCTACGGCGGCTAGCGCGCCATCCGGAACGGTTAACAGAATAACATCGGCACGGAGGATTTCGCGAGTGAGCGCGGATTGCGGCTGGCCGGCGCCGATGAAGCGGGTGGCGCTGCGGGAAGTTGCGTTCGAGCGGGTGACGACTGCGGCGATTGGGTAGCCGAGGCGGCGGAATCGGCGAGCCAGGCTGCGTCCCAGGCGTCCGGCGCCGACAATTGAGAGGGTGGGTGGATGGGAAACTGGGCGCGACATGCGAAGTGTTAGCATAGCGTGTTCATCGTTGGTTGGCTGAGGAAATTGGGGCCTGCGGTTGGGGCTGGGCTGGTTTGCGGAGGCCACATCCCACTGAAGGTGGGGGTGCAGACAGGCTGAGAGCCTATGCCATTGAAAAGGCAATTGGCCCACCTGAAGGTGGCCGCTACAGGAGGGTGAGTGGGGATCGCGGTCGTCGGGTTTCTGTTGGGCATGGTGGCGCTGGCTTGGGTGGGCTTGGCGATCGATGGGGGGATTGGGATTCGGAAGATCCCTTCGTTGTTTCGTGTGGCGCCTCTGGCGGATTCTGCGTGTCCGTCAGTTTCGATCCTGTTCGCGGCGCGGGATGAAGAGGAGAAGATTGCGGCGGCGCTTGGCACATTTCTCGCTTTGGATTATCCGAATTATGAAGTGGTGGCGGTGGATGATCGGTCCGCCGATGCGACTGGCGCGATTCTCGACGCCACCGCGAAGCGCGACCCGCGGCTGAAAGTTGTGCACGTCACCTCCCTGCCCGACGGTTGGCTGGGTAAAACCTACGGCCTACAGCAAGCCTACGAGAATTCCACCGGCGAGTGGCTGGTGCTAACTGACGCGGACGTGCATTTCGCGCCAGACGTTTTGCGCCGGGCGATTGCGCTGGCCGAAGAGAAACACTGGGATCACATGCCGCTCTTGGCCGAAGCGAAGCTGTACACCTTCGGCGAAAAAGTGGTGATGACGTTTTTCGCGACGGCTTTTGTGATGTCCACGCGGCCGTGGAGCGTTAGCAATCCCAAATCGCCCACCTATATCGGGGTGGGCGCGTTTCAACTGATCCGGCGCAGCGCGTACAAAAAGATGGGGACGCACCGTCGGCTGGCGCTGGAAGTGATTGACGACGTGAAGGTGGGCAAGCTGGTGAAAGAGGCGGGTTGCCGGTCGGGAGTGGCCAAGGCCGGATCGGCGGTGAGCGTGCACTGGCACTCCGGCGTGGGCAATATTATTCGCGGAACCGAAAAGAATTTTTACGCGGCGACGGGATTTCGCTGGTGGATGGCGGGATTGCAATTGTTCGCGATTTTTATGGCGTGGATCTTTCCGTGGGTGGCGCTGCCTTTCGTGCACGGATGGGCGCGGGTTCTCGCAGTGATTGCCATCGTGATTCCCATGCTGGCCCAAGCTGGGGCGGCGCGGGAATTCCGGGTGTCGATGTTGTATGCCTTGACCCAGCCGCTGGGCGCGCTGATTTTCCTCTGGATGCTGCTGCGCTCGACGGTGATCACACTGCGCAACGGAGGAATTACCTGGCGCGGCACTTTTTATCCTACGGAAGAATTGAAACGCGGAGTGGTTTGAGGCTGGCTCACCGCATTACTTGAAAAAGGAATAGGCGATCGAGATCTGGTTGTTGTCCAGGCCGGGATTGAAACTGTGGCGGTACGCGTTGGAGATGTGCTGGAAGCGGTAAGCGATTTTCCAGGAGCTGCGGCGGCTGGCGCTGAAGCGTTCGATGCCGCCACCGACGTCGAAAGTGTAGTTGTACTGCGTGCCGCCGGGAACATCGACTGGAACGGGGCGAACTGTCGTAATAAATCCGCCGGCCGCGGCGAGGTACGGCTGCCATTTTTGGCTGCGGCGGAAATTCATTTTCAGGCCGATGGGATTCACGCCGCCGCCCCAGACGGTCTCGCGTCCAGTGGGGCAAATGTAGCCGAGGCGGCTGTGGGTGTTGCAACTGACGAAGGTGTACTGGTGCACAAGCTGAACTGGAACGATATCGAGCGTGTATTCAAGGGATTTTGAAGGCGTATCGAAGATGGTGTGCCCGTAACGAACACCAATGGTGTAAATCTGCTCGTTGGAAGTAATGCCGAAGGCGTGAGGAGTATTGAGCGCGACGGCGCCCCAAACGCCGTATTCGCTGGCTGGAGGATACAAAATCGCTTGGGTTTGGGGCTGGGTCGATGCCGGTTCTTGCGCGCGGGCCAAAGACGGCAAACCGACAAGCGCGAGGACGAGGAATAAGCAGAAGTGGTGAGCGCGTCGGTAGATTCGCATTTTGTTTACGGGTAGGTCAGTTTACAGAATCAGACCGATTTTTTCGAGGCCCGGGGCTTGCGGGTTTTCTCCGGTGCGTTGGTAGAGTCCGCGGGCGCGGGGATCGCGACAGGCTCGGACGGGGCCTCACCGACCGCACTTGGACTTCCCTGTTGGTTCTCCGCTGCCGCAAAAATCTCACCCATGTCCCGCTGCTTTAATGCGCGGATTTTATCGCGCAGGGCTGCAGCTTTCTCAAATTCGAAATTCTTGGCCGCGGCGCGCATTTGGGTCTCGAGTTGAGTGATGGCGCTGGCCAGTTGTGCTTCGTTCTTGATGTCACCGAGCGCAGCATCTTCAATCGGGACCGCCATGTAATCAGCTTCGATGATGCGGACCAACTGCATGTCCAGGGACTTGGTGATGGACATGGGCGTGATGTTGTTGTCGCGATTGTAGGCTTCTTGTTTCGAGCGACGACGATCGGTTTCGCCGATGGCCAGCTTCATCGAATCGGTCATGCGGTCGGCGTAGAGAATCGCGCGGCCTTCCAAGTGGCGCGCGGCGCGTCCCATGGTTTGAATCAGCGAAGTCGAGCTGCGCAGGTAGCCTTCTTTATCGGCGTCGAGAATCGCTACCAGAGAAACTTCGGGCAAGTCGAGCCCTTCGCGCAGGAGGTTGATGCCGATCAGTACATCGTATTCGCCGCGGCGCAGATCGCGCAGGATGCGGATGCGCTCGAGCGTATCGATTTCGGAATGCAGGTAACGGCAGCGGACTCCTACCTCGGAAAAATATTCGGCGAGATCTTCGGACATGCGCTTGGTGAGGGTGGTGACCAGGATGCGCTCGTTGCGTTCGGCGCGAACGCGGATCTGCTCGAGCAAGTCATCGACCTGCCCCTTCACTGGACGAACCTCGACGATGGGATCGACCAGGCCGGTGGGACGAATGACCTGCTCGACGAAAACGCCGCCGGTTTTGGTGAGTTCGTAGGGACCGGGTGTGGCCGAGACGTAGACCACTTGATTGATGCGGTGATCGAATTCCTCGAAAGTCAGCGGGCGGTTATCTAACGCTGATGGCATGCGGAATCCGTAATTCACCAGATTCTGTTTGCGCGAACGGTCGCCGTGATACATGGCGTGGAGCTGCGGCACGGTCTGGTGCGATTCGTCGATGACCAGCAAATAATCGGACGGCACGTAATCGAGCAGGGTGGGCGGCGCTTCGCCAGGCAAGCGGCCGGACATGTGCCGAGAATAATTTTCGATGCCGTGGCAGTAGCCGATGGTGCGCATCATTTCGATGTCGTAATTCACCCGCTGGGTGATGCGCTGGGCTTCGACGATTTTCCCCTGGCGCAGCAGCTCGGGTTTCCACCATTCCAATTCTTCGTAGATGCTCTGGATGGCGCGTTCGCGCTGTTCGGGCGGAACGACGTAGTGAGTCTTCGGATAAATCGGCTGGCGGGTAATTTCGCCGCCGCGCGTTACCGCGATTTCTCCGGTGATGGGATCGATCTTGCGGATGGCCTCGATCTGCGTGCCCCAAAGTTCGATGCGCAGGGCCAAGTCGTCGTACGGCGGATAAATTTCGATGATGTCTCCGCGGACACGGAAAGTGCCGCGGCGCAGTTCCTCGGACCGTTCGTACTGAATTTCGACCAGCTTGCGCAGGATCGATTCGCGGGCGATGGATTGGCCCTTTTCGAGCAGGAGCATCATGCCGTAATAGGCTTCGGGCGAGCCGATACCGTAGATGCAAGAGACGGAAGCGACGACGATGACGTCGCGGCGTTCGAAGAGCGATCGAGTGGCGGACATGCGCAGCTTGTCGAGTTCGTCGTTGATGGTCGATTCTTTTTCGATATAGGTGTCGCTGGCCGGAATGTAGGCTTCGGGCTGGTAGTAATCGTAGTAGCTGACGAAATATTCGACGGCGTTGTCGGGGAAAAAGCTTTTGAACTCGTGGAAGAGCTGGGCGGCTAGGGTTTTATTGTGGGCCAGGACGATCGTGGGACGGTTGAGATTCTCGATGACTTTGGCCATCGTGAAAGTTTTGCCCGAGCCGGTGACGCCGAGGAGAACCTGGTCGCGGTCGCCGGCGTTGATGCCGCGCAGGATTTCGGAAATGGCAACGGGCTGATCGCCGCGGGGTTCGTAGTCGCTGGCTAGCTTGAAATTCATGGTCACGGCCTCAGCGCGAAAAATGACGCGCTTTGAAACTTCTTATTATACACGAACTGCAAAATGCGGGCTGGGGCCGAAATACGGAAAAAAATCGGTTACGGCAAGAGGGTGATTTCAGTTTGGGTTTCGACGTGGCCGACGTAGTGAATTTTGGAGCCGGCGCTGGGGCTGGCGATTTCGAAGTCCATGTCCTGTTTGGTGGTTTGGGTAGAGCGCACGACGAAGCCGGTGGCGAGGGAGATGCTGTCGAGGCTGTCGCCGTTGCCGGTCCAGGTGCCGGAGGTGCGCAGGCCGTTGTGGATGTAGTCGGGCGGCGTGGTGTCTCCGTGGGCGGGGCCGTGGCGCAGGATTTCGACTTTGGTGACGATGATGGCGCATTCGGTGCTGCTAGGCGCTGGCAGCGCGGCGCTCGCGGCTGTTGCGTTTTCAGCTGCGGTGGGATTGGTGGTCGCAGCGTCGGCGCTGGCGGCGTCCGCCTCTGCGGCTTCGGGTAGCGCGACAGGTTCGTCGCGGACGTAGGTGGATTCAGTGCGCCAGATCAAATTGGCGAGGGGAGAATTTTCGAGGGCGCGCTCGTTATTCCATTTTTGGCCGATGACGATGCCTTCGCGCGGAAATTGGGAACTGGCGGAGAGGCCGGACATCGAGGTGCGCACGGTATTCGCGGCGACGGGATTGGCGAGGAGGCGGTCGAGGCCGGCGACGTGGGAAAGTTTCCCATCGGCATCGATGGTGAATTCGACCGCGCGGCCCTGGAGCGCGTTGAATTGATCGACGAGCGTGGCGGCATCGGGATCGTAGGCGTCGGTTTCGGAGGTGGCGCTGGCTTTTTCGTAAGTGGCGCGCAGGCGGACGGTGGCGGGGGCCCCGTTGGCGCCGGGATCGACGGAAAGGACGTCAATGCGGAGCTGCATCAGCAGGGTCTGCTTCAGCTGCGAAGCGCCTTCGGAATTGGCGATGGGCGTGGTGGTGTTGCTGGTGGTAGTAGTGATGGTACTGATGCGGTAGCGGAGAACTTGACCTGGCGTGAATTGCGGGCGGAGGTGGCGACGTTCGACGCCGGGGCTGGGCGTTGATCGCGCGGGCGCAGCGGCGAAGGAGAACGAGAACGACGCGGCGAACATCGAGAGGCTTAGGACGGCAGCCAAGTATGTTCGGGAGATTACAAACATTTTCGCGCGGGCCACGGTCTTAAGTTGCGGGGAATCCGTGAGTGGTTGGCCGGCCATTTAGGGGTTGGTGTCGGTGGAGGCGCGTTCGACGCGGCGAATGTCGGGATGGGCGAGACGGCCGGTGAATTCGACGGCGCGTTGTGGGGCGGTGGTGCGGAATTTTACGGCGGGACCGTTGGAAGCTAGAGCAGTGCCGGGCCAGAGGCGGAGGTCCATGGTGCCATCGAAATTTACGATGCCGGTGCCTTGGATGGCGGACGAGCCAGTTAGGGCGAGTTGGTGAAAATTGATTTTGCCGTTGGCGCAGGTGAAGGAGGCGTCGCCATTCTGAAATACGCTGGCGCCGGAATGGAGAGTGGCATCGGACACGGTTTCGGCGAGGTCCAGGCCGTGAATTTCAGGAGCGGCGAAGCGCGCGGTGCCGCTACATTCGAGCGACGAGATCATTTTGCCCGGGGTGGCGCCGGTGAAGTTGAGCGCGAGGTCACCTGTGGCTGAGCCGGCGAAAAGATTGGCCAGCCTGGGCGAAGTGACCGTTAGAGCGGCCAGGTCTACGCCGGAATATTCAGCGGCGATGCGGTAGCTGGGAGTGGCGGTGAGTTCGGCGTCGAGCGAGCCATCCACATTCCCGCCGAAAAGCTGGGCTCTCGCATTGGCGATTTCCAAGTGACGCCCGCCGACGGTTAAATCGCCGCGGAAGTGATGCAGCACCACTGGTGGGAGAGTGAATTGATCGACGCTGAGGCGGCCCGCCGCGCGGAAATTTTCCGGCAGCGAATTCGTGGGCGAATTGGGATTCAGGAACGGCAGCACGCGGTAGATGAAACTTTCGCGCCAGCGCGGATTCAGCCAGCGGTCGAGATCGGCGGCGGCGAGTTGATCGGCGTTGACCGCGAATTGCCAGCCGGAACCGTCTTCGCGGCGATCGAAAGAGCCGGTCCAGTGCGCGCCGAAAGCGTCGGCTCCGGCGACAGCGATGTGGCGCGAATCGAATTTCAAATCGGCGCGCGCGCGAATCTGCAGCACCGGCTGATTCAGGAATGGAGTAAGCAGGGTGGCGTTGGCGGTTTCCGTTCCCCACTCGATGGTGCCGGCGGGTTGCGCTTTCCACGGCAGCGTGGCGGCGGGCCAGCGCAGATCGCAACGCAGCGGGCCGGAGAGATCCCACCCGCGGGAAATATTCCAACCGAGAGCGCTGGCCGCCGCAATTAAGTTGCGGACTTGCGGGACATTGCCGCTGACGTGGAAGGCCGGGGCTTCGCGATTGGTGGCGAGCGAATCGAAGTGAAACGCGCCGTTGTCGGTTTCGGGCGCGCCGAAAGTGAGCGTCGCCGGCGCGAGAGTGAAGTGGTCCTGTTCGTAGCGCAAATGGAACTGGCTGAGCCGGGCGGGAAAACGCAGGCGCGGGCTGGCAAGTTCGGCGGACTTGATTATGACCGAGGCGGCGGTGAGTCGAGGCGGCCAGCCGGCGAGACTCGCGGTGGAATTCGCAGTTCCGGTCACGACCGCGTCAGGGGCGACGTCGGGATGAAAGCCGCGGAGCCAGCTCAGTGCGTCCTGCAGGCTGATGTGCGATTCGGTGACTTCGATGCGATTCGGATTTTCCGTCGCGGCGGCGTGGGTGTGGGCGGATGCGGGCGGGTCAGGCCAACCAAAATGTGCGGTGACTCGCGCAGATGACGCGGGCGCTTCGATGGTGGCGTTGGTGATGTCCAGGCTGGAGATCAGCGGGCTGAGAACCATGCGCGCGTTCAAAGCCAGGCCCGCATTGTCGGCGTGCAGCGGAAGATCCCAACGGTGCAGCTCGCGCAATTGCGAGCGGGCCTGAAGATTCCAGACGTCGCCTTGGGTTTCGGCGTGGGCCACGATGGCAAAGTTTCCGCGTACACCGTAGTCGCCACCGCGAAAGAGCCGAAGCACGTCGGAGATGGATGCGTCACCCCAAGCCAAATCCAACGAAGCGGGGCGCAGGCGCGACGAGGTGCCGCCGAGACTGCCGGAGAGATAAATCGTGCCGGGAGTTTGCAGCGCGAGCGCCGCGCGGGTGGGAATGGCTTCAAGATTGATGCGCCAACGTCCCGGGCCATCCGGCTCGACGTAGCCATTCACGGTGGTAAAGGCGAATGGAATTTTTTCGTCGCCGCGCTTGAAGTTGATGCGGCCGGACTCGACTTCGAGACGGGTGAAGCGAACGCTGGGCTGGGCCTGCGTAGGGCCATACACCGGCGGACGAAAGTTCGAGGTCGCCGGGCGCGGCAGCCATTCGGCGAGATTCCAATCGCCGGCGGCGTTGCGGACCAGATTCAAACTGGGACGGGTGAGCGAAACGGTGCCGAGTTCCATGTGGCCGCGCAGCAGACTCTGCCAGCGGAGGCGCACGGTCACGGATTCGGCGCGCAGAAAATATTCGTGGCCGAAGCGCGGGTCTTCGGCAAAGGTTACCGATTCCGCGTTCAGCGTAGGACCGCCCCACAGGCTGAAATCGTAGCGGCCAACTTCCACCTGGCGCCCGAAAACATTTTCGAGGCGGTTGGTGATGCGGCTTTGCAAGCGGGTGTGGGTAATGAGCAGCGAGATGCCGGTGCTGGCCAGCCAGAAAAATATCAGAATCGCGGCGACGGCTTTGGGCAGCCACGACCAAGAGCGCGGCCGGGGCGTGGGTGGCGCCGCCGACGATGGCAACGCATCCTGCGGGACGGTTTCGGAAAGTATCTCAGGCACGGTGGTTCGTTCGACGATCGGGAAATCGGGTCATTATTTGCAATCGGCTCGAGGTCATAGAATTGTTAGGGAAACGAGGGCGAATCGCTAGTAAATCTTTTGGGGGCGGAGTTTTCAAGATTAAACACAGAGAACACGGAGACGCTTGGGTCCGGATGAGAACGCGGCGATGCCGGCTCAGTGGACCAGCTTGAACATGCGGTGCCAGCGGGTGCGGCTGGAAAGATGGGCGAAGGTTTGGCTGATCCCGCGCAGCATACCGCCAATGCCGCGGTCAGCATAATCTTCAGTGGTGGCCTGGACCGACCAATAAATCAGCATGGGTTTGCCCATGATCGCGGCGCGATCGACGAAGCCCCAGTAGCGGCTATCGAGGCTGCGATCGCGATTGTCTCCCAAGACAAAGTAATGATCCGGCGGCACGACCAGTTCCCCGCCCTCGACGTAATCGAGAATGCGGTCGGCCCATTCGCGGCGGGCGGCGATTTCAATGATGTCCCGATTCGATGGCGGAAAATTATCACCAAAGGGATCTTCGTAGGTGGGATCGTGGACCACGTACGGTTCGCGCAAGCGCGAGCCATTGACGTAGACGTCGCCATTGATGATGCGGATTCGATCACCGGGCAGGCCGATGACCCGTTTGACGTAGTGCGGGTGATCGTCGAAGGGAAACTTGAAGACGATGACGTCGCCGTGGCGCACCGGGCGGTACGGCAGCAACTTCTCGTACCAGGCGCCATTCCCGCCGAAGATGAATTTGTTGACGAAAACGTGGTCGCCGATCAGCAGCGTGGGTTCCATCGACGGCGATGGAATCTTGAAAGCCTGAACCACAAAAGTCGTCCCGAACAGCGCCAGTAACATGGTTACCAGCAGCAGCTCGGCAAATTCGGCCAGCGCGCTGCGGCGGCTAAAGGTGTGCGGAGCTTCGGCGACCGGAGCAGGAGCGGCGATATTTTCGGGAATGTCCGGCGACCCAGGTGCGGTTGTTGCTTCGACTTCCATGATTCCTTTTATTTAGCTTTCGGTGCTACGGCTTTCCAGAACCACCATGGCCAGGCGAGCGGCTTCCTGCTCGGCTTCTTTTTTGCTGCGGCCTTCGGAAGCGGAAAGCCTTTCCTGCGAATGCCAGACTTCGACTTCAAATATTTTCTGGTGATCCGGGCCGGATTCGCGGTGCACGCGATATTCCACCGGCGCGCGGCCGCGTTGCTGCAGCCATTCCTGCAGCGCTGATTTATGGTCGGCCCGCTCCAGATTGGGGTGCGCGCCGAGGGCCGGCGCCAGCAACGTCCTCTGTAAAAAGGCCGCTGCCGCGGGCAGACCGGCGTCGAGATAAATCGCGCCGAGAATCGCCTCAAAAACGTCGGCCAGCAGGCGGCGCTTGTCGCGGCCTCCGGTTTTTTCTTCGCCGGCGCCGAGGCGCAGATGAGCGCCGAGGGCGAGGCGCTTGGCGGCCGCATGCAGCGAGGTGGCGCTGACCAGCCGGGCCAAGCCTTTGGAAAGCTGGCCAGCATCCCAATCGGAATAGGTCTGGCAGAGATACTCGCTGACGATCAGCCCGAGAACGCGATCACCCAAAAATTCGAGCCGCTCGTTATCGACACCCTCGGAAAGCTGGCGATACGAGCGATGGGTGACGGCCCGCTGAAGCAATTCGGGCGCAGCGAAGTGGTGGCCGATGATGGCCTCCAGATCGCTGCGCTCGTCGTTATCCAGCGCGCCCGCATGAGCCAATTTGGCCAATTTGCCGTCCCGCGTTTACTTCGGAGGAGCTGGTTTTGACGCGGCCTGCTTCTTCGCGTCATCGGCTTGCTGTTTGCAGCGAGCCTGCAATCCGCCCGGAATCGCGGCGCACTTGGTAAAGGCGTCGGCAGCGTCGGAATATTTATTGACCTTGTTCAGTGAAAAGCCGAGGACGAAATAATCGGTGGGGTCGGGGTTGGAGGTGGTGGCCACCGCCTTGGTCAATTCGGTGACGGCTCCGTCGTAATTCTGCTGGCGGAAATACACGAGGCCCAGACCGCTGTGGGCTTGCGATTCGGATTCGGTCTTGGCTTTAGCGAAGTCGGCGTCGCTCATGCTGGCCATCGCGGCCGGCTTAGTCAGCGTCGGCAGGATTTCCAGCGCGTGCTTTTCGTACTTTTCCGCCTTGGCCAGCTTGGCCTCAGCTTGCGGATCGTCGGGATTGTAGGTGTGAGGAATGACCCATCCGGTGATGACCAGCACGGTGACGTCATCCGGATTCAGGGCAATGGCCTTATCCCCGTCGGCAAACATTTTGTCGAAGTTCTGCTTTTTGTATTCGGCGTTGGTCATCTGCGCGTACACGGCTTCGGCGTATTTGCTGTTCGGGTATTTGGTAACGAAAGCGGTGCCGAGCGCGATGTGCTGATCGGCATCGTCCGGCTTCAATTCGAAGAAGGCTTTGTAGTCGGCTTCTTCCTGCGGGTCGACTTTTGGCGCCGGTGCCGGAGTGGCCGCGGCGCCGGGAGCAGCGGATTTATCAGCCGGCTGTTGCGCCGGAGGAGTCTGGGTGGCCTGCGCGAACAAACTGGACGAAACGAAAAGTAGCAGGGCCAGAACCGCGCCGGACAGCGAGAGCATCTTGCGGATGGATCGGAAGTTCATTGCTGTTTCCTTGTTTTTGGATACCCGGGAGCGATTGGCGCTGGCGGGCTTATTGCTTTTGCGGATTCTCTCCGGAGCTGGACGGCGGAGCGTACGGCACATTTACTCCGCGAGTGGCCGCGGCGCGAGCCGCTTCCGGCGCGCCATCGACAGCCAGCGCGGCCTCATATTCACTGACGGCCTGATCGCGCTCGTCGGCAAAGTCGTGCAGGCGCCCCAAGTATACGTGCGACCAGGCCAAGATCGAAGGATCGGATGTGACCGGAGCGCCGGGTGAATCGGTGGTGGTGGTATGCGGCGCACTGACCAGTTTTTCGAAAAGTTCTTCGGCGCGGGGCGCATCGTGATTCAGCAGCGAGGCTACTGCCAAGCCGTAGAAGGCGTGGGGATCGTTTGGATACTTGGCCAGAATTTTTTCGAAGGTGATGGCGGCCGCGTTGGGATCCTGGACGGCGATTTCATGATCGCCTTCCGCGAGTAGCGCTTCCAAATCCGTGGTCGCGGTGGCGGGTTGCGCCAGGCCGGGAGCCTTCGCGGCGGATTTTTCATCCACTTCCGGACCTTCGGGGGCAAAGGTGACGGACTGCAGACGCTTGCGTTCGGCTTCGACGTCGATTCCGGCGATCAGGTCGGGAAAATAGAGCGACATCGCCGGTTCGGCTTTTTCGAATTTCATCAGTTGGGTGACGAAGGCACGGACCATCACGAATCCATCGCGATCATTGGCAACCAGGGCGGCTTCCAGTTCGTCCGGTTTGAGGTGGCGGATGCGCAATTCGACGGCTTTGATCAGACATTCGTCGGCGTAGGCCAGAAAATCGCTGCGGTATTCCACCGGCAAGCGCGGGGCGCGAGCGGCGATGTTGAGGATGCCCTTCTTCTGCAGCACTTGAGCACGGTATTTCAGCGGCAACGGGTCCAGCATGAAATGCAGATAGGCGTGCTGCACGTCGGCGACAGGAAATTGCGGGCCGGCGCCGATGACGATGGAATAGTGATCGCCATTATTTCTGAAATTGGTCCGGTTCCCCACCAACGGCTCAACGTACACGGTGAAGGTGTGGCCGAAGCGGGGATTGTAGATTTCACGCAGGTAGCCGTTGGAGACGATGACGATGCGGCGCACCGGAGACTGATCGCGAGCGACGGCGCGCAAATATTCCGGCTCGACTTTGTTCCAGCGCAGATCGAGGTGCGCTTCCTTGTAAAAATTGATCAGGATTTCCTGGAATTCTTCGATGGCCAGGACGTCGGGCGGCAGGACGTCGTGATCGAGCAAGTAGTTGAAACGCGGCGGAGGGCCGACCACGGTGGCGAAGGTGATGTAACGCGAAAGAGTCTCGCCGGGATCGTTGAGTTTGTGCTCGCGGTAGAAAGTGCGCAGCTCGTCGGTGGCCGGGCCCTGCAGATTCAGCAGTTCGGTGCGCAGAGCGAGGCGCGAGGGCATTTCGGCCAAGGTGCTTTCGTCGGAACTAAAACCGGCGGCATCGAGCGCGCACATGGTGGAAAAAACCTGCTGGCTGGCTTCGACGCTGACGCCGCTGACGTTGGAATCCACGCTGGCTTGCCCGCGGAGATTCGGAAGGGGGATGCTGCAAAGTAAAATCGTGGCTACGGCACCGGCGAGAATTGGATGGGACTGCACAAACTTTAGAATGTCGAAGCTCCCCTTAGAAATGTTCGGCGCACAGTGATGCACGGCGCGGCTGCTAAGAAAGATGCAGAAGGACTCTAAATGGCAGCCTGATTGGAGTCAAGGAAACTGCACGAGCGTTTGGGTGGCGAGTGTTGCGGCGCGGCGTGCGCGATTAGCCGTGGACGCGGACTTCGCTGAAGCTGAGCAGGACGCGGCCGCCAGCCTGCGGACGGCCAAAGCTGGTCTCCGGGCGGAAGTGCGAGAACATCATGACCTGATCGATCTGCCGGAGCACGGCTTGATCGCTGGGTCCGGCGAGAATTCTATAGGAGACCACTTGGCCCTGCGCGTTCAAGGTGGCTTCCAGCAGCAGCGGAGCCGCGCCGGAGTCTCCGGAATTCCCAGAACTGCCGGGAAGCGGGAAAGGGGCCAGACTCTCGAGCCGCGCGGGCTGAACCAGATTCAACGGCAGGTCGTTGGGAACGATGCCCATGGGCACGCCGACCAAAATATTATGGGCGACCAGCACGAAGACCAGCAGCGCGGTCAAGATTCCGCCGGTGGCCGGAACAGCGAGCGGCTTCAGAATGTTTTCGAAGGTCAACGACGCGGTGGACCAGATTTTTTGCAGGCGCGCCGCGGGAGTGACGTGTTGCGAGGCGCGGATGCGGATGCGCAAGGCCAAATCAGCCGGAGGAACCGCAGCGTGCACGTTAGCCAGGCAGACCGAGAGGCGGCGATAGCGTTCGAGTTGAAGCTGGCAGTCCGCGCAGGTGGTGAGGTGCTCGCGCAGCGCGGCGTGATTCGCGGGCGAGTTTCCGCCGTCGAGATATCCCGGCAGTTGGCGTTCCGCTTGGCGGCAGTTCATGACGCGCTCCTGGTCGAGCGTACGGCAATCAGGGCCGCGGCGGCGACGGCAATTTCTTTGCCGGTAGCGGGAGAGGCAACGTGACTGGCGGTGACGCTGGCGTTAGCGGGCGCGGCGTGGGCGGTCGCCGGCTGGGCGTGAACGATGGGATCGAGAATTTCTTTCAGCAGGCGGCGGCCGCGCAGGATTCGCGATTTGACGGTGCCGACCGAAACTTCCAAAACTTCGGCGACTTCGTCGTAGGACAAGTCTTCGAGGTCGCGGAGAATCACCGCGCTGCGGAAAATTTCCGGGACCTGGGCCAGCGCCTGGCGCACGCGGGCCTGCATTTCGTGCGTTTCAAAACACTCGAAGGGCGAAGCCTCACCGTCTTTCAAATCCAGGGCGGCAGACTTGCCTTCTTCTTCGGCGTCGATCGAAATTTGTTGGCGATGATGGCGCCAGCACCAGCGGCGGTGATTCAGCGCCTGACGGACCGAGATGCGGTAGAGCCAGGTCTTCAGCGAACTGCCGCGGCGGAAATCGCGAATGCCGCGAAACGCGCGGAGGAAGACTTCCTGGGTGACATCGGCGGCATCGGCGCTATCCGAGAGGATGCCGTAAACGAGGTTGTACACACCGGAGTGGTAATGGGTAACGAGCCAATCGAAGGCTGACTCCGAACCGGTCTGCAGTTCGGTGATCAGTTCAGACTCGTCACGCCCCCAAGGCAACGACTGTGCGAGGTCGGACATGCCGTGCGCCGTGATCCTCCAGGGTGCGCTCATACAAATTTAGACACCAGAGCGGCCTGTTCGGTTACCAGCCTAGCACAAATTTTGGGATTGGGGATGGGCCGGCGGTACTGGTGGGTTTGGGACGAGTTCTGCCAGCGAAGTGTATTGTATTCAGTCAAATAGTGACGGGCTGTTAGCCGGGGATGGGAAGTTCGTTTGACGGGTGGAAACGCGGATGTTATTGTGAAGGCTCCTTTCGTCGTATCAGCGTGGGGCCGTAGCGCAGTTGGGAGCGCGCCTCGATGGCATCGAGGAGGTCGCGGGTTCGAACCCCGCCGGCTCCACCACTCCTGCAGGAGTTCTTCCTCTCGATTTGCATCGACCGACTAGATTTGTGACTGCTTCGACCCTATCCAAATAGCTGCCGATCGACCGAGTGCAGGTCGCCGGAGTTGAAGTACGGCTTGGCCCAGGTGTCAGCCGCCGCGAGAAACCAGCCGACGGTGACGGCATCCTGCCGCGGCGACGCGGTCGGTTTGGTCTTCTTGGTGGCCGCAGGTCCATTGGCGACGTGATCGAGAAAATTAAAATGATCTACCAGCGCCAGGGCTTCGATGGCGAAAGCGGTGGCGACATCGCCATCGTGAATGGCCAGCAGGTTGTCGCCATTCAGTTGCTCGCCGCCGTTGGCGAGATTTGATGAGCCGCAGTACACCACCGGCGCTGTGCCGTTGAATCCGCAGACTACAAATTTGTGATGAATCTGGTGCGCGGCCGGATTGCCGATATTAGGCACCTGATTGAACGGCGGCGGCAATTGCGTATTTATCGGTTTGCCGGTGACCAGCACCCCGGTTTTCTTGCCCACCGGATAGAAAACAATTCCGCCGGGAGCGTCCGAAATTCCATAGCTGAAGACGTTGGTGTTCTTGTGAATGTTCAACAGCGCGGTATAAACCGGGCTGGTGCCCTGATCGATTTGCATCACTGCGAACAGTACGCTGCCGATAGCGTCGCCTTTAGACTTTTCCTGGCCGATGCGCGTGGCGATGGCCTGCAGGTTGGAAAGGGCGAAGGCGGGGGGATGCGGCGCAAAAGTGATTTCGGTCTGCGGTGTTTTCGCCGAGGCAAACGAAAACGGCTTGGCCGCGAGCGCGGACGCGGCGAACTTCGCCTTTGAAGCCTGGTCCTGCCAGGCTTCATTGAAGACCTGCTGATACGTCGCCGCGACCGCAGGATCGTTGAAAATCAGAACATGATTGGAATTGACGTAGAGGCCGGTAACCGAAAAGTTGGTCGAGCCGGTCAGAACCTGAGTAGCGTTCCCGGCTTTGGACACAATGAAAACCTTGTCGTGGGCGAAACGGCCGAATTCCCCGCGCAGGATCGCCGCCGCGCCTTTGGCCGCTTTGGTAAAGAGCGCTGCAAACTGATCTTCGGGGGCCGTACCCTTGGCGTTGTGGTGCGAACTGGAATTATCCAGAATGATGCGAATGCGCCCCTGCGCCGCGAGCTTCAGCAGCAGATTGATGATGTCGGGCTCGTTCAGATCGTAGGCGAAAATGTCGAGGTGCAGTGACGCATCCGCGGCGACTTGATTGAGCAGGGCGAAAATCTGGGCGCGCGCGGTAAAGCCGAGCCAGGCGTACTCCTGCGCGTAGCTGAATTTTTCCCCTGCTGCGTTCGTTCCGGAATTCTGCGAAGTATCGAAAATCAGCGAGTTTCCGGCGGGGCGAATCAACGCCTTCAGGCCGAAATGATTCACGAAGGCCTGCGACTGGGTGAAACCGCGGGTGAAAGCCACTTGCAGCGCGTCTTTCTGGAAGGGACCGACGGCAACGCTGACGGTTGCGGTGAGTGAACTATCGAGCGGCAACATGGATTTCTTGGCGTCGAAATAACGCGGTGTGACGGCGTAGGCGTAAGCGCCGGTCACGGGTTGAAGACCCTGGTGCAGCGAACCCGGCACGTGCAGCCAGCGGAATTTCTGGAACGGCGCGTTGATTGACGAATTCGCGGGTTCCTGCAGATCCTGCGCGTGGTTGCCGGGGGTTTGAAAACGCAGGTCGTTTTGCAGATAGAACGACGGCTGTCCGTGCGGAGTGCACTGGATGGTGAAGCCGGCCAGATTGGTCGCGCTCTTCGGATTGCTAAAATTGAAAGCGAGCAGGGTTTTGAAATCGCCCTGATAGGCCTTAACGGAGAGAGTTCCCTTAGTGGCGGAAGTGAAAGCCATGGCAGCCTCCGGTCGTCGGGGTCAGGTTGCTCGGAAGGTATATCAGAAAGATATTGCCGTTTATAGAATAGATTGTTATTTTCCCACGCGCACCAAGCTTGACTTAGTCCACTCGGTTAGTCCACGCTGGGGTATGAAAGTCAACGTTCACCAAGCCAAAACCCATTTCTCGCGCTTGCTGCAGCGTGTAGCGGACGGCGAAGAAGTGACCATCGCTCGCGCGGGCGTTCCGGTGGCACGGCTGGTGCGTATCGAGCCGCCGAGTGGCCGACGGCCGATGGGCATGGATGAAGGGGAAATTGAGATGGCTGCGGACTTCGATGCTCCGCTTCCCGCACATCTACTTTCTCTGTTTCTGGGCACCAGCGTCACCGCCAAACGTGCCGGTAGCCGGGGTAAGCGGAAGCAATCAAAGTGAGGATGAAATACCTCCTCGACACCGCCGTCTGGATCTGGTCGCTCGGCGCCGTCAGCCGCTTGAACGAAAAAGCCAGGGAACTGATTCAGGATGGCAAGCACGAAATCTTCTTTTCAGCTGCGAGCAGCTGGGAAATCTGTGTTAAAGCCGCTATTGGAAAATTATGCCTGCCAGAACCGCCGGACGACTTCGTTCCGGACCGGCTGACCAAGCAAGGAATTCAGAATCTCTCGATCACCAACGCGCATGCGCTGGGCGTCTACTCGCTGCCGCGGTACCACGACGACCCTTTCGATCGCATGTTGATTGCGCAAGCTCAAGCTGAAAAAATGATTATCCTTACTGCCGACAGAGCCTTTGGCAGATACGACATCGAAATATTCTGGTGTGGACGTTAGTCTTCAGACCCACCGGCCAGGCACGATTCGCCGTAAATATGTTAAAATTAAGTAGGGCCAATATGCGAATATCAGCGATTTTTTCACGGGTGGTACAGATAGCGGTGGTTGTGGCGGCGGTGGCGGCTTCGGGCGGGGCGGGCGCGCGGGCCCAGGATGATTCCCCAGCGCGGAACTTGTCTTCGAACGCCGCGGAACACTCCGTGCGGCTTTTCAACACGCATACCAACGAGCGCATCGATATCGTGTTCCGGCGAGGCGACGACTACATTCCTGGCGCGCTGGCGAAGCTGGATTATTTTTTGCGCGACCACAATACCAACGAAGTCCGGCATTTCGATCCGCGGCTGTATGACATTCTGGCGGCTCTGACGGCTTCGGTCGGCCATCCCGGCGCCGAAATCGACATCGTCTGCGGTTACCGTACGCCGGAGACCAACGCGGCTTTGCGCGCGCACACCAACGGCGTGGCCATGCACAGCCTGCACATCCAGGCCAAAGCGATCGATCTGAGAATGCCGGGAGTCAATACGTTGCAGTTGCGCCGAGCGGCGCTGGCGATGGCGCGCGGCGGTGTGGGGTACTACCCCCATTCCGATTTCATCCACGTGGACACCGGACGAGTCACCCAGTGGTGCTTCGATTGTCCGAAGAGCCTGAGTACCGGCGACTAGCTGCTGGGGAACGGGTAACCCTTAGCCAGGACTTTTTCCAACGCGGCATCCTGCCCGTAAATGTCATCGTAGAAATGCACCACTCCATCCTCGGTAACAATCACCGTCGCGTAAATGATCAGCACCGGAATCGGTTTCGTGAGGTTGACCTGGGTGTTATTGGTTCCGGTCTGCATCGCCGCGCGAATTTTTTCCGCAGTCCATCCGGGATTATCGCGCAAGACCCAAGCTGCCAGATCGGCGGGGCGTTCCAGGCGAATGCAGCCATGGCTGAAATCGCGGCGAGCCCTCGAAAACAATTCCTGCTCCGGCGAATCGTGCATGTAGACGTTGTAGCTGTTCGGGAAAATGAATTTCACCAGGCCCAGGGAATTTTTCGGTCCGGGATTCTGGCGGATGAAAAGTTTTCCACTGCGCAACTGTTCCAGCACCTCCGGCGTCACCGCGCCGGCGGTCACCACGTTCTGCTTGGAGTCCACAACCGCGAAGCCCTTCGTCGCCAGATAATTCGGATCGCGGGCGATGCGCGGCAGAAATTCGGCGCGGGCGATGGAATACGGCACGTTCCAGTAAGGCCGGAAGATGACGTATTGCATGGCATCCAGGAAGACCGGCGTGTCGTGATCGTAGGCTTTGCCGACCACCACATTCATCGTTAGCCCGACCTTGAAATTTTCATCGTAGGCCCGCAGGCGAAATTCCGGGATATTGGCGACGATCGGCGCGGCGTGCAGTTCGATCGGCAGCCAGCGCCAGCGTTCGAGCGTCAATTGCATCTCGCGCACGCGAGTGGCGAGCGGCGTATTCAGAGCGGTAAAAGTCTGCGGTGCGAGTTTGCCATCCGGCGCAAGGCCATGGCGTTTCTGAAAATTTTTCACGCCTTCCACCACTGCTCCCTGATAAATCGGCGCGGTCGCTGATCCGGCTGAACCAGGCCCAGCTGCGTTGGGCGTGGCCGCTGCGGCTGGTGCCGCGCCCGGAGCAGCCGGCGGCATGTCACCCAAAACTCGCAGCAAAGTTTCCAGCTGCGGAACCCCTTCGTAAGGATCGCCGGGCAGCACGGGTTTGGCCGGAACCGGAAGTGGCGGGGCGTTGTAGTCCTTGGCCAGCTGCAAATATTTTTGCAGCGCGGCCATGGTGCGCTGGTAACCCGGATACGGCGGCTCGATCTGCACCAGAGCGGCGGCGACATCCGGAGAGGTAACGACATTTTCCTTAACGAAAGTGGGCAGGTCGTACTTCTTGGCGTTGACGTTCAACCCAAAATCGAAATGCTTCGGATTGACCTTACCGATGTGCAGGTCGGAAATGTAACGCATCACGTTGACAGTCATCTCGGCATCGAAGGTGAGCGCATCGGTTTCACCGGCGGGCGTCGCGCCGTGGGCAAATTTGGCCAGGCGTCCGGCCCAGCGCGGCCCATCGTAGTCGTCCGCCGATAGACCCTTCTGATCGGCCTTGAGCAGAATGGCAATCACCTGTTGCGCTTGAGGAGTGGGCTGCGAATCGCGCATCCAGGGCATGCCATTGCCGTACGAACTATAAAACTGCTGCACCAGCGGAACGTAGTCGCTGAAATTCGGCCAGCGCATTTCGGGAAGATTCCCCGAGGTGATGATGGCCTTCAACTGATCCTGACCGGTGGAGCTCAGGGTCTGCGGCGCCCAGACGGACTGCCCGGAAGCTTCGGCGACGCCGTGCCGCGAGCGAGCGGAATAGCGCGCGCCACCCCACACAAATCCAGCGGCCGCGACGAACGAGACGACCAGCAATCCCGCGATCAGTTGAAAACGACGCATGCGAAAACCCTCCTCAGGCATTGCCCGAATACGCTCCTGGCTATCGACCGCTAGGGGATGGATGTTTTGGCGTTGGGATGGGTTTTAAGAAAATTGCGAAGCGCATCGGGCATGAACGCGGCCGTGCTGAAGGCGAAGGGCAGCGCGGATTCGAACGTGGTGACTTTATATTTTCCCTGGCCGTCGGTAAGAATCAGCACGATGGGCGGCTTCCCTTCCGCGTGGTTGAAGGTGCTGACTTCGTAGCCGTACTGGCGGTCGCGGTAGCTCACCGCCGGCCACTCGCCCGGCGCGGCAGCGACTAGGATGGCGCGCATCAAGTAATCGCTTTCGGTGGCCGCTTGCTGCAGCAGTCCGCCGATGGGATAGCGGTAGTGAAAAGCTGCGTCGTCGGCGCCGGCAGCGCGATAGGTACGGCCGGACCAGGCCAAACCCGCGGCGGCTGTGTTTGAGCCGGAGCTGAACAAGGTGATGCCCGCGGTGCGCGCTTCTTCGGCGGATTTCACCAGGGCGGCCAGTTCAGCGGAACTAAGCGGAATTTTCGAGGCGTCGACCACCGGGAAATCGCGTTCGCACACGAGTTGGTCCATGAAACGCGTGACGCGCACGGTGTGATCGGATGCTTGGCCACAAGCGACGAGTAAGTGCTCGTAATCGGTGGTCGCGACTTGGTAGTCGCGGCAATCGCCGCAACTGCCGGTGCCGCCGCAGGACTGACCATAAAAAGCGACGAAGCGCACAGCATGGCGGGTGACGTCCGCTCCATACAGCGCGGTGACGTGATTCAGCAGCGAAGTTTCGCCGTGGATTCCTTCCGGCCGGCCGTACTCGGTATTTCCGCCCACGACGGTTTCTTCTTTGCCGCTTACCTCGATCACCGTGGCGGCGCGAACTTGAAAATGGGAAATGGGGGGATCGGTGCCCACGCGTTCGGCGGCGTCGAGGGCTTTGAAGATCTGTGCGCGGAGTTTCGCGTCCGGCACTACGGATTCGGATTCTTTGGTCAGGCTCCAAGCGTTTGCTTCGGAATCAGTCGCGGCGGGCGTGAGCCGCCAGCCTGCCAACGCCCCGCAAAAAATCAGAAACAAGAGGGCGGAGGCGCGGCGCATTTTAGTGGCCGCCTTTGAACCAGCTGAAACCCACGGTGCCGAAAAAATTCACGTTGTAGCCGGGATTGCGATTGCCCAAGCTGGCGCTGGAGAGATGCGCGATCGAGCCTTCGAAGAAAAGTGCGCGGCGGCGTTTGACGAACACATTGCTGCCGAAGGCGATGCCGGGAGTGAAGTTGACCTGCGAAGTATCGCCGGGCGGCACGTTCTGGCGAGTAAATACAATTCCGCCGACCGCGGCAACATATGGCGCGATCTTGTGGCCGCTGGTGAAATTCCACTGCCAGATCACCGGACGGATGCTGCCGCCCCAAACCGCGCTCTGCGGCGGGAAAACGACGTACATGGGCAGAACGTCCGCGGCCCATTCGAAATTTCCGCGCAGCAAGCCCGGGAGAAAATCAGGGCTAAGCACGATGCCGCCGCGTCCGCCGGCGTAGCCGAATTGCGTTCCGCTCGAATGTCCCAGGCCGGTGCCCCCACCACCGAGGATTCCAAGTTGAAAGGTGTGTTGGTGCAGCGCGTCGTGGACCCAGTTGCCATCGTCGGTGGGAGTGGAGCCGATGTTCGCAGCCGCAGTCGCGGGCGCCGACGGAGCATGTACAGAGGTTTGCGCGGGTAGCGTGCGGCCCGCGAGCAGCGAGAATAGCGCGGCGAGCGACAGGCGCACCGGCAGCCACCGCAGGATTTTCAGAATCAGCTTCGAGAAATGGGGACGAGGGCGCTGGGCTTCCATCATTCTCCTCTTCGATGATTTCACCGGCGGGTTAGGTGCGATCGATCGCGCGGGAAATCGAGACTCAATGTAGAGAAAGAGCGGGATCGGATCAAGAAGTAAGTGCGGCGACCGTCCGGTGGTTTGAACGGGAAAAATGCGGCGCAGAATCGTGAGAGGTTTTTCCGGCCGGGCAGTTTAGAATACCCAGCCTATGGCCAAAATTACTTTTCTGGGTGCGGCAGGAACGGTTACCGGTTCAAAGTATCTGATCGAAGTGGGCGCGAAAAAATTACTGGTGGATTGCGGGCTGTTTCAGGGACCGCCGGAGTTGACCCAGCGGAACTGGAACACGCTGCCGCTGGATGTGGCGACGATCGATTGGGTGTTGATCACGCACGCGCACATCGACCACACCGGTTACCTGCCGAAGCTGGTGAAGGCGGGATACAAGGGTCCGATTTATTGCGACGCGGCCACCCACGAATTGTGCCAACTGCTGCTGCTGGATTCGGCGCACCTGCAGGAAGAAGACGCGAAGTACGCCGCGAAGAAAAAATACAGCAGCCACGCCAATCCCCTGCCGTTGTATACGACGCCCGATGCGCAGGCGGCGCTGAAGCAGATCAAGGAAATTCCGCGGTCGGATAGTTTTACGATCAGCCCGGAATTTTCGGTGCGCACGCATGATGCCGGGCACATTTTGGGTTCGTGCTGGCTGGAATTGACGGTTACCGAGAACGGCAAGCAGATGGTGATCGTGTTTTCGGGTGACGTAGGCCGCTACGACCAGCCGATTCTGAACGATCCCACTTCCCCGACGCACGCGGATTTTCTGCTGTGCGAAACGACCTATGGCGATCGCGATCATCCCGCCGGTTCGGTGGCCGATGCGCTGGCCGACGCGATCAATCGAGTGGCGAAACGCGGCGGCGCGGTGGTGATTCCTTCGTTCGCGGTGGGACGCACGCAAACTTTGATGTGGTATTTGCGGCAACTGGACGAAGCCAACCGCATACCAAAAATGCCGGTGTACGTGGATAGTCCGATGGCGATCAACGTGACCGACATTTACCAGCGCCACGGCGAAGATCACGAACTAGATTTCACCAACGCCGAGAAAGAGGGCAACAAAGACCCGCTGAACCTGCGCGAAGTGAAAATGACGCGCACGGTGGACGAATCGAAAGCGATCAACAACGTGGCCTCGTGCATCATTATTTCGGCGAGCGGCATGGCCACCGGCGGGCGAATTTTGCATCACTTGGTGCAGCGCTTGCCGGACGCGAAGAACGCGGTGCTGCTAGTCGGGTATCAGGGCGAAGGGACCAACGGCCGCGCGCTGCAGGATGGCGCGCAGTTTCTGCGCATTCACGGGCAAGAAGTGAAAGTCGCGGCGGAGATCGTGACCATCGATCAGCTTTCAGCTCACGCCGGGCGCAGCGAATTGTTGCGCTGGCTTTCGGGATTCACCGCCGCGCCGAAGGCAGACTTTCTGGTACACGGCGAACCGGTAGCGCTGGAATCGTTCCACGCCGCGATCACCAGCCGGATGAACTGGCCGGTGACGGTGCCGGCGTATCTGCAGAGCTTCGATTTGAATATCTAGCGGAGAGCTCCGCGGCTCTCGTTTAAACCTCACTCGTTGCAACCGGCGGAGAAAGCAGGTGTATACTCCCGCCAATTGTACGGGTGAGGTTCCTATGAACCGGCACTGCGCGGAGTGCGTTTTTCTGTTGGTGTTGGCCTCGGCAGTTCCTTCCGTTTGTTTTGCGCAACGAGCCGGTGAAACCGTCACCATCAGCGGCAACGTTTACATCGAAGAAGCGGACCGGCCGATCCGAAACGCGACCGTGGCGCTGTGCGACCAGCGCGGCGGCGTGCTGAGCGAAATGATCACCAGCGATACCGGTGAATTTT
>CAWIEL010000012.1:0-50365 GCA_963835025.1 uncultured Acidobacteriota bacterium
CCTCCCCGCCGGCACCGTGATCGGGTACGATCTCGAAGCCGATCGCGCCAAATATTCAGTCACCGACAAAGGCGTGATCGTCGTCGTCCGCCCCGAATCGATGATCGAAGAGCCGGAATAGTCTTCGCAGTGGCCCGTACGCCCACTCTGCACGCGGTCCTCAAACGACTATCCGGTGGCACCAAGCGCTCGCTCGGCCGCACCAACCAAATCGTGGCCGAGATCCTAAAAAATACCCGAGCCTTTCCTCACTTGATTTCCGGTCTCTGGCATCAAGATCCCGTCATCCGCATGCGCGCCGCCGATGCTATCGAAAAAATCACGCAGCAGCGCCCCGCTCTACTGCTCCCGTCCAAGAAGAAAATCCTCCTACTCGCCTCCGGCTCCGGGGCGGCGAGTGTTCAGCAAGAAGTTCGCTGGCACCTCGCGCTTCTACTTCCCCGCCTCGAACTCACTCCCACCGAACGCGCACTCGCCATCGACATCCTCTTCGGCTATCTCGATGACCGGAGCATCATCGTCAAAATCCACGCTCTCCAATCCCTCGCCGACCTCGCGGCAACGGATTCGAATCTCAGACTCCGCCTGCTTCCAATACTCGACGCCACCGCCGAAACCGGCTCCCCCGCCCAACGGGCCCACGCTCGTAAGCTCCTCCGCCGATTCGCAGATTGAGCTTCAATCTATTTAATTGACTGACCACCAGTCAGTTACTTAAACTAGCCGGGAACGGAAAATGTCCTCTGCCACCTCCGTCTTCCGCCACCGCGACTTCACACTCTTCTGGTTCGCCCGCAACTTCTCCACTCTCGCCGTCCAGGCCGAAAGCGTCACTCTCGGCTGGCAGGTTTACACTATCGCCCGCCTCTCCCACTCCGTCGACCAAAGCGCCTTCCTGGTCGGTATGGTCGGCCTCGTTCAATTCGTTCCCTTGTTCCTGCTGGCCTTGCTCGCCGGAGCCACGGCCGACCGCAACGAACGCCGCGCCATCATGTTGCTCTGCACCATCGTCGAAATTATTTGCGTCGTCACTCTGGCGCTGCTCTCGCTCCGCGCACACCAAACGCTCTTCCCTGTCTTCGCCATTGCCGCCCTCTTCGGCGCCTCTCGCGCTTTCCTCTCTCCTGCCGGAGGCGCCATCGTCCCCATGCTCGTCCCGCGTGACGCTCTCGCTCACGCCATTTCCCGAAATTCGCTCGGCGATCAAGTCGCCTTGGTAGTTGGCCCCTGGATCGGCGGCGTACTCTGTGCTTTTTCGCCCGCTATCGCCTATGCCGGTTCAGCCATCCTTTACTTCGGCGCAGCCGCGTTGCTCGTCGCCCTCCGCGCCAACACCCGTCCGGAACTCCAGCCTGGCTCGCGCCTCGAACAGATTCGCGAAGGCCTCGCTTTCGTCTGGACCAACAAGATCGTCTTCGGCGCCATCTCGCTCGATCTGTTTGCGGTCCTGCTCGGCGGTGCCACTGCCTTACTTCCAGTTTTCGCCAGCGACATTTTGAAGGTTGGCGCGCACGGTTTCGGCCTGTTGCGTTCCGGCCCGGCCATTGGCGCCTCGGCTATGGCCTTCGCGCTCAGCCGCTGGCCCTTGCATCGTCGCGCCGGTCACTGGATGTTCGCCGGAGTAGCCGCTTTCGGCGTGGCCACCCTGGTCTTCGCCGTTTCGAAATCGATGCTCATCTCCATGCTCGCCTTGGTCGCTCTCGGCGCCTCCGACATGATTTCCGTTTACGTCCGCCAGACGCTGATTCAAATTGTCACGCCCGATCGCATGCGCGGCCGCGTCTCCGCCGTCGCTCATCTTTTCATCGGCGCTTCCGCCGAACTCGGCGAGTTCGAAACCGGCGTGGCGGCGCGTTTGCTGGGCCCGGTCGGCGCCGCCATTTTCGGCGGAGTCGGCTCCCTAATCGTCACCGGCGCCTGGGCCCGCATGTTCCCGGCCCTGCGTCAGGCGGATCGTCTCGACGCCATCGAGGAATAAACCTATGCCACCAGCGAACGCTCCGAAAAAACTCCGTCCGCGCACTAAACCCGTGGAGGTCCGCCGTGACGAACTCATGAACGCCGCACAATTCCTCTTCCTCAAGCACGGCGTCGCCGGCACCGCAATCGAACAAATCACCGCCCGGGCCCGGGTCGCCAAAGGCACTTTCTATCTTTATTTTTCTTCGAAAGAAAACATTCTCGACGCGCTCGGCGAACGTTTCGCCGAGGATCTACTGGCGGGAATAAAAGCGGCGGTCGATGACAAACCGGAGCGCCACTGGAAGGAGAAGCTGGCCGCCTGGTCTGCGGCCTGCCTCACGCACTATCTCGATTCAATTCAGCTGCACGACGTTATCTTCTACAGTTTCCGGCCTCGCTCCCGCGAAGGCCTGGTAGATAACATCATCATCGATCATCTCGAATCGTTGCTCAACGCCGGCGCATACGCCCACGCCTGGAAAATCGAAGACCAGCGTTTCACCGCCGTCTTCCTCTTCAGCGCCCTCCACGGCATTGTCGATTTCACCGTAGCCAGCGAAAAACGCCCCAACCGCCCCCGCCTCATAAAGCGAGTCGAGCAACTCTTCTTCCGCGCCGTCGCGTTGGCGGTGTAACTAGAGGTTCAGCGCCGCGCGCCCCAAAAATCGCCCCTTCGGCCCCAATTCCTCTTCAATCCTGAGCAACTGGTTGTATTTCGCAATCCGGTCCGTCCGCGAAGCCGATCCGGTCTTGATCTGCCCCGAACCCATGGCCACCACAAAATCCGCCAGGAACGTATCTTCGGTCTCGCCCGAGCGGTGCGATACGATCGACGCGTACTTCGCCTTCCGCGCCATTTCCACCGCTTCGATCGTTTCGCTCACCGTCCCAATCTGATTCAACTTGATCAAAATCGCATTCGCGATGCCTTCCGAAATGCCGCGCGCGAAAATCTTTGGATTGGTCACGAACGCGTCGTCACCAACCAATTGGATTTTTTTGCTTCCCGCTTTGCTGCCCCCCAATTCCTTCGTCACCAACTTCCAACCGTCCCAATCGTCCTCAGCTAGTCCATCTTCAATCGAAACAATCGGATATTGGCGCACCCAGTTCGCCCAAAATTCCACCATCTGTTCGGCGCTCCGCGCGGACTTATCCGATTTCTTGAACACATATTTCTTCGAGGCGCGATCGTAAAATTCGCTTGCCGCCGGATCCAGTGCGATCCCAATCTGCTCGCCCGGTTTGTAGCCCGCCGCGGTAATCGCCTCCAGCACCCGCTCCAGCGCCTCTTCATTCGATTTCAGATTCGGCGCAAATCCGCCTTCGTCGCCCACCGCCGTCGAATATCCGTTCTTCTTCAGCACCGCTTTCAGATGATGAAAAACTTCCACGCCCCAGCGCAGCGCCTCCCGGAAATTCGGCGCACCCACCGGCATTACCATGAATTCCTGCAGATCCACCGAATTATCCGCGTGCGCTCCGCCGTTGATGATGTTCATCATCGGCACCGGCAGAATGTTCGCCGAATGGTCCGAAGCGTAACCCGCAAGATAAACGTATAGCGGCTGCCGCAGCTGCATCGCAGCCGCCCGCGCCGCCGCCATCGACACCGCCAGAATCGCGTTGGCTCCGAAATTTGATTTATTCGGCGTCCCGTCCGCATCGATCATTCGCTTGTCGAGCGCCTTCTGATCCGCCGCGTCCATTCCCGCCACCGCTTTGGCGATGCCTTCGTTGATGTGCGCGACGGCTTTCAGCGTACCTTTTCCCATGTACCGCGCTTTGTCGTTATCACGCAACTCGATCGCTTCGTGCTCACCGGTCGAAGCGCCGGAGGGCACCGCCCCGCGCCCAATCGCCCCGCCCTCCAGTCGCACATCCGCCTCGACCGTCGGATTGCCTCGCGAATCGATGATTTCCCGTCCGGTGATGCCTACGATTTTCGTGGACATGAGTCTCCTGTTCCTTTGGATTATTTTGGCGACTGATTTATTTTGACGGCCAATATCGTAATCGTTTCAGCCGCAAAATGGAAAATTGAAAATCGCGTCGAGCAGTCTATCGCGGGCAAATAAAGACGACTTGCGACACGGAAGGCAAGCCTATCAATTCCCCGCGCAATTCACGCGAAGCCAGTCGGCTGGCCTCCGCCGCCAGCCGCACCACATCGTCCGCAGTCAAGGCCCGCGCATACACGTCCGCGCGCAGTCCATACGAATATTCCCGGTAATGAATTTTTCCCGGCTCTCCCAATTTCATCAGCGCGTCCCAGAAATTCCCCGCCCGTAAAAAAGCCAGCACACCCGACTTTCCCTTCGCTTCAGCCCGCTTAATTCTCAGCGAATGTCGTGGCGGGGAACCACTCGACTCCAAAACAACTTCCGTGCAGTCATCCGCCGAAAACACTCGCGACGGCTCCGCATCCGGATACGTCGCCAGAATCTCATTCAGCTCGGCCGCATCTGCATCAAAACCATCCCACCAATACCGGTAAGTTCGAAACACCACGGTCCCCGCGCGCAACACGTGCCGCACCTTGCGCACATCCTTGCCCACCGTCTGCACCATCATGTCCACCAGTTCGCGCGCCAGAAAAGTCTGGCGCACCACCGGCGTCATGCTCAGATATTCGGCTTGCTCTTCCGTGTATTTCGCTTCGATGGTTTCAGGCAGGGGCACGCGGTCGAACTTCTTTAGGCTTTCACACGCCTAGGATTTCGGGCTCAAGTGTTCGCGGACCTTGTCGCTCAGCATTTTTCCGTCGATCGATTTCCCTTCCAGCTTGGCTCGAGCCGCCTTCACCACCGCGCCCATTTGCTTCAACGAATCGGCGCCGGTTTCGCTCACCGCTTCAGCAATGGCCCGGGTCATGTCTTCGTCGCTCGGCGCATCAGGCAGATACTGCTCGATAATCGCAATTTCCTTTTTCTCCTTCTCCGCCAGGTCCGGCCGCCCGCCATGGGTGAACTGTTCGATCGATTCTTTTCCTTTTTTCACCAGCGTCTGCAAAATCTGCAGCGATTCCAGGTCGTCGAGCGGCTTCATTTTTTCCACTTCTTTCAGTTTCAGCGCGCTTTTCATCATGCGCAACACGCTCAGACGCAGCTCGTTCTTCTCTTTCATCGCCGCCGTCAAATCCGTCTGAATCCGCTCCAGATAACTCATTCGCTTTCCCCCAATTTGCAGCTAAGAATATCACACGGATTTCGCGCGCGGCGGATTTGCGCCCACGTTTGGGCCTGGGTTTTGAGCAAGTGCTATGCAATCCATCAGCGCCGTGAATTTGACACTGCCCGCTTCACTCGTTAGGCTGTTTGCCATGAAAATTATCGTAGCGGACAAGATCAGCGAGCGTGGAATTGCACTTCTAAAAGAAACCGGCTGGGACATCGTTCTACCCGCCGCAGCGGAACTACCCTCTGCGATCCCAGAAGCCGACGGCCTCGTCGTTCGCAGCGCCACCAAAGTCACCCGCGACCTACTCGAAAAAGCCGCCAAGCTTCGCGTCATCGGTCGCGCCGGAGTCGGTGTCGACAACGTGGATATGGACGCCGCCACTCGTCGCGGCGTCCTGGTTATGAACACCCCCGGCGGCAACGCCGTCAGCGTCGCCGAACACACCTTCGCCCTGATGTTGGCCCTGGCGCGTGGCGTGGCCAGTTCGAATACCGCCATCCAGGCCGGTCGGTGGGAGAAATCCTCGTCCGGCGCGGAAATGCGCGGAAAAACTCTCGGCCTCATCGGCCTCGGCCGCGTCGGCCTCGAAGTCGCCAAGCGCGCTCGCACTTTCGAAATGAAGGTCGTCGCTTACGATCCTTATGTAACCGCAGCCGCCGCCCGCGAAGTCGAAGTCGAGCTGCTGCCCCTCGAAGACGTCTTGAAACGCGCCGACGTGATTTCGCTGCACACCGCGCTCAGCCCGGCCACCGAGAAAATCATCAACGCCTCGGCCATCGCTCACATGAAAAAAGGCGCGCGCATCGTCAATTGCGCCCGCGGCGAATTGATCGACGAAGCCGCTCTCGCCGACGCTCTCAAATCCGGCCACCTTTCCGGCGCCGCTCTCGATACTTTCGCCAAAGAACCGCCCAAAGATTCTCCGCTGATCGGCTTGCCCAACGTAATTGCCACGCCGCACATCGCCGGTTCCACCGTCGAAGCGCAGGAAGCTGTCGGCACTCTGATCGCCCAGCAGGTCCGCGATTATCTCGCCGAAGGTTTGATTCGCAACTCCGTCAACATGCCTGCGCTTTCCGCCGATCAATATAAACGCTTGCGTCCCTATCTCGATTTGGGCGAACGCCTCGGCATGCTCGTCGCCCAAGCCGCACCCTCGCCAACATTCACTCAGATCCGCATTCGCTACGCCGGCGAACCCGCCGAACTCGGCTCGCACCTCGTCCGCAGCTCAGTTCTAGTCGGCGCCATGAATTTTGCGCTGGAGCAAAAGGTAAATATGGTGAACGCCCCGCAAGCCGCCACCGCTCGCGGCCTCAGTGTGGAAGAAATCACCCGCGCCAAAGGTGCCGATGGCCAGGAGCGAGCATTCCCCAACACCGTCGAAGTGTCGGTGAAAGCCGGTGGGAAAGATCTAACAGTGGAAGGCACGGTAGGCCAGGACGGTTCACCCCGCATCCTGCTGATCGACGGAATTAAACTGGAAACTCCGCTGGAAGGCACGCTGCTGCTAACCCGCAATCGCGACGTCCCCGGCGTAATCGGTCAGGTCGGCACCACGCTGGGAAGCTTGGGCGTAAACATCGCCACCTTCGCCCTAGGCCGTCGCGAACCCGTTCACGGCGCCGAAGCCGTAGCCCTAGTTCGCCTCGATGGCAAAGTGGATCCAGCAATCGTAGAAAAAATCCTGGCCATCCCCTCGATCACCGAAGCCAAACTCGTCCGCCTGCCCGAAGGCCCCGAACAAGATTCCTTGGAGGCCCCGCGCTGATCCGCAAAATCAAAAAACGTCATGCGTGTTGCGGGTTGCAGCCCACTCCAAGGTAGCTTAAACTTGTCTCCTCCCTGCAACACACGGTCGGGGCGTAGCGCAGCCTGGCTAGCGCGCCTGGTTCGGGACCAGGAGGTCGATGGTTCAAATCCATTCGCCCCGACCATTCCCTCTTTTGTTCACGTTACGCATTAAGCTGCCGCGTGAGCATCAGTAATGCGTAGCCCACGTAGCCCAGAAGCGGGAACTTCAAATCCCAATCCGACCTTGTTTACTTGGTCCTGCCTGTATTCGGTGTCTTCAACAATTTGCCTTCCGTAGCGGTCTGCCATAGTCGCGTTCGAGTGTCCCATCCAATAATCAATCAGGAATTTGCCGCACCTCGCTTCGCTGAAGTATGGATTCCCGGAACCGTCGAAATACGTTGAACCTGGTCCCGGTTTCCGCCCGTCCCATTTTTGTAAGGATTAAGGACAAGCTGTCCCGTTTTAATATTATGGGGATTTTGACTCGGAACGAGTTCGTCTGCTCCCGATAACGGTGTTCTCGGCCAAGATCCTGACTTGGCTATGGCCGACCCCTGACGCGAGGGAGGCTGACGGTAAAAGCCGAGTATTGCCTCGGTTTCTAGTATTTACTCGCCTGCAAAGAAGCTGAAATAAAGGTGGTTGAAAATAGTCGAACAGGCGGGGGCCATGGAAAAGATCGGCGGAATTTCAGTTGAGGAATTACAGCGCGTGGGAATGTCTCGAGCGCAGATTGATTACATTCGAGATACGGCTTTCACCTTTCAGCAACGGCTTACGCGGTCAGGGATAGTGGCGAGCAGTCATGGACCGGCGTTTATTGTGGAGGCGTTCGAGCAGGGGCTGGCGCTAGGTATCGCGGAGGCGACTAGTCTGGCGGGTGTGAAAAAAGAGATCGGGTTGTATTGGCCGGTGGCGATGTCCGCCGTGGGCTCGCCTACGGGGCGAGCGTTTCAAGATCATCCCGTTGGTGGCGACTCAGGCGCTAACTAAGAGCAAGTTGCAGATGCGGTGTTGCTGCGTTGCCTCAGATTTCACGTCCGTGTCATCGAGCGCTAACACATCCACAGTAGAACTGTAACGACGTCAGCCGTATTGATTCGCATTTTGACGAATTGCGGTCCCTTCTTAAAGATAGGTTCGTCTGGCTTAGCTGTTAGGCGTTGCGATTAGTGGCGCGAGTGATCGCCGTTGATGGATATTCAAGGTGCCATGTGCCGTCGTTGACTCCTGAACAGCTTGCTTTCGAAACCCGGGACCTGGGCCGCGATTGCGCTTTACTGCGGCTGGACTTTGGTAAGGAAGTGGATGCCGCGGTTCGCTGCAGGATTTTCTACGCATTTCAGGTGTTCGCAGCGATTTACGGATACCGCGTTGCAACCACGCCCGGGAAAGGGGCTACAACCATTTTCTACGGTGCGAGACGGTCCGGCTCTGGCGAACTGGACCGACTTGCCGTCTCTTCGCGCTACCGTCCAGACTTTCCAAGCTCCGCAGGCTTTCAATTTGTGAAGCGTCGATATGCGGGCGAGGATTTCTTTCTTTTTTTTGGCGTGGATGAGGAAACCGGTAGACCGGACTGGCTTGGCGAGATATTCGAGTGGCTCTCGTGCGGCTACGAACGCCGCGTGACCGCGCGCGATGCGATCGGAAGAATTCCCTACGCGCAGACGGTTTTCACCACGCAAAGCGTCTCGCCGCGAAAACCATACGCGATGATGGCGATGGCTTGGTTGCAGAATGAGCTGACCAATTCCGGGGGGCCGGAGTCGCTGCCGCGCGCGATTTCTTCAGCGGCATTAGCCGAGCATCTTGTGGTGTGCTCACACGATATCGATTTTTACTTCACTTCGAAATCGTCGGCGCTGCTGCGGCTGTTCAAGAACCTGCTTATTGGGGCTCAGACGTATCGCACTTGGCCGTTTTTTGCGTGGAATGCACGGCGAATATTCGGGGTGCTCGCTGGAGTGCGCGTTGGTGACTATCTGGGCCTGCTCTCGAAGGCCAGTCGCGAATATGATTTTCAATCCACCATTTTTGCGGTTTCGGAAGGCAGCCATCGTCGCGATCCGAATTATCGATTGGAAGACTTGGCGCCAGACTTAAAGGCGTGTCTGGAGCAGGGGTTTTCGCTCGGGCTTCACGGTTCGTATCAGAGCATTGTCGAACAATCGAATCTTCAGTGCGAAGCCGCCGTGATGCAGAGGGCGTTTACGGTGAAGCCCGGCGGAACACGCCAGCACTGGTTGCGTTTTGGCAATCACGAGAAATTTTTCACCGCCGTGGCGGAGGCTGGATTTTTCTACGATTCGACGCTGGGCTTCGCCGAGGCCGCCGGATTTCGAAACGGAGCCTGCTTTGCGTTCCCGCCTTACGATTTCAGAAACGAACGGGCCCATCCGTTCCTGGAGATTCCGCTGGTCCTGATGGATGGAAACATCGAAGCAGATGCGCGAACGTCTGGAGAGAGTCCCGACGCGATTGCGACTGAGATTCTCGATGAGAGCCGCCGGTGGGGCTGGGGTGGCATCGCCGCCGACTGGCACAACCCGATGGAGCCTATCCAGGTGCCGGAAGAGATTAATCAGATTTTCTGGAAGCAGGTTCGAAATCAGAAGCAGAATCGAGAAAAGTGGATCAGCGGGGACCAATTCCTGGGGCACTGCCTGAGCCGCTATCAGAACGCGGGCTTGCTGACGGACGTCCATCTGGATGCTTAATCTGCGAATTGTGCGGGGCCCGCTTTCGGCCGCGGAAGACGAAACAATTCTCCGGGAGTTTAACCGGCTGACGAAATCCACCATCGGGCTGGTGGATTTCCAGCGGTGGATTCGAGATTCTCCGGACGGGCCGGCGTGGCACGCCATTCTGGAAACGGACGATTCGCAGCTGGTTGGGCACTTCTGCCTGATTCCGCTGGTGGCGCGACATCAGGGGCGAGTCATTTGCTCGGCCAGAACCGAATATTTTTTCGTGCATGAGGATTTTCGACGCGAGAAAGTGCGCGGGTTCGTAAATTCCTTTATACCGTGCGGGCTTTTGCTTCTGGATCGTCTGTACCGTCATTGCCGGAGCGAAGGCTGGGAACCGCTTATCGTGTCCGCCAGCGAAGAGATCCAGCGAATGCATCAGGCCGTGGGTTGCCGTGGGATAGATTTCGCGCTGTCGGAATGTCTGCTGGTCTTGAAGCCGCTTGATGCGGCGAGACGAACACCGAATTTGGCCGGCAAACAACGAGCGGCAATATTTGGGGTTGGCGTGGCACAGCGAGCGATGTTGTCGGCTACCGCCGCTTTTGCACGCCAGTCCACTCCAGTGAAATCGACGAAGGTCGAGGGCATTTGCGTTCACCCGAATAAAAGCCGGATCGCATTTTTCGAAGACAAGGCTTCCCTGGCTTGGCGCTACCCAGACGCGGATTACGTGACATTCGTCGCCGACAAAGATCCGCATCGATATGTAATCGCCAAACATGGATCGGGCGAACGATATCTTCGCGTTTGCCAGTGGGACTTGGGGGAGGCGGGCAATCCGGAGCCGTTCCTGCGAGCTTTGATTCGCGAGGCGGAATTTGAGAACGCGCTTGGGGTTCGGTGGTCGGTTTACCACGGCCTCGAAGATCGCGCTCTGCTCCAGGCTCTGCGTAAGTTCGGATTCATACGCGCTCGCCGGAATCGCAGAATTTTGTTTCATGCGAGTGACGAGCTATTTCTGAAGGCTGAAGCGTGGAGCTTCACCGATTCATTTTTCTGTTTTGATCTTTGATGCGAAGGCCAGGAAGGGCGTGACGTTGTGCCGTTGAAACTCATCGACGCTTTGGAGATCGTGCAAAAGCCGGCGCCCGCGGCGGCTGAGAATTTTCGCGCGGCCTTGGTGTGCGGATTTACGCCTTTGCATCTGGAACCGCTACTGCAGGCGAATCTTAGCCTGAGTTTACCCTCGAGGAAGATTGAAATTCACACTGGAATCTTCGGCGATCTGATCGGCAATCTGCGGCAGGCGACATCTCGCTCGTTCGACTCCATCGTCGTAATCGCCGAATGGACCGATTTCGATGCACGCTTGGGGTTTAGGAGTTTAGGGTCTTGGTCGCCGGATAATTTTCCGGCGATTCTGGTCGAGGTTCAAGCACGAAGCGCGGAGTTGCAACGAGCGATTCGGGACGCCGCGGTGCGGACGCCTGTAACCATCTGTATGCCGACTGTTCCATTTCCCCCAATTTCTTCATGCAGCGGCGTGCAAGCCGGCGCGATCGAGACCCAAATCGAATTAACGATCACGCAGCTGGCGAGCGATCTGGTTGAGATTCCTGGTGTGCGTCTCGCGAATCGGCAATATCTCGATCGAGTTTCACCCGCTGGGCAGCGCTACGCCGTGGATTCCGATTTGCGATTCGGATTTCCTTACACCTCGACGCACGCATCGTGGCTGGCGGAAACCATATCTCGACTTGCGGCGCCGGATGCACCGAAAAAAGGGATCATCACCGATCTGGACGACACGCTGTGGAAAGGAATCCTGGGCGAGGACGGGGTGGAGCGCGTCACTTGGACTCTGGATGGAGGCGGCGCGATGCACGGGGCGTATCAACGCTTGCTCCAGTCCTTGGCAGATTCGGGAGTTATGATCGCGGTCGCCAGCAAAAACGATGCAGCGCTGGTATCGGAAGCCTTTCAACGAATGGATCTGGCGCTGCGGGCCGAGTCAATCTACCCCATCGAAGCGCACTGGAAAGAAAAATCGGAGTCCGTGCGCCGAATCCTGCAGGCCTGGAATGTATCGGCGGCCGACGTGGTGTTGGTCGATGACAATGCAATGGAGCTTGCGGAAGTCAAAGCTCGGCACCCGGAAATGGAATGCGTCTTATTTCCAAAGGAAAGCAATTCACAAATCCTCTCGCTGCTGGTCCGATTGCGCGAGCTTTTCGGCAAATCGACATCTCAGGACGAAGACCGAATCCGGCTACAGAGCATACGACGTGCGAACGAAGTTTCCTTGGAAGCTGCAGCGACCGATCCCGATGCCTTCCTAGCGAGCGCCGAAGCGCATTTGACGCTCGATTTTGCGACGAACCCCCGGCACCCGCGGGTACTGGAATTGGTGAACAAGACGAACCAGTTCAACCTGAATGGCAAACGGCACATAGAGTCAGCGTGGCAGCAGTATTTTGAGGACCCAAATTCCTTCCTGCTGATAGGCGATTATCAGGACAAGTTCGGCCCATTAGGGAAAATCGCTGTTGCGGCCGGGCGGGCGGTGGGCAAATCACTTTTCGTCGACACCTGGGTGATGAGCTGTCGTGCATTTTCGCGCCGCATCGAGTACGGGTACCTGGCGGCATTGCTGCAGAAGTTCGACGCCGAAGAGGTGGAATTCGCTTTCGCTCCAACGCCGCGCAATCGTCCATTCACGGATTTCCTGGCGACGATGTGCGGTATCGAGCCATCCGGCCCTGTCCGCTTGACGACCGAGGCGGTGTTAAGTCGCGCGCCGAAAACGTATTACGAGATCAAAGGGGTTCAGCATGGATGAAGTGCGCGGGCGGTTGATGCGATGCTTTCGTGCGGCTTTACCGCAGTATTCGAGCGAAATTGAAAGACTGCGACCGGCGGAGGCCGCGGGGTGGGATTCATTGGCGACGGTGACTCTGCTGACGCTGATTCAGGAAGAATTCAACATTCAGATCCCGGCGGAGGACCTGGAATGTTTCAGCTCGTTTACGGCCGCCGAGCGATACGTTACGAATCGCGCTAGCGCGTCTTGATTTAGGGCGTGATCAGCCATGCTTCAGAACAACTCTCACTGTTCTATTAGATTTCACCGATGTGTCATCTGCACCTAACAAAAGCTCGGTATCTTTGCGCGGTCCAAACACACCAAAGGTAGACACATCAGCTTGGCGCCTCTTGTGGACGCCTCCGCTCAAATCTTTGTGATTTCTCTCCTGGTGCGCGGACAAAGGGCCCAGCGTGACCGGCGACTTGAAGACTTCGAAATGGCGCGATATTGCTCCCCGGGTAATTACTGACTTTTTGATTGTGCATTGCGCGATGCTGGTGGCTTTTGCGATCTCAGTAAGCTACCAGACACACGGCCAGCTGTGGTCCAGCGCCGACGCTTTGGCTGACGCCTTCCGGAAATACTACTTCTCGCGATTTCTGATTCTGTCTCCGGTTTTTCCCTTGGTTTTCTATCTGAATGGTTTCTACACCCACGTGCGACCGCTGCCGGCCAAGGCGAAGTTGAAAAAATTCACGATCGTGGTGATGTTGGCCATGGCCGTTTTTATTACCGCGAACTTTCTGGTGGTGCAGCAGGCGAACCCCGTGGGACGAAGTGTAGCTCTGACATTTGCGCTGCTGGCTCTGCTTGGGCTGGTGGGCGTTCGCGTGGGAAAAGAGTTATTGCTGGGCGACGAACGAGCTGAGCAAAAAGACAAGAAATCCCAGACAGACCGGCCGGTATTGGTGATCGGCGGAGCAGGTTACGTGGGATGCTGGCTGGTCCGGCGTTTGTTGGAAGAGGGCAAACATGTCCGAATCCTGGATAACGCGGTTTATGGCTTGGATCCCATCCAGGATTTGCTGACCGACCCGCGGGTTCAGTACCTGAACGGCGACTGCCGGAACATTCAGGACGTGGTCAAGGCCGTGCGCGGCGTCTCCAGCATCGTGCACCTCGCCGCGATCGTCGGCGATCCGGCCTGTGAGATCGATCACAAAACGACCATCGAGATTAACTACGCTGCGACACGAATGATTGTAGAAGTCGCCAAAGGCCACGGAGTGGAGCGTTTTCTATTCGCCTCCAGCTGTAGCGTGTATGGCGCGACCGACGAGATCATGGATGAAAATTCGAAGGTGGAGCCTGTTTCGCTCTACGGGCAATTGAAGGTGGCGGCGGAACAGGCTTTGCTGGAAGCGGCGAGCGAAGACTTTCATCCGGTGCTGCTGCGCTTTGCTACGGTTTTTGGGCTCTCGAATCGCCCGCGTTTCGATCTGGTGGTGAACCTGCTGTCCGCGAAGGCCTGGCAGGACGGCGTGATTACGATCTTCAATGATGAACAGTGGCGGCCTTTCGTGCATGTAAAGGATTTGTCGGAGGCTGTAATCACGCTGCTGAACGCTCCCCTGCGGTCCGTGAGCCGGCAGACTTTCAACGTGGGTGACAACCGCTTGAACCACACGCTGAAGGACGTCGGGCTGGTGATCCAGCGAATCTTTCCCGGCACGCGCGTTGAAATGGTTGAGAACGCAGACAAACGCAATTACAGAGTGAGTTTCGATAAGATTGAAAAGATGCTCGGATTTCGCTGCCGATATGATTTAGAGGACGGCGTCCGGGAAATCAAGGCAGCCTTTGATTCGAGCGCGATCGATAATTACCGGAACGTGCGTTTTAGCAACCTGGGATTCTTGAAGCAGTCCGGTACGCCGGGAAATAAGAGCCAGTTTGATGCCGAGATCATGGCCGCCTTTGGCGGCGAGCATATTCGTCGTGTAGCCTCAGTGACCGTTTCCCCACTTTTTGACCCGCCACCCACCGCCGTGGTGCAGTAGCGCCGAATCCTGGGGTCTCGGAACCTCAGACGAGTTTTTGTTATTCGCGCAGGAATAATACTTTTTCGAATGAAGGTGTGGCCGCGACGAGTTGAAACCTCATCCGGGTGCTATTAATGAATTCGTCGAAGGCGCGTAACTCATGCTGTCGGTCGGAGAACTCATCGAAAAAGAGGTACGCGCCGGGGGCAATTACCTCTCGGAGGTAGTTCAGGACATAAATCGTCGACGAATACAGATCGGCGTCAAGATTGAGGATCAGACTTTCGTGTTCAGGACACTCGAATTGCGGCAACGTGTCTTGAAACCAGCCTTTGTGAAAGATCACGCGGGCGTCATCGATAACTGGTATTTCTCCCGCGGTTGAAAAGCAGCCGGTATCAGCGCCGAGGTTCCATTTTTCAGGCAGACCTTCGAAACTATCGAAACCGTAGAGCATGGCCTGCGGATGACGCAGTTGCTTTGCCACGCAGCGCATGGCGGCGCCACGCCAAACTCCAAATTCGAGATACAGGACTTTGCGATCGCCTACTTTTTGCCCGATTAAATCCCAAAATTGTTCCTTCCGGGTAAAAATGTGGGCGGGATGGAAACCGTTCTTCCGCATCCACTGACCGGCGGCCAGATAATTGACACCGGCGTTCAGATTGTGAATCGTTCGGTCGGAGAGGTGGCCACCGGCACGGGCCAGAAGATTTTTTATTTGATTTGGCATGTTCTTACGCGATGACTAACCTTCCGCCGCAAATCCGATTCTGTTCGTCGAAGGCACCCCTACCGGGCCAACGGATAGTCGTCGCACAGTTTCCGCCGAACGGACTCCCAAGCCCATCCAGGCCCACACGAAACCTTGCAACAACAAGTTCATAAAGGTGGATTCCCCGATGTTCATCACTAGAGCCAGGACGATCATGATCACGCTCAATCGCAGGGTCAGCATCGTGGCGGGCAGCTGCTCTTCGAACGCACCTCGGGCGAATCGCGCAGATCGGAAACCGCGGCGCAAAAGATATAGCGGATATAAGTAGTAGGCGAGGTAAGTAAAAAATCCTACGATTCCGAACTGCTTCAAGATGTCCAAATATTCCGAGTCGGTGATGATGTCCGCGAAATAAGCCTTCCCCGATCCATTGCCGATCCACGGAGAGCGGACGATGTCTTTGGTGGCGTCGATCCAGCGAACATCGAGGCGCGTCCTCAAGGAATCCGTTTGCAAGGGGTTCCTCAGAGTTTCGACCCTTTCGATCCCGCTGCGGTTGGCGGTGGCCACGGTGATGACCGTGAAGCCAAAAACGGGCAAAAGGCAGGCGAGTAGCGCGAGTTGGGCGGTGCGACGTCGCCCGGAGAAAAACGCCAACGCGAAAACCAGCAGCAGCCCCAGCGAGGCGGTGATCAAGCCATAACGCGACGCGGTCATGGCCAGCGTGATCAAGCACGCGAGAGACAGAATCATATTCCAGGCGCGGTTTCCGACGCCCGACGACGCGGCCATGACGAATGCGGCGAGCGACCAGCTCATCAGTTGGCCCAACACATTCGGATTGGCCATGGTGGAGTAGACGCGGCCGACATTGGCCAAGAGCAAATCGATGTGTTCGCCGCCACTGTAAAAACCATTCAGATAGTGCGTGAAACTGACTCCCGCGAATTGAGCCCAGGCGTAAAGGCAAACCAGAAAGACGGAAATACCGAAGTATTTGAACAGCGTTCGCAGCGACTCCTCAGAAAATTCCGCTTCATAGGCAACGATGAAAAACAAAACTGGCAATAAGACTTTCGGAATTTCGTAAAAATCTCGAAAAATTATCTGGTGATGGAGGATGTCTGCGCCGTACCAGGTAGATAGGGCCATGCAGCATGCAAAAAGCGTTCCAACCACGATCATGCCGTTGAAGCGAATTTGCCGCGCGTGGCCAGCCAGCAAAATCCAGAGGTAACCGATGACAGCGAGCACGGCAATAATCTGCTCGACCCGGACATACGGATAGCTTTCGCTGAAACGGATCGGGGGCGCCAGAATCGACCCGCAAATCAGCGCGACCATGGTGATTTCGGCCAGGACTGGGGCCAGGCGACGGACCGGCGCCGGAAAAGCCCGAACGAATTCCCTTCCAGGCGCTATGGTGACAACGTGCGACAGAGAATCACTCCTCGAGCGATCTTCAAATCATTACGTCGGGAAACAACTCAGAGCAAAAGCTAAGCCGAAGCTTACGGTGCCGCACTGAGCTCGCCTATTAGCGCTGCATGACGGAACGATGAAAATTAAACAGTACGAATGTAAGGAAGATGGGAAAGCTGCGCTCCGACGCGCGACGAAGAATGTGAAGCCACCGACCTTCGGCATCTTAGTTTTCACGCGGCTGTCATCTGTTGCTAACAACCGCCCCGTATCCATGACGTGCGCGTTTTCAGTTACAGCTCGTCACAACATCGTTCACCGCGCTCCAGGGCACTTTCTTCGGATGGGGTACCTTTGCTGGCGCGAACCGTCGGGCGAACGGCTTGGGGTCCTGGAACCGTTGCTGACTGAAAACCGGGTGTTTCGAAGGCACGTTCACTAAGTTCCGACGATTTTTCAGCCAAAAACTGCGAGCGGAGCGGTTTTTGACCGATTTACGGGAGCGGCTCCTGTAAGTCACAGGGCGAAGCTTTATGCATCTCGATTCCATTCAGGCTGGCGTTGACTCCGTACCGGACGGATCGGTTTGGTATGCGGCCTATACAAAGCACCAACACGAGAAGAAGGCCGCAGAATATTTCTCGCGCAACGGGTTCGAGGTTTTCCTGCCGCTGTACGCGGCATCGCATCGCTGGAAAGATCGGACGCAAATCGTGTCTTTGCCTCTCTTCCCTTGCTACGTTTTTCTGAAAACGAATCTGGCGCGCAAGCTGGATATTTTGCGGACGCCCGGAGTATTCGGTTTGGTGGGAAACGGCGGAGGAGCCGTAGCAATTCCGGATTCCGATCTGGAGATGATCCGCAAAGTTACCGAAAGCCGCTCGCGAATTGAGCCTCATCCGTATTTGAACTGCGGCGATCGGGTGCGCGTGCGCGTCGGTCCCTTGGCCGGTTCCGAAGGAATCTTGACGAAGGTCAAGAACCGGTACCGCGTGGTGGTTTCGATTGAGCTTCTGCAGAAATCGGTGGCGGTGGAAGTCGACTTATCCGCGCTCGAGCGTTTAAATACAGCGCCGTATTTTGGGGCCCGTGCGATTGCGTCGCGTATCGCTTGATTTTGTCTTTGATTCCAATTCCGGCTTCGCTCCATTTGCGCGCCCGCAGGTTCGATAACTGAAAATGAAACGAATCACCAATTCAGGGCCTACACCTCCCGATCAACCAACGCGGCTCGTGCAGTGGAATTCGCTTGCACCGGCGCCAGGCGGTCCGACGGAAGCACTCTTCACCTGGGAGCAGGCCGCGCGGGTCTTGAGAAAAAACCGACGGTTCGCCTTGCTCTTTGCAGGCTTGATGACGCTGGCAATCGCGATTTCCGCGTTCTTGATCCGCGACACCTACCAGCCCGTCGCTCAACTCGAAATCGATCCGCTAAGCAGCGGGTTCAAGACCCTTCCCGAGATCGAACAAACCAACCAGAACGATAACGGCGAATATCTGGAAACGCAGGCTCAAATTCTGCAGAGTGATGCGCTGGCGATTAGCGTGATTCGGGCATTACAGCTGGATCGCAATTCGGAATTTGTGAGCAAGAGCGATTTGGCGAAGTACTCTGGCGAATCCAAAACCGCAGCAGCCCAAAACGCAGACAGGATCGGAACCGGCAGCGACTACTTGCAGGACCAGCTGAATTTGGCCGAGCGTACGCCGCTCGAATCGATTGCCCTCGGGGTTTTTCGTAATCATCTATCGGTGAATCCGATCCGCAACAGCCGTTTGGTCGAAGTGAGCTACGCGAGCCACGATCCGCAGGTCGCTCAACTGGTGACCAACACACTGGTCACCAAATTCATCGACCAGAATTACCGCAGCCGGTACACCACGACGATGAGGGCTTCGGAATGGCTGTCAACGCAGTTGAACGATTTGCGAGAACGAGTGAGTGAAGCGAATCAGGCGGCGTCAAATTATCAAAAGAAATTCGGATTCGTGGAAGCGGACGATCCCGACGCGCCACTGACGCAGCTGATGGGCGATGTGAACCGCGCGTATAGCGACGCGCAAGCCAATCGGATCGAAGCCGAAGCGTATGTGCGCATGATCGATTTAGGGCAGGCCGATTCTATTCCGGAAGTGCGCGACGATGCTTTCTATCAGAACGTGATGACGCATTACGCGGATTCGCGCGCTTCGCTCGCCCAGGCACGGGCCATTTACGGTGACGAGAATTCGAACGTCAAGAAACTCGAAGACGAATCGAACGAACTGGCGGCGCAGGTCGAAGCGGAACGCGCCCGCATCACCAATCGTGTGCGCACTACATTCGCGGCTTCGCGAGCGCGAGAGCAGATGGCGTTGAATGCGGTGGATAAGGTCAAGAACCGGATGGGTGACGCGAGTTCTCATCTCGTGGAATATCGTGTGCTGCGAAATGAGGCCGCGGCCAGCGCGCAACTCTACAACACTCTGCAATCGCGCCTGAAGGAAGCGGGAATCTACGCGGGTCTCGGATCGAGCAATATTCACATCGTCGATCTGGCGCCCCAGTTGCGCAAAGCCACCAGCCCGCACAGGCCAATGATTATTGCGATTGGCGCGATGATTAGCTGCATGCTCGGTTTGTTTCTGGCTTTTGCGAGAGAGAGTTTTATCAACACGATCCGAACTCCGGACGACATCAAGGAGTGCGTGGGACTGGCGTCGTTGGCAATGATTCCGACGATTACCAACGGCTTGGCGGAAGGCACAGGTAGAGCGGCACTCCCGGCTTCACTGCAAGGAAAGAGTGAGGTTTGGTCGGAGACTCTGCCGCCGATTATAAAGACCGAAAGATACAGTGCTGAGGCCGAAGCGATCCGCGACCTTCGCACTGGACTGATGCTTTCGAGAGCGGGCGCGCCGCCGAAGGTTGTGCTAGTGACTTCTTCGCTGGCGGGCGAAGGGAAGACTACTGTCGCGATGAATCTGGCAATTGTTCTGGCTCAAAGCGGGAGGACGTGCCTGATCGATGGAGACATGCGCGGGGCGATGGTGGCCAAAGCGATTCATCTGCAGGCCAAGACTGGACTGAGCGAGTTGCTTGCAGGAACTGCTTCCCTGGATCAAGTCTTGGCCCAACGGCCGGATTTCCCAAATCTTACGATTTTGGCTGCTGGACCATTGGCGCCGAATCCCGCGGATCTGATCGCTTCGGAACAGATGCAAGCAGTGATGATCGCGCTGCGAAACAAATTTGATTCCATCGTGATTGACTCGCCGCCGGTGATTCATTTTTCGGACGCGCGCGTTTTATCGTCGCTGGCTGACGTGGTGGTGGTCGTAGCCCGGTATGGACTCACCACACGAAGGTCGATTACGCGATCCGTCGATATTTTAGATGAAGTCCAGGCCCCGATTGCCGGAGTGGTGCTAAACGGCATCAGCCTGGACTCTGCTGACTATCATTATTACAACTACGGCTACAGCAAGAACTACAGCGAAGGTCAGGCATACCGTTACGCGCAAGCCGGTTTGGCGGCAAACACGGTAAATTCCGGATCAGACAAGGCGCGGGGCGCGCACGCTTGATTTCCCGAATAGCGCAGCTGAGTTTCACGATTCCTGACGCAACGAAGGCTATGTGATGAGCCATCCAGCAGGTAACCGAAAATCGAATGCTCTGAGGTGGGCCGCCAATTTGGGGCTTCTTACATGTATTTGGTGCTTCGGCACAGCCTTGTGGGCGCAGACCGCTAGTACCGGCCAAAATCCATCCGCGGATGCTGGGATTTCAGACTCTGATTCTTCGTCCAACGACTACAAGGTCGGGCCTGGCGATGTCGTATCCGTGACGGTGGTGGATGCGCCAGAATTCGGCGGGAAGTTTCGCGTGACGGATTCCGGCGTTATTCAAATCGCCGGCGTGACCGAACCGATCCGGGCCGAGGGTCTTTCGCCGATTGAATTGTCGCGGACCATTCGGCAGTCACTGATTGATGCCAAGCAATTACGCAACCCGAAGGTGAACGTATTCGTCGAGGAATACCGGGGGCGAACCGTAACCGTGCTCGGGGCCGTGGCAAAGCCGGCCGTCTATCCAATCGCCAAACGCACCACGGTTCTGGATGCCCTTTCAACGGCGGGCGGCGCGTTGCCGGGAGCCGGAAACACGGTGACTGTGATTCGCGGCGCAGCGAGCGCTGAATCTTCGGGCAAGCCGGTGGGGTCGGTGGAGATCATCGACATGAATCGGCTGGTGAAAGGCCAAGACCTGAACGCGAACATCGAAGTGAAAAACGGAGACGTAATCAGCGTGTCTTCGGCTGAGGTCGTTTACGTCCTGGGCGCGGTGGTCAAACCTGGCGGCTTCCCGATGCCTGATCCGAGCGCAGGCGTCTCCGTAATTCAGGCCTTAGCTATGGCTCAGGGTTCAACGCGAGTGGCCGCTACGGATCGCGCGCTCATCATTCGGCAATCGACCAGCGACGTTGCGCGCCATGAGCTGGTGGTGAACATTTCCGACATGCTCTCCGGAAAAAATACCGACATGCTGCTTTCGCCGAACGACATTTTGTACGTTCCGGAAAGCGGTGCGAAAAGAACTCTGAAAGTGATGTTTGACATCGCCATGGCCGCAGCGCAAGGGGCTGCGATCTACGGCGTTGGATATCGCGTCGCTGGAGTGAATCCGTAACTTGCTCTTGCCGCTCATCGCATTCCACAGAAAACGATCCTGAAGGGGGCCCTGATGTCATCTTCTGCAGCATCAATTCCAGAAACGTCCAAGCCGGTCGAAGTGCGTCCCGTTGCTCATTCCACATCCAAGCCAGCATTCGATTTTCTAGATTTAAAGGCGCAGTTCGCGACCATCCGCGAGGAAGTGATGCAAGCGGTCACTGCGGTGATGGAAAGTCAGCAATTCATTTTGGGAAATGAAGTGCGGCTGTTTGAAGAAGAAACTGCTGCGATGCTGGGAGCAAAACACGCGATTGCGTGCGCGTCCGGTTCCGACGCCCTGCTGCTGGCGATGATGGCGATGGGCGTTGGAGCGGACGACGAAGTCATCACTTCCCGTTCACATTCGTGGCCACAGGCGGAGCGATCGCGCGCCTGGGTGCCCGGCCGGTATTCGTGGACATCGACCCGCAGAGTTTCAATATCGACACGACTAAAATCGAGGCTGCGATCACTTCCAGGACGCGGGCAATCATGCCGGTTCACCTTTTCGGATTGTCGGCCGATCTGGAGCCGATCGTGAGTCTGGCGAAAAGCAGGAACCTGGCGGTGATCGAAGATGCCGCCCAGGCCATCCTGGCCGGATATCGAGGCCAGCCGGTCGGCACCATCGGAACTTTTGGATGTTTCAGCTTCTTCCCCTCCAAAAACCTCGGCGGTGCAGGAGACGGCGGGCTGGTCACCACGGAAGACGCGGCGATGGCGGAACAGTTGCGGCTAATCCGAGTTCACGGAAGCCGGAAAAAATATCACCACGAAATTTTGGGCACCAACAGCCGGCTGGACGCTCTGCAAGCCGCGATTCTGCGAGTGAAGCTGCGGCATTTGAAGGAGTGGACGAGCGGAAGGCAGGAGCGCGCGCAGTACTATCGAGAGCTGTTCAAGAAAAAGGGTCTGGGTGAATCCGTCCAAGTGCCGCCGGCTCCTCCGGCCGCTTTCGATCACGTATATAACCAGTTTTCGATCCGTTGCCAGAACCGCGACAAGCTTCGAGAATTCCTGAGCGCCTCGGGCATCCCCACGGAAATTTACTATCCCCTTCCGCTGCACCTGCAGCCGGCCTTTCGTTACCTGGGCCACCGACTCGGCGATTTTCCGCAGGCCGAGCTAGCCAGTAAAGAAGTTCTGGCCCTGCCCGTGTACCCAGAACTGACGAAATCTCAGCAAGAATCAGTGGTCGAAGCGATCGCCAGCTTTTATTCCGCAAGAAACTAAGCGAACTAAGAGGATCGAACAATGATTGGGAAAGTTCCGCGCGTTGGTGTGGTGGGTTGCGGTTATTGGGGCAAAAATCTCGTTCGCAATTTCCATGAGCTGGGCGCTCTAGAAGCGATCTGCGACGTTGACGCGGTGCGATTGGAAAGTCTGCGGCAAACGTATTCGGTTGTGGCCACGGATCGCTTTGAGGATTTGCTGCGCATGCCTCAGATTGATGCCATCGCCATCGCGGCCCCAGCCGTAGAACATTTCGATTTGGCGAAGCGTGCGATGCTGGCCGGCAAAGACGTTTTCGTGGAGAAGCCGCTCGCTTTGCGCACTGATCAGGGCGAGGAACTGGTGGCGCTCGCGCGAACCCACGCTCGCATCTTGATGGTAGGTCACATCCTGCACTATCACCCGGCGATCGTGGAACTTCGCCGGCTGGTTCAAGCGGGAGAACTCGGGAGAGTGGAATACATCAGCTCGTCCCGGCTGAACCTGGGAAAGCTGCGAACTGAGGAAGACATTCTTTGGAGCTTCGCGCCACACGATATCTCCGCGATCCTGCACCTGCTGGATGAAAAGCCAGCGCGCGTTTCGGCCCAGGGTGCGAACTATCTGAATCATTCGATCGCAGATGTGACGCTGACCGTCCTCAGCTTCGCCAGCGGAGTGAGCGCACATATTTTTGTCAGCTGGCTGCATCCGTTCAAGGAACAGAAATTAGTGATCGTCGGAGACCGTAAGATGGCGGTGTTTGACGACACCCAGGAAGAATCCAAGCTGGTCCTGTATCCGCACCGGATCGACTGGATCAAGCGCGTTCCGATCGCCCATAAAGCCGCCGGCGAAGTGGTGGTGCTGCAAAAGCAGGAACCGCTGCGCACCGAGTGCCTGCACTTCCTGGATTGTGTTCGCGAACGCACCACACCACGGACCGATGGCGAAAACGGGCTGCAAGTGCTTGAAGTCCTGCACGCGGCCGGACAATCGATTCGCAACCACGGCCAGCCGGTGTCTTTCGCAAAGAAGGTCGAACGCAAATACTTCGCCGATCCGACGGCAGTAGTAGATGAACCGTGCGAGATCGGCGAAGGCACCAAGATCTGGCACTTTTCACATGTGATGACCAATTGCCAGATCGGGCGCAAATGCAACTTGGGTCAGAACGTCAACGTCGCGAGTGGCGTGAAGATCGGTGACAACGTGAAAATCCAGAACAACGTTTCGCTGTACACGGGCGTGGAGCTGGAGGATGACGTGTTCTGCGGGCCTTCGATGGTCTTCACCAACGTGATGACTCCGCGCGCTCATGTGAATCGCCGTTCGACATATCAACGGACTCTGGTGAAGCGCGGCGCTTCGCTTGGCGCCAATTCGACGATCGTTTGTGGAGTAACCATCGGACGTTACGCGCTGGTTGGAGCCGGTGCGGTCGTGACCCGCGATGTTCCGGATCACGCGCTCGTGGTTGGAGTCCCGGCGCGGCAGACTGGTTGGGTTTGCGCCTGCGGGTTGCCGCTCGATCTAACGGACGACATGGGTTGCTGCGTTGAGTGCGGCAGTGTGTACGCGCTGGAAGATGGCGCGCTCAAGGCGGTGAGCCCTTCGGTTCCCACATCGCGCGTACTGGCGACGGGGTCGAAGGCCGCTGCGGCGGGTAGCGAAGTTTAGAAACGGTTGTAAGTCCACTCAATTGGTCAGCTGGGGGGCGGAAGACATATGAACCGAGAGGAATTGCTGCCGATTTATTTGTCAGGACTCGAGCAAGCGAAGTGTGATCTCGCGAGAGCCGAGAAAACGTCTTTGGCGAGCACCGACGCGCTCGAAAAAGTTCGCTGGACGCTTGACGCGGAAGTTCGGCGCGCTTTGGTGCGAGTGTACGACGGGCTGATCAATTTCGTGCAGCAGCCTGAGTAGGTTTCGACCGCGATTTGGTTTCAGGCAGTATCTGATCTTGTAAACAACAGTTCTATGGGCCCCTTGGGAATGATTACACGCAGGAAATATCGAGTTGTAGTTCATGGTTTGTACACTTTTTGCGCAAAACTGCCCGGCCTGCTGGGAAATGAAAGGTGGGACGTTCGCCACTGCACTTATGGCCCGGTCGGGCTCGCTACGCTGACCAACGATCTGCGCCGTTGCGACCTGGCCTACACCTGGGGAGGACGCATCAGTTTTGGAAAGTTTTTGTGGGCGGCGCGGTGCATGGGCAAGAAGAACATCGTCCAGCTGTGGTGCGGCAGCGACGTTCTGTTCGCGCAGAAACAGTTAGCGACGCGGAAGCCCGAGCCGTGGATCGCGGACAAGATTCACTGGGCCGTTTCGCCTACACTCGCGGAAGAAGTCCGTGCGCTCGGCTTGCGCTGCGAGTATGTGCAGGCTTCTTTCGTTGATCTCGTTCCGACCGTTGCCCCCCTGCCTGAGAAATTTTCCGTGCTGACGTATATGCCTTCCGTGGCCAAAGGCAAGCTGTACGGTCTGGATTTGATGCTGGCGGTCGCTCACCAACTTCCGTCGGTGGAATTCAACCTGGTGGGCGTAGAGGAAAAGCAGGTGCCGAACGCACCGCGCAATTTCAAAGTGCACGGGCGGATGCCGATTGCCCCTTTTTTGGAGCGAGCCAGCGTGGTGTGGAGGCCGGTGCGGCACGACGGCGGGATTTCGTTCATGGTGCTCGAAGCGCTGGCCCACGGACGGCATGTGCTTTACAGCAATCCCTTTGTGGCTTGTACGCAGGTCAAGGATGCGGATGCGGCGCGAGCTGAGATCGAAAAGCTGCTCGCGTTGCACAACGCTGGCAAGCTGAAGATAAATGAAGCCGGGGTGGAAGCGGTCAGGCGAAGTTATACATCGGATGCGGTGCGCGCCGATTTGCTCAGGCGCTTTGAGGAGATCATTACCAAGCCCCGGCATGCCAGGCCCTCGCGGGTGCTGCCTTTCGTTCGACGGAGCTCTTCACGAGTGAATGCCTCAGATTCCAATGATTGAAATGCGGCGTGCTGTTCGTCACTGCGTGACTTTTTTCCACAGACTGGGGTCGATCCATGTGGATTGAATGGGTCAATCATGCGTCGTTTATTTTGGAGTCGGGTGCGATGCGGCTGATCTGCGATCCGTGGCTGGACGGCACGATTTTCGATGGCGGCTGGCGGCTACTTTCGCCCAGCCGGATGCAATACGAAGAGTTTTCGTCAATCACCCACATTTGGTTCTCGCACGAGCATCCCGATCACTTCAATCCTCCGAATCTTAAGAAAATCCCTCAAAGCTATCGCCGCAACATCACGGTATTGTTCCACCACACCAAGGACAAACGCGTAGTCAAACTTTGCCAGGCGCTGGGCTTCAAGACTGTCGAGTTGCCAAATTCTCAAAAAGTAGAAATCGCGAGCGGCGTGACTATGCTCTCCGGCATGCAAGACCTGATCGATTCGTGGATGTCGATCGAAGCGGAAGGCAAGACGCTTTTGAACATGAATGATTGCGTGTTCGATCGCCCGAGCGATTTACAAGCAATCAAAGAAGCCACGGGAAAGGTCGATATCCTGCTCTCGCAATTTTCGTTCGCCAGTTGGATTGGAAATCCTGATGATGATGCGTGTCATCGAAAGCACGTCCAACGCAAACGGGCAGAAATGGCGCGGCAGATCGGGTTGTTCAAGCCGTCGGAGTTTATTCCGTTCGCCAGCTTCGTTTATTTCTGCCATGCCGAGAATTTTTACATGAATGCGAACATGCATCGCATCGGGGCGGCTTACGAATTTGTCGCCGGAGAATTAAAGGTGCCCACGATTGTTTTGTACCCAAAAGACAGGTGGGAGGTGGGAGCACCTCACGATTCGACCACCGCGCTCCAGAAATACGAACTCGATTATCAAACGGCGCTGGCATCGGCTCCCGCGACTTCCGAGCCCGTCGATATCGTCAGGCTGCAGAATGCGGCCACCGCCATGGCCACCAAGTGCGCGGCGACGAACAACCGCGCCATTCTCAATGCGCTGGCTCCGGCCGTAATCCGGCTTAGCGACCTTGGAATCGATGTCGAACTTTCGTTTGGCCATGGCCTGGTCCGAGTGACGGGAAAACAGCCGGATGTGATCGTCTCCTCGGGTTCGCTGCTGAATTGTCTCGTTAGCGATTGGGGAGGAGAGACCTTATCGGTGAACGGGAGGTTTCAAGCGCCCGTCGGCGGGAAATCAAATCGATTCTTTCGAATCTTCAAAGTTCTTCGCCATAACAGCATCGGGAACCCGGTGAACCTTCGCTTTCTGGGCAGCAAGGTAATTGATAAAGCCAAGACTGCGCTTGCGGGCTGACGGGCCTGCGCTGCAATTCTTCATGGCTCAAAGATTTTTTGCGAAGCGCCAGGTGCGCCGCGTGCTGGTCCACGGCGACCTTCACGCCGGCCCGAAATTCGCAGAGCTGATGGACGGCGACGGCTGGCAGTTCCGCTACTACCCGGACAAGGGGCCGATAAATCTGGCGCAGATCACACGCGAGCTTTCTGCGGGTGACATCGTCTACCAGATCGGCGGTAGGCTGAGGCCCGGGAAATTTCTTCAAGCGGCCAAGCTGGTGCGGAAGAAGAAGATCGTCATGCACTGGACCGGCAGCGACGTGCTCGACGAACAAAAATCAAACGGCGCGCCTGACGCTGATCCCTGGATTTTGCGCAACGTAGAACATTGGGCCGTCTCTGATTGGCTGGCGCGCGAAGTGAAACTGCTTGGCCTTGGCTGCGAGTCTATTCCGCTACCCTCGCCTTTTGTCCCTGACCGCCCGACTCCCTTACCCAAACAGTTTTCGGTTCTGCTGTACATGCCGGTGGTGAGTCGCCGTTTGCTTTACGGATTAGACCAAATGCTCGAGGTGGCTCGATCTCTCCCGCAGATTCCGTTTGTACTTGTGGGCCTGCAGGAAGGACCGATTGAGAACCCGCCGGCGAACCTGCGTATTCACGGACGAGTCCGGGATTTGAAAGCCTTTTTTGAGGAGTCAACAGTGCTCTGGCGGCCGACTCGCCACGACGGGCTGTCGTGGATGGTGCTAGAGGCGCTCGGCCACGGACGGCACGTCTTCTGGACGTACGGTTTCCCAGGCTGTACCCAGGTTGTCGGGGCGGCGGAAGCGCGCAAGGAAATTTTGCGACTTCACGATCTCGATAAGGTGAAGCGCCTCGCCATTAACGACTCCGGCGTGAAAGCAATTGCGGAAGGCGGCTACGCGCCGCAAGCACTGCGCTCCAGAATTCGGACACGGCTAGAAAAAATTCTTGATGCGCAGTGAACCAGGACAAACCAACATCGTGAAGCCGAAACTCTCAACGACAGCAGGTCTTCGACGCTCGGTTGCCGCCATTGTGATTTTTCTTTTCATCGCATCTTTGTCGCTCGCCGGTGAAAGGCGTCTTGCCGACCATTACTTGATGCTGGTGAATACGGCCTTGGCGGAGAAGATGAAGCCGGAGATGCTGACGCAGTTTGATAAATCGCCTTACGACGGTTTGGCGGTGGCTTTCTCCTGGAATTACGACACGAAGCCGGCGCCCACGGTCGAGTATATCGACTCGCAGATCGCAGCCTGGAAACATATAACGACCAAAGACATTTGGCCCTGGGTCTACCTCAATCGCGTCATTGCCGTGGATGACTCTCAGAAGAATCCTTACACTACTGGGCCTTACTTTCATCAGATCCAGGGTGCCGATTTAGAAAATAAGACAGGGGCGCAAAGAGAATTTCTGCAAGTTTGGTCAAATTCCCTGGCTGCGGCGCGCGATTCTCATATGCCGGGGATTGTCTGCGACCTGGAGTTCTACAACAACTACAAGGAATACAACCCGATCGAACTTGCGAAGCAGATGGGCAAGACCACGGAGCAGACGCAGGAGCTGCTGAAAGAACTGGGCTCGCGCATGGCGGATGTGGCCGCGAGCCAATATCCAGACGCCATCCTGTGGTTTTTGTTCACGGGTTTAGGCACGCCCGCGCACGCCAGCCCAGAGCCGTATCCTTACTATATGGCTCCCACGTATGTGGCCATGGGCTTGCTGGAACAGATTCAGAAGAAACACTATCGCGTGACCGTGATTTCCGGCGGCGAAGCAGGCCTGGGATATTGCCAGCCCACCTTGCGACATTTCCAGCGGCAGATTCAAGAACGAGCCACGGGTTTCGCGCCGTACCTGCAAAAATATCCGGGCATCCTTCAACTCGGTGGCGCGATGACGCTTTGGAAGGACCAAGCCGGCAGAAAAAGTATTTGTCCAGACTCCGACGCACCCACCGTGGCCGAGCTACAGCCCTATCTGGCGCTGCTATTTGCAACCTACCGCTACAACTGGATCTACGGCTCGGGTGACCAAGGGTATTACGCGTTCGATCCTCAAAACGCACCGCAGTTTGACGCGATGATCAGCAAAGCGAAAGCGAGTGCCGTCTCCGCTGCGGCGCGCTAGCGTGACGATTTGATGCCAACGTTGGGAGTCGCTCGGGTTCTTGCGGAGGAAACTCCTGAATTTCCCCGGACCGCCGCGGTTTATGCGCTGAAAGAGCTTGCAAAACGGGCCGACGTTTCGGCGGAGATGTACAGCCAGTGGCGAATCGAGTTCGACGCCAAGCGCTTCGTTAACGTTTTTGTTGAGCCCGGCACCGCCAAGCATATCCGCTTCTCCCGCGCGACTCCGACATTTTGGAACCAAGTACGCGCGGGGATCTCTCGGACCTCCCGTGCGTGTTGGATGAGGCATGCGGAGTCCAGATTCGAGTCGATACCTGACTTGGTGATTCCGTTCTCCTCGCTCGATCGAAATGAACTGGGCTGCCTTTTCTCGGCCGTCAGCCAAGCTTGCATAGAGTGCCCTGTTGATCTGCTGGCTTCGACGGTTCTCACTTTGGGACGATACGAAGAAACACTCCCTGGCCCGCGAGATCGCCATGGGCGTTTCCCTGCCTCGGCGAGCGTGGCGGTCCGCGATGCGTTTCTCGATCGACCGGTGATCGATGAACTGGGGCTCGCGTTCGAACAAGCTCTCGCGTTCTTGCTTCCGCAGTGGAAGCGGGCAGAACGGCGACTGCACGTAAAGGTTAGTCACGATGTAGACGAGATTGGCCTGCCCTTTACGCTCCGCGGCGCCGCCGGCCATGCGGTACGACGAGGTCATCCGCTGTGGACCGCTCGGGATCTGGTAGCGCAGGGCGCCGGTATCGACACTGCGTATCAAAGACTCTTGCGGAAAATCGTTCAGCTCTCGGTTGAACGTGGAATCAAACCGGCGGTGTATTGGAAAGCGAGCGCTCCGGGGCCGAACGATACGGGTTATGACCTCGGCCACCATTCTGTTCGGCAGATGATCGAGGATTTTCGCCAGCAGGGCGTCGAAATGGGCATTCACCCTGGATATGAAAGTTTTGAGTCGCGAGAAGGGCTATCGGCTGAAGTGAAAGCACTTCAAGGGTTCTTCGGAGATCGCGCATTGGGGGGCCGTCAGGATTATTTGCGCTGGAGCCCGAGGATGTGGGCGGAGTGGGAATCTCTAGGTTTGGCCTATGACTCTTCCGTCGGCTTTACCAATGGCCTCGGGTTTCGCGCCGGAACTTGTCACCCCTATCGACCTTGGCTATTTTCCCAATCTCGCGAGGCCAACATTTTAGAGATTCCTCTGATTGCCATGGATGACAGCGTCGAAATCCGCGAGAAGCTAACTCCCGGCGGTGCGGTCGCAGCTACGAAAGAAATCATCGCTCGTTGCCGCACGGTCGGCGGTGTTTTTAGCTTGGTTTGGCACAACACCAGAATCATCGAACCGGGCGCACGCAGAATTTTTCAGGCACTGCTCGACCATATCGCGGGTCACGAAAGCTACGATTGGAAAGCGGAACCTTACGGAAGCCTGAATGCGTCCTGGTCATAAGGCAACGCGGAGGTGGGTGAGCATCGTTGGCGCGCGGCCGCAATTCGTGAAGCTGGCTCCCGTGTGCCGGGCGATCGCAGCCCATAATCTGCGGCCCGACGTCCCCCACATCGAACACATCATTATTCACACCGGTCAACACTACGATCGCGAAGTCGCCGGCCTTTTTTTCTCGCAAATGGAAATACCGGAGCCGGACTACAACCTGGCGGTCGGTTCGGGTTCACACGGGACGCAAATCGCTCGCATGCTGGAACGAATCGAGCCGATCCTCGAAAGCGCGCGGCCTGACTGGGTTGTCATCTACGGCGACACGAATTCCACATTGGCCGGAGCTTTGCTTGCCGCGCGATTGAAAATTCCAATTGCCCATGTGGAGGCCGGTTGCCGCAGCGGTGACACCGAACCCGAAGAACAAAACCGAATCGTGGCAGATCATTTGAGCCGGTTGCTGCTTGCTCCCTCGGAAGCGGCTGTGGAAAATCTGCGGCGCGAAGGCTTGGGACGAGAAAACGATCCGCACCGGCGACGAATTGCGCTAGTGGGTGATGTGATGTTTGACGCGCTGCTGCAAAATCGAAAACTCGCGGAAACCCTCGCGCAGAAAACGCTCTCAGAATTCGGCCTGGAGAGTAAGCGGTATTATCTTTTGACCATTCATCGGGCTGAGAATACGGATGACCCGGAACGCCTGAAAGGAATTCTAAGCGCGGCCAGCGCCCTGGACCGCCAAGTCCTGTTCCCCGTGCATCCGCGTACGCGGCAATCACTGGCGGCTTCGGGCGCATCGTTGAACGGGAACCTGCGCCCTATCGCGCCGCTGGGCTTTCTGGAAATGCTCGCGGTGGAAATGCACGCGTACAAGATACTCACTGATTCGGGCGGTGTGCAAAAAGACGCGTTTTACCTTGACGTTCCGTGCGTGACCCTGCGTGAGAAAACGGAGTGGCCCGAAACCGTTGCGTTGGGAGCGAATCGGATCGGAGGAAACACTCCTGATTCCATTCGCGCCGCCGTTCTTGCTCCGAACAGCCGTACCTGGAATTCGTCCAAGCCTTACGGCGATGGAACCGCGGCGCAGAGCATCGTGAAGGAGCTGCTGGAACCTGTAACGGCTTGAGAGAAGTTCGCGTCACTCATCGAAACGCACTCACGCTCAAGCTCTGATCCTCAAAGTACCAACGGGTGTTCTTCAATGGCAGCAGTCAAGGTGGTTCACATGACCACCGCTCACGCAGCGACCGACGGCCGAATTTTTCACAAGGAATGCCGTTCGCTCGCGCGGGCTGGGTTTAACGTCACCAGCGTTGGCCCGCACACCGCGGACGCGGTGGTCGATCAGGTAAACATAAAATCGATTCAGCGCGAGAAAAGTCGGCTGGCGCGGATGACCCGTACGGTTTGGCGCACCTACCGCGAAGCGGTGAAACAAGATGCCGACATCTACCATTTCCACGACCCCGAACTGATTCCTATAGGCCTGCTTCTCCGTGCGCGTGGGAAAACGGTCATTTACGATCTTCACGAAAATTACCCAAAGGACATTCTCAGCAAAGAATATCTTCCGCTTTGGAGCCGGCGCGCTGTCGCCTGGGGAATGGGACGGCTGGAAGAGGTCACCTGTGGACACTTCTCGGCGCTGGTCACCGTCACCCCCATCATTGCGGATCGATTCAAGACGATTAACGAACGTACGGTGATCATCTACAACTATCCCTACAGCCACGAATTGGCGCAGGAGGACGGTTTAGACTCCTGGTCTGCGAGAAAATCTGCGGTCGCTTACGTTGGTGGCATTACCAGCGAGCGCGGCATCGCGAAATTGGTCGATGCGATGGGAATGCTCCCTGCAGCGCTGCCGGCGACGCTCGAACTGGCTGGAACTACCGTGCCCGGAGATTTGCGGCTGGAAGATTTACACGGAAAACCCGGTTGGGAACGTGTGAACTTTCATGGGCGCTTGGATCTGAAGAGCACGTTCCGCATTTTACAAAGCGTACGCGCGGGACTAGTGGTTTTGAATCCGCTGCCGAATTTCGTGGAGTCTCTGCCTCAGAAATTATTCGAATACATGGGCGCAGGAATTCCGGTGATCGCTTCCGATTTCCCACTTTGGCGCGACATCGTGAAGAAATCAGGCTGCGGCATTCTACTCGATCCTATGGACACCCGCGCCATCTCGCAGGCTATCGAATACGTTCTGACTCATTCGGAGGAAGCGGAGGAGATGGGGCGTCGAGGACAGGCGGTCTTGCGCAAGCAATATTCGTGGCACACCGAAGCTGAAAAGCTGGTCAGCCTTTACTCCGGATTGGTGAAACCAGAATGTGCGGCATAGCAGGCATCGTCTCGCATGCAGGCGTCGATCCGCAGGCTCTGATCGCGATGACGAATTTGATCAGCTACCGAGGTCCCAGCGGATTTGGTTTCGCTTACGCGCAGCGTGGGAGCGAGTCCAGAATCGAAATTATTCACAATCAGAACCGCGCTGCCTCACTATCGCGCCCAGTCGTCGGCCTGGGGAACCGCCGTCTGGCGATTCTCGATGTTTCGGCAGCAGGAAATCAGCCTATGGAAATTGAGTACGGAGCGTATTCCATCACGTACAACGGGGAAATTTACAACTACAAGGAAGTGCGCGAGGAGCTTGAACGTTCCGGTTATCTCTTTCGAACCGGAACCGATACCGAAGTGATTCTGCGCTCGTATCAAGAATGGGGCGAGAAGTGCCTGGAACGTTTTAACGGCATGTGGAGTTTTGCGCTGTGGGATCGCGCGAAGCAGAGGCTTTTCTGCGCCCGGGATCGGTTTGGCGTCAAACCTTTTTATTATGCGATGTATGGCGGCGCGTTTTATTTTGCGTCCGAGATCAAACAAATCCTGGAGGCTGCCGCCCTTCCCCGGACGGCAAATCCTCAAAACGTGCACCACTATCTCGAATGGGGACTGCTGGATTTTTCGGCGGACACTTTTTTCGAAGGCATTCAGCAATTACCGGGCGGCCACTCGCTGACGCTGGACCTTTCCGGCTCGCTGATTCCGCGAATCAAGCGCTATTGGGAGCTGCGGATCGAGCCGCGCCCCTCGACCAACAGCACTGACGCGGTCGACGAATTCCGTTCTCTTTTTCAAGACGCCGTGCGGTTGCGGCTGCGCAGCGACGTGCCGGTAGGCGTGTCCCTCAGCGGCGGCCTCGATTCCTCCGCGGTAGTCTGCCAAGCGAAACAGCTCGCGCCTGAAACGCACTTCGACACTTTCTCAGCGTGTTTTGAGGACAAGGCAATCGACGAGCGCCAATACGTGGCCGCCGCCGTGGAGGCGGTAGCGGGCACGGACCATTCCAACTATCCGCAAGGAGCCGCGTTTTGGAAGGCGATTCGTGAGATTGCCTACCATCAAGATGAACCACTCCTCAGCACAGGCTCCTTTCCGCAGTGGTGCGTGATGGCTGATGCCAAGGCGCACAACGTTCCGGTGCTACTCGGCGGACAGGGCGGAGACGAAAGCCTTTGCGGCTATCAGAAGTATCGCTATTTTTATTTTTGGGAACTGCTGCGCAACGGTGACCCGGCATTGATCGGCGAAGTGGCGGCGTGGGCGCGGAATGGAGCGAGCTTCCATTTTTCGGTCGGCTCGGCGACGAAGTATTTGCCTAGCGTGTTTCGCAGTCCGTTTTCCATGACCGAGCGCGTGGGGCAATCCGATTTTCACGATCAGTTTCGCGGCGCTGCATCCGGATTGGGCGCACCCGGCACGCTAGCCGAGCGACAGAAGACTGATTTGACCTACTCGAGCATCCCGACGTTGCTGCACCATGAGGATCGCTTGTCGATGGCGCACTCCATCGAAACCCGGTTGCCTTTTCTGGACTACAAATTGGTCGAGTTCGCGGTCAATTGCGCGCCGTCGTTGAAACTTCGCGATGGATGGAGCAAATGGATTCTGCGCAACGCCATGGTGGGCACACTGCCCGAAAAAATCCGTCTGAGAAAGAGCAAACTCGGATTTGACACTCCGGACCGTGAATGGGTCCGCATGGGGCTGACCAACGGCCATCGTTCTTTGTGGGATGCGCCGAACCTGCGCATGGAGCGGTTTCTCAATCCCAAGAAGCTGGCCAGTGAGTGCCAGAAATTCTTGCGTCGAGCGCCAACCGCGCTTTCCTCAGATCTAATCTTTCGAGCCATTTCTTTGGAGCTCTGGGCCCAGGTGTTTCAGGTTTCATGAAGTTTCTTTTCCTGACCCAATATTTCCCGCCGGAAATTGGCGGAGCTCAAACGCGTTTACGTTCGACCACCGCCGAACTGGCGCGGCTCGGGCATCAGGTCGAAGTCGTTACGGCCATGCCGAACTATCCGAGTGGACGCATTTTTCCGGGCTACCGGGGGAAATTTAATCGAAGCGAAGTTGTGAACGGCGTACGGGTGCATCGCGTGTGGATCTACGCCGCGATGGGCGCCGGCGTTGCCAGGATGTTGAACTATGCTTCGTTCGCGTTCATGGCTTTTTTCGGCATGCTGCGCGCGCAAAAACCGGATTTTATTTTTGTGGAGTCACCGCCGATTTTGCTGAGCATTCCCGCATACATCGCCGGGCTGTGGTGGCGGGTTCCTTTTATTTTCAATGTGGCCGATCTATGGCCCGATATCATCGTAGAGGGTGGCTTTATAAAACCGGGACTCATCACTCGCGTGCTTTTCGCTCTCGAAAAATGGAGTTATCGCCAGGCCGAGTACGTGAATGTCGTCACCGAAGGACTTCGCGATTCGATTTTGAGGGACAAAGGGGTGCCCCCGGAGAAGGTCTTATTTTTGCCCAACGGCGTGGATACGGTTCATTATCAGTTTCGCGCCCCTGACCTCAAGTTGAAGCAGAAGCTGCGACTCGACGGAAAAAAGATCATTTTGTGGGCTGGAACGCTGGGCACGGCTCACGGCCTTAATTACGTACTGGAAGCGGCGAAGTGGCTGGAGGGTGAGCACGAAATTCATTTTCTCTTTGTGGGTGACGGATCGGCGAAAGCTGACCTGCAAGAGCAGCGGAAATCGATGAGCCTGCGGAACGTAACCTTCCTCGATCCAGTGCCGATCGAAGAACTCCCGCCTTACTTCTCCATCGCCGAATGCGGCCTGGCTTCTCTGCTGCCAATTCCACTTTACGACGGTGCGCGGCCCTCGAAGATTTTCCCGATCCTTGCTTCCGCCAAACCCTTGATATTTGTAGGCCGAGGCGAGACCGCCAGAATGGTAGAAGAATCGAAGGCTGGTATCGTGGTGCCTCCGGAGGACCCTGAGGCGTTGGCCAGCGCGATTCTGTTACTGATAGAAAATCGAAAGCTGGCGGCCGAGTTAGGACAGAACGGCCGGACCTTCGTGGAAGATCACTTGCAGTGGTCGACGCTGATTCGCGATTGGGTAGCGCAACTGTGTGCAGCCGGTACGAACGAAGAAGTTCGCGAAGAAACGTCAAAGGTTTAGAGCAGATTTTGTAGTTGGACTTTCCCCGGAGGCGACGCCGACCATGCAAATTACCGCGACTGAGTTTCTGCCTTTTAGCCGCGCGCTGATCGAAGAAGAAGAGATCAATGCAGTCGCTGAGGTGATGCGCAGCGGATGGCTAACCACTGGCGCGCGTGTACGCGAATTCGAGGCGGCCTTCAAGGAATACGTCGGAAGCCGGAATGCAGTGGCAGTCAGTTCCTGCACGGCCGCACTTCATTTGTCGCTGGCAGCGATTGGGATAAAGGAAGGGGATGAAGTCATCATCCCGACGATGACTTTTGCCTCCACCGGTGAGGTCGTTTCGTACTTCAAAGCCCGTCCGGTTCTGATCGATTGCGCTCCCGACACATTTCATATCGATCCCAAAGAAATCGAACGCGCCATCACCCCACGCACCAAGGCGATTAAGGCGATTGGCGCCGGGGTGACGATCCCGGATAGCCGGGATATAAGCCAGCCCGACTGGGGAATATAAGAACAGGGAGTATTGGAATGCGTTCGAAGGTAGCCCTCTGGGCGAGCCCGGCTTTGATCTGCGGCATTATGGGAATTTCGGCGTTTGGGATTGGTGCCGCGCGGGCCGACGATGCCGCCTGCAAAGGCATCGGGGATGCCATGCTGATGAATTCCAAAACGCCGTATCACAGCGTCGGTACAATCGCGTTCGATCCGAAAGACCCGCCGATTCCCGGCGCCGGGGCGATGCCGTCAATCAAGACCGAGACGATATACACCGGCACAAAGGTCTTCGTGAAATTGCCGACAGGTCAGTGGAAAGACATCAACGCCAATATCGCGGACCTGCAAACCAAGGTGAAAGACAGCGCCAGCAGCTTCAACGATTGCACGCGCCTGCCCGATGAAAAGGCCGACGGCAAGACGCTTGCGGTCTATACCGGCGGCGACAAGACCGACACGATGACTGTCTCGACCAAAGTGTGGGTGGCTGACGGCACGATCCAGCGTTCCGAAACCGATATCGGCGGCCCGACAGCGCCGGACGGCAAAGTCCGCCATCAGCATCTGTCGCTGCACTACGATTACGCCGACATCAAAGCACCGGCGACGAACTGAGTCTATCTAGATAAGCCTCGTCCCGAAAAGTTGCAGACTTTTCGGACAAGATGATGCGTCCGAAAAAGCCTACCAGCGTGCGGCGGCAGCCTCGTCGTCATCCTTGGCGGCGACCCAGTCGCCGCTGCCGCCGCTGCGATGGGTCTTCTTCCAGAACGGCGCACGAGTTTTGAGGTAATCCATCAGGAATTCCGCGGCGTGGAAGGCTTCTGCGCGGTGTGCGCTGGCGGTCGCGACGAAGACGATCGGCTTCGCCGGCATGAATACGCCCATAGCGATGGATGATTGCGACGGCATCAAGCGGCCAGCGCTGCTCTGCCTCGTCAATGACGCGCGCGATCTCGGCTTCAGCCATTTCCGGGTAGGCTTCGATTTCGAGCGCTGCGAGCGTCCCGCCTTCGTCGCGGCAAAGTCCGGTGAAGGTCACAAGCGCGCCGGTGCCGGGGCCAAGCCCCAGAGCCGCCGTTTCGGCGGCGACGTCGAAAGCCTTGTCCTCGACGCGGACGTTGCGCCGCGTCACGTCAGCCGCCCGTCATTGGCGGGAAGAAGGCGATCTCGGCCGCGTCGGCGATTGGTGCGCCGGGCTTGACGTGCTGGCGGTCAAGGGCGGCGCGGATCGTCGCGGCATTGGCGAAAGCCGCCGCATAATTTTCGCCACGCTCCTGTTGCCAGGCGATCAGATCGGCGACGGTCTCGACCGAGGCGGGCGGCGTAATCTCTTCCTCGGCCACACCAATACGCTCGCGCACCCAGGCAAAATAACGGGCCTTCATGGTTTCTCATCCTCGTCGAGAAGATGTTTGACCCCCGCTATGAAATAGTCACCGCCAGTATAAAACGTAAGGATCGCCGAGACCCAGAGCAGACCGAGGCCGATCGTGGTCACGATCGGCGCGGCCGCCGGACCGGCGATGAGGAAGCCGAGCGCGACGAGCTGCAGAAACGTCTTCCACTTGGCCACCCGGCTCACCGGCACCGAAACCTTCAGTTCGGCGAGAAATTCGCGCAGTCCGGAGACGAGAATTTCGCGGCAGAGGATGACAATCGCGGCCCAGAGCGAGGCGCCCGCAATCGTATGGTCGGCGGCGAGCATCAGCAGCACCGCCGAGACGAGCAATTTATCGGCGATGGGGTCGAGCATTCGTCCGAGCGAGGATTGCTGCGCCAGCGCGCGCGCCAGATAGCCGTCGAGAAAATCGCTGATGCCGGCGAGAATGAAAATCGCCAGTGCCGCCCACCGCGCTGCCGCGACCTCCGGCCAGAACAGGCAGCCGACGACGACCGGCACGGCCACGACCCGGCCATAGGTCAGGAGATTGGGCAGGCTGAAGCGAGGGCTTGACCCGCGCGTGAGAGTGGACACGGCCATAGGACGAAGGAACATGCGGCGGCGCGAAAGGTCAATAGAAGGATACGTGAGCGCGGCGCGTCCTTACGCCCGCTCGCCGTGGAAAAAATCATAGACGAGCTTCGCCGTCGCGGAATTGATGCCATCGACCTTTTCGAGATCAGAGAGAGCCGCACGTCGAAACCGCCTTGGCCGTGCCGAAGGCTTGCAACAGCGCGCGCTTGCGCGCCGGGCCGACGCCGGCAATTTCGTCCAGCGGACTGCGGGTGAAGTCTTTCTTGCGGCGGGCGCGATGCGTGCCGATGGCGAAGCGATGTGCTTCGTCGCGCAGCCGTTCGACGAAATAAAGCGCCGGATCGCGCGGCGGCAGCCGGAACGGCTCCTTGCCTTCGACGAAAAATGTTTCGCGCCCGGCTTCGCGATCGAGCCCTTTGGCGATCGCCGACGATCGCGACATCATTGACGCCGAGATCGGCGAGCACATTCCGCGTCGCCTCGAACTGGCCCTTGCCGCCGTCGATCAGGATGAGATCCGGCCGCTGCGGAAAAGCATCCGGGTCCTGATTGGCGCCCTTCGTCCTCTTTGGCGAGACGGGTGAAGCGGCGGCGCAGCACTTCGCGCATCATGCCGAAATCGTCGCCCGGCGTCAGATCCTCGCCCTTGATGTTGAAGGTCCGGTAATGCGCCTTCATGAAGCCGTCCGGCCCGGCGACGATCATCGCGCCGACGGCGTTCGTGCCCATGATGTGGGAATTGTCGTAGACCTCGATCCGCCGCAACGTGTCTTCGATGCCAAAGGCGGCGGCGAGTGCGGCGAGCAGCTTTTCCTGGCTCGCGCTATCCGCCAGTTTTCGGCCGAGCGCTTCGCGCGCGTTTTGCGCGGCGTGATCGACGAGGTCTTTCTTTTCGCCCCGCTGCGGCACCGCGATCTCGATGCGATGTCCGGCGCGTTCGCAAAGCGCGCGTTCGAGCAACTCGCGCTCCTCGATGTCGTGTGAGAGCAGAACAAGCCGCGCGCGCCGGCTTGTCGGCATAGAATTGTCCAAGGAAGGCATCGAGCACTTCGGTCGGGCTGAGGCTCTTGTCGGCGCGCGGAAAATACGCGCGATTGCCCCAGTTCTGATAGGTGCGGAAGAAGAAGACCTCGATGCAGAATTGCCCGGCTTCCTCGGCGATCGCGAACACGTCCGCTTCTTCGACCGAATGCGGATTGATGCCCTGCGCGCCCTGGATATTGGAAAGCGCGGCGATGCGGTCGCGCAATCGCGCCGCATGTTCATAAGCGAGCGCTTCGGCGGCTTCGTTCATTTCCGTCGCAAGCATGTCGCGCACCGCGCGGCTTTTGCCGGAGAGAAAGGCGCGCGCCTCGCCGACGAGTTCCGCGTAATCCGCGAGTCCGATTTCGCCGGTGCAGGGCGCCGAACATCTTTTGATCTGATGCAGCAGGCATGGCCGCGTGCGGTTGGCGAAATAGGAATCGGTGCAGGAGCGCAGAAGGAACGCGCGCTCCAGCGCGTTCAGCGTGCGGTTGACCGCCCAGACGCTGGCGAAGGGGCCGAAATAATCGCCCTTCCGGTCGCGCGCGCCGCGATGTTTCATGATCTGCGGCGCCGGATGATCGCCGCTGATGAAAATATAAGGGAACGACTTGTCGTCGCGCATCAACACGTTGAAGCGCGGCTTCATCTGCTTGATGTAATTGGTCTCGAGCAGCAGCGCCTCGGTTTCAGTCCCGGTCGAAACAAAAACCATCGAGGCGGTGAGCGAGATCATCCGGGCGATGCGGTGGGTCTGGCCGGCGAGCCGCATATAGCTCGCGATGCGCTTGCGCACGCTTCTCGCCTTGCCGACGTAGAGGACTTCGCCGTCGGCACCGAGCATCCGGTAGACGCCGGGGCCGGGCGGCGCATGTTTCCAATGCGCCCGGATGACCTCGACGCCGCGCTTCAGCGCGCCATCCGGCGGTGCGTCGCCAAATTCGATGACCGGCTCGGCCTCAATGGCCTCGATCGCCGGGTCGTCGGGCGAGGGTAGGCCGGAGGTCTCGGAATTTTCTGTCGGTCCCATTGGCTCAGATGTAGGCGGCAGGGGCGGTGAGGGAAAGCCGGATTTCACTGCTCTCGATCTTTGTTGTGGGGCGGTTGGACCGCCGCTGGCGATTTGACCTAGAAAGATGATTCCGCAGGCGATTCTCCGCGGAATCAGGGCCGGCGGGGCCGCCCGTCTGGACCTTGGGTTAAAATCGGGTTAGCTGTTGCTTTCGGGCGATGCCCCAAGTTGGCCCAGGCGGCCGCCGGTCCGCCGCGCTGAAGCGGCGTTATTTTGAGGCGACATGGATCGAAGCTTCGGCGTTGCGACGCCCGCCCGCCATTCCACGTATCCGCAGCCCGTCTTTGGATGATCTGGGCGGCGCTGGCGTGCGGAATTGGGCTTGGCGGTTGCGTCGAGGATGCCGCGCAAGCGCCGGTCGCGGCCATGCCATCGTCGTCTTCCGACAATATCGCGCCGCGTCCGGGCGTCAGCCCGTCCGGTGCAACGGTCGCCGTAGCCAGCATCAGTGGTGCGCCCGGCGGGTTCGACGACAAATTCCAGGCGATGCTGACGGGCTATGCCAAGCGCGGCGGCGTCTCGATCGCCGATGCCGGGCAGCCCAATTATCTGGTGCGCGGTTATCTCAGCGCCGATTTCCGAGGGCGATGCCGCGACGGTCGTGTCGTATGTTCTCGATGTCTTCGATGCGGGGAAGCATCGCACGCAGCGCGTCGAGGACGAGGTTGTCCTGCGCGGTACGGCGCCGGATCCCTGGTCGTTGGTCAATGATGACGTTCTGGCCACAGTGGCGCAGAAAAGCGCCGCCGACCTCGCCGCGGTCATGACCAACACGCCGGAGGCGATTGCCGCGAGCTACGCCCGCCGCGGCACCGGCGCAGCAGGTTGCATCCTCCAGCGCCCAGCCGCCGGCGCAAGACGGGCGAACCGTCGTTGCCGCCTCGGCGCCCGCAACGCAACTGCCGCCGCGCCAACCGAGACCGCCCCCGCCGGCGCCGCCGCCCCCGCTGCCAGTAATAGCTCTGCTATGACCGCGCAGCGCTAGCCAGCCCTTTCCCGATGCTATAAGCACACCCCCGGCCGCCGGTCGCATCTCTGCAGACCGCGAAGAAAAGTTTGAACCACGAGGATAGCCCATGACCTTTTCGCAGCTTGCCCGCCCGCTTTGCTTGACAGGTTTGCTCTTGGCCTCGACCGCCGCTTTCGCCGAGATCACGCCGGCCGGGGATTGGCGTGTCGCCGACGGCACTGCGACCATCCGCATCCATCGCTGCGGTGGTGCCTGGTGCGGCAAGGTCGTCCAGACGATCACGCCGGCTGGCAAGGACCTCCACAATCCCGATCCGCGCAAGCGCAACCGCACGGTTCTCGGCCTCGAAGTTCTTTATAGCCTTCGCGCCCGCGGCCCGAACAATTGGGCGGGCTACAGCTATAATGCCCAGGACGGGCAGACTTATACGATCTCGGTCTCCGTGCAGAGCGCTGCTGCGCTGCGCATTCAAGGTTGCGTGCCGGGTGGCGGCGCCTGCGGCGGCGAGACATGGACGCGGGTGCGTTAAGTACCCCCGTTCAATTCTATGGACGCGCGGGCGTCTTATCCGTCAATGTCAATGTCGATGAAAATCCTTTCCGGTAATTCCAATCATGCACTGACCGCTGCCATCGCCGCATACATCGGCGTGCCCTTGACCAAGTGTCAGGTGCGGCGTTTCGCGGATATGGAGATTTTCGTCGAGATCCAGGAGAACGTCCGCGGGCAGGACACGTTCATCGTGCAATCGACGTCGTATCCGGCCAACGACCATCTGATGGAAGTGCTGATCATGACCGATGCGCTGCGCCGCGCGTCGGCCCGGCGCATCACCGCGGTCATTCCCTATTTCGGCTATGCGCGGCAGGATCGAAAACCCGGTCCGCGCACGCCGATCTCGGCCAAGCTCGTCGCCAATCTCATCAGCCGCGCCGGCGCCGACCGCGTGCTGACGGTCGATCTCCACGCCGGACAGATACAGGGCTTTTTCGACATCCCGACCGACAATTTGTTTGCGGCGCCGGTGATGGTGCGCGACATCAGGGAGCGCAACGACCTGAAAAACGTCATGGTCGTTTCGCCCGACGTCGGCGGCGTCGTGCGCGCCCGCGCGCTTGCCAAACGCATCGATGCACCGCTGGCCATCGTCGATAAAAGGCGCGAACGGGCGGGCGAATCCGAAGTCATGAACGTGATCGGCGATCCGAGCGGCAAGACCTGCATTCTCGTCGATGACATCGTCGATTCCGGCGGCACGCTCTGCAACGCGGCCGATGCGCTGATCAAGCAGGGCGCCAGAGACGTCTACGCCTACATCACGCATGGCGTGCTGTCGGGCGGCGCCGTGGCGCGGATCGCCAAGTCCTCGCTCAAGGAACTCGTCGTCACCGACACGATCGCGCCGACCGAAGCGATGCTGTCAGACGAACAACATCCGTATTCTTCCGATCGCCCCGCTGATCGGCGAGGCCATCGCGCGCACCGCCAAGGAAGAAAGCGTTTCGAGCCTTTTCGATTGAATTCGGCCGCCGAATTAATCTTCTTTCGCAATGCGCCTTTATGATGCTGGCGCGAAACCCCATCTTGCTTGACTGAAAGCATCAAATTCGGGGAGTTCTTCCCGCTTCGTTCACCTGACTGGCCTTATGCGCACCTATCTCGACTTTGAAAAACCGGTTGCCGACCTTGATACCAAGGTGGAGGAACTGCGCGCGCTCGTCGGCGGTGACGGTGTCGGGAGCGAAGATCTGACCCGCCTCGAAATTCGTGCCGAGAAGGCTTTGGCCGATCTTTATGCGACCCTGACGCCCTGGCAGAAGACGCTCGTCGCCCGCCATCCGCAGCGGCCGCATTGTGCGGATTTTGTTGCCGGCCTCGTCACCGATTTCACGCCGCTCGCTGGCGACCGGCTGTTTGGCGAAGATGCGGCGATTGTCGGCGGCTTCGCGCGCTTTCGTGGCACGTCGGTTTGCCTCATCGGGCAAGAGAAGGGCAACGACACCGAGACGCGCCTCAAGCATAATTTCGGCATGGCGCGGCCGGAAGGCTATCGCAAGGCCGTGCGGCTGATGGAGCTCGCGGATCGCTTTGCGTTGCCGGTGATTTCGCTGGTCGATACGGCGGGCGCGTTTCCCGGTGTCGATGCGGAAGAGCGCGGCCAGGCCGAGGCGATTGCGCGCTCGACCGACAAGTCGCTGTCGCTTGGCGTGCCGAATGTCGCGGTCGTCATCGGCGAGGGCGGCTCAGGTGGCGCTATTGCGATCGCCGCCTGCAATCGCGTGCTGATGCTCGAACATGCGATCTACACCGTCGCCTCGCCCGAAGCCTCGGCCTCGATCCTCTGGCGCGATGCGGCCAGGGCGCAGGATGCCGCGACCAATATGAAGATCACCGCGCAGGATTTGCTGCGCTTCGGTCTCATCGATGCGATCATTTCCGAACCGATCGGCGGCGCGCATCGCGATCCGGCCGCGGCCATTGCCGCGACGGGCAATGCCATTGCCCAGGCGCTTGAGAGCTTCGGCAATATGTCGCCTGAGGCGCTGCGTGACGCCCGCGCCGACAAGTTTCTGGCGATGGGCCGGAAGATCTAGCGAGCGCGCCGTCATTGCGAGGAGCGTTAGCGACGCGGCAATCCAGTCTACGGCTCTAGATTGCTTCGCTTCGCTCGCAATGACGTTTTTGATCTTCTTGATCGCATCGGATTCGTCCGAAAACCGCTTCGCACTTTTCGGTCCGATGCTCTAATGCCGGAAATGCCGTGCGCCGGTGAAGACCATGGCGAGGCCCTCGGCGTCGGCGGCTTCGATCACATCGCCATCGCGAAGCGAGCCGCCGGGCTGGATGACCGCCGTCGCGCCCGCCGATGCCGCGGCGAGCAAACCGTCAGAGAACGGGAAGAACGCGTCCGACGCGACAACCGCGCCTTTCGCCAGACTCTCCGAAAGCCCCGCCGTCTGCGCGGCCTCGAGCGCCTTCTGCGCGGCGATGCGCGAGGAATCGACGCGGCTCATCTGCCCTGCGCCGATGCCGACGGTCGCGCCGTCCTTGGCATAGACAATGGCGTTCGACTTGACGTGTTTGGCGACGCGGAACGCAAACTTGAGATCGGCGAGTTCGGCTGCCGTCGGCGCGCGTTTGGTGACGACCTGCAATTCCATGTCATCGACAAGCGCGTTGTCGCGGCCTTGTACCAGAAAGCCGCCATTGACCGAGCGAAAGGTGAGTTCGTGCCGCCGCGGATCGGGCAGGCCGCCGGTGAGCAACAGTCGCAGATTGAGCTTCGTCGCGATGATCGCACGCGCTTCTTCGGTCGCGTCCGGCGCGATGATCACTTCGGTGAAGATTTTGATGATCTCCCGCGCCGTATCGGCGTCGAGCATCTGGTTCAGCGCGATAATCCCGCCGAAAGCCGAGACCGGATCGCTGCGCAGTGCGAGCCTGTAAGCTTCATCGAGGCTTTGTGCCTGCGCGACGCCGCAGGGATTGGCGTGTTTGATGATCGCGACCGCTGCGGTCTTCGCGGGATCGAATTCGCTGACGAGTTCGAGCGCTGCATCAGTATCGCCGACATTGTTGTAGGAAAGTTGCTTGCCCTGAATCTGTTTTGCGGTGGCGAGGCCGAAACTCGGTTGCTCATTGGCATAAAACGCCGCTGCCTGATGCGGGTTTTCGCCATAGCGCAGCGCTTCGAGCTTGAGGCCGCCGAAAGCGCGATAATACGGCGCCTTCTCGCCGATCTGCGCCGCGAACCAGTTGGAAATGCCGGCATCATAGACGGCGGTGCGCGCGAAGGCCTTCTGCGCCAGAGCACGACGGAAGCCGAGGCTCGTTTTGCCGGCGTTCGTATCAAGTTCGGCGAGCAGCTTCGGATAATCCGCGACATCGACGATCACGCTCACGGCGTCGAAATTCTTCGATGCGGCGCGGATCATTGCCGGGCCGCCAATATCGATATTCTCGATACATTCGTCGAAATCGGCGCCTTTGGCGACGGTCGCTTCGAACGGATAGAGATTGACGACGAGAAGATCGATCGGCGCGATGTCATGCGCCAGCATCGCCGCCTCGTGCTCCGGGTTTTCGCGGATGGCGAGCAGGCCGCCGTGCACTTTCGGATGCAGCGTCTTCACGCGGCCGTCCATCATTTCGGGAAAGCCGGTGAGTTCCGAGACATCGCGCGCCGCGATGCCTGCCGCGACGAGCGCCTTATGCGTGCCGCCGGTCGAGACGATCTCGATGCCGCGCGCGGCGAGCGCTTTCGCGAACTCGATGAGGCCGGTTTTGTCGGATACGGAAATCAGCGCGCGGGCGATGGAATGGAGCTTTTCTGACATCGGGCCTCCGGACTATCCGCGGGCTTTAGCACGTCCGTGAAAATGCGTCAGCGGCGCCGCCGTCGCAGAGGCTCGTCCTTTTGGGCAAGCTCAGGAAAGTGCCTCGGCGGTCAACATCCTGCCATCGTGGCCGCTAATCCGGACGTCCATAAGCCGTCCGGCCGGAATGTCGCCGACGCGCACTTTGGTGAAATCCTCGGCCCGCGCGGTGCCGCCTTTTTCCGTCAGCACGGTCAGGGTCCTGCCGCTCTGAGCCGCGAGATGGCGCTGGAGCGCCGCTTCACTGGCCTGCCGCAGCATTTTCGCGCGCGTGGCCGCAAGGCCCGGCGGGAGCTGCGGCATCAGCGCCGCCGGCGTTCCTGCGCGTGGCGAAAACGGGAAGACGTGCAGATGCGTCAGGCCGCAATCTTCAATAAGCGCCAGCGTGTCGGCGAACATTTCGTCCGTCTCGGTCGGAAAGCCCGCGATCAGATCGGCGCCGAAGACGATGCCGGGCCGCGCGCTGCGGATATCGGCGCAGAACTGCACAGATTCGGCGCGGCTATGGCGGCGCTTCATCCGCTTCAGGATCATATCGCTTCCGGCCTGCAATGAGAGATGCAGATGCGGCATCAGCCGCGGCTCATTGGCGATCGCGTCGAGAAGGTCGTCATCCGCTTCGATACAATCGATCGAGGACAGCCGCAGCCGGGCGAGATCCGGCGCCGCGCGCAGTATCGCTTTCACCAGCCTGCCGAGGCCCGGACGGCCGTCGATATCGCGGCCGTAGGCGGTGAGATCGACCCCGGTCAGGACGATCTCGTGAAAACCTTGCGCGACACAATTCTGCGCGGCGGCGACGATCTCGTCCGCGGGCGTCGAGCGCGAGGGGCCGCGTCCAAACGGGATGATGCAGAAGGTGCAGCGATGGTCGCAGCCGGTCTGAATGGCAAGGAAAGCGCGGGTGTGATCCTCGACGCTGCCCAAGGCGCGTGGCGGCGGCGCGGGTTCTGCAAAAATATCGCCGACATCGACGCGCTGGTTTCGGCGCGGCGCGAAGGCGTCGGCGCGGAATTTCTCGGCATTGCCGAGAATTCGCGCGACTTCGGGCATCTCGGCAAAGGTCGTCGGGCGATGTCTGCGCCGCGCAGCCGGTGACGAGAATCTCGCGCTCCGGCGCTTCGCGCTTCAATCTGCGGATTGTCTGGCGCGCTTGCCGCGCCGCTTCGGCGGTGACGGCGCAGGTATTGATGATGACGAGATTGTCGCGCCCGGCCGCTTCGGCTGCGCGGCGCATCGCCTCGCCTTCGACCAGATTCAGACGGCAGCCGAAATTGACGATTTCGACCTTGGGGCGCGCAACAGCGCTCACGCCGCGGCTTCCTCAAGCCAATTCAATTCCAGGATCACTTCGAATTCCCATTCGACCGGCCCTGAAAGGACGACTTGATCGTCGCTTTCGCGCCAGGTGACCGAGAGATCGCCGCCGGGCAGGCTGACGATGGCATGGCGGCCGGTCAGGCCCTTGCGCGCCGCGGCGACGAGGACGGCGCAGGCGGCAGAGCCGCAGGCATAGGTGAGGCCGGCGCCGCGCTCCCAGACGCGCACGACGATATGGTCGCGGTCGCGAACCCGGGCGAAGGAGATATTGGCGCGCTCAGGAAATAATGGATCGCGTTCGAGTTCCGGTCCGAGCGCCGAGAGATCGTAGACGGGAAAATTCTCGAAGAAGAAGACGGCGTGCGGGTTGCCCATGCTGACGGCGGTCGCAAAACGCGGCGAGCCGTTCGGGCCGATCGGAAAGGGAATTGCCGACGTGTCGGCAACGGGCTCGGCCAGCGGAATGTCGCGCCAGTCGAATTTCGGCGTTCCCATCTCGACTGAAAAGCGCCGCTCGCCCTCGCGCCTGCATTCCAGAATGCCGTTGAGCGTCTCGACCTGAAGCTTGTCCCGCGGTCCATCGTCGTCCAGCAGGAACCAGGCGACGCAGCGCGTGCCGTTGCCGCAGGCGCCGGCTTCGCTGCCGTCGCGATTGTAGATGCGCACATAGGCTTCGGTGCCGGGCGAAACCGGCGCGTGCAGAACCATGAGCTGGTCGAAACACAGGTCCGGCGCCTGGGCGATGGCGCGAACGATGGCCGGGTCGAGCCGATAGGCGGTATCGCGCAGATCGAGGATGAGGATCGCGTTGCCGAGGCCGTTCATCTTCGTCACGGTTCTGCCCGCGAGGGGGTGCATTCTTTACGCTCCATTACTTTGCACTCCATATAAGACAAAGCTGCCGCCGAGGCCAAGGACTTGCCCCGCGGACCATTGCGGCGAGACGGAGAGACGGATGAAGGGGCCCTGGATCGGGTGCGCATTTGCGGTTGGGCTGACGATATTCGCCGGCGCCAGCCGGGCGCAGACGCCAGGTTCCCCACCCCGACACCGGCGCCAGCCGCGCCGACCAGTGACGCATCCCCTGCCGCTCCGGCGCCAGCCGCCGCCTCAAAACCGGCTCCTCTGCTCCAGCACCCGCGCCGCGCCGGCCGCGCCCGGCCATGTCGCGGCGCCTGCCCCGGGAGAACCGCCGCCCCCGCCGCCGGGGCCTCCGCCGGGGTTCGGCCCCAACGATGCGGATCAGGGCGCGCCCGGCGTGCCGAACAATTCCACGACCGTGACCCTCGACGTGCCGCCTCGCCCGGTGGCGCTGCTCGCCGCTAAGGCCAAATGGGACGGCGGGTTCAAGACGATCAAGGATACGCTCGACCGGGTGAAGGCAGCGGCCGACAAGGCTGGCCTCAAAATCACCGGCCATCCGCTGGCGATGTTTACCCAGGAGGACGATAATGGATTTGGCTTCACCGCCATGCTGCCGGTCGCGGTCTGGGTCAAAAGCGACGCTGACCGACGGCGTCACGCTCGGCCAGTCGCCGGCGGGCAAGGCGATCAAATTCCAGCATCGCGGGCCTTATGACGACATCAATTCGACGTATGATCTCATTACGGCTTATCTCGACGAGAAGGGCCTCGAGGCGCAGAATTTCTTCATCGAGGAATATTTGACCTCTTTGACCAGCGCCGAAGATCCTTATCTCGGAGTCGACATCTACGTGTACCTCAAACCTTGAGGACAATGCTGCGGAACGGAGAGATGGGCATGCATGACCATGCGAACGATGGAATGAACCATCCGCACGTCTTTCTTGGCGCCGAGCATGCCGCCAATGAACGGCGCACGCTTGCGGTCGTCGCGCTGACGGTCGCCATGATGTTTGGCGAGATCATCGGCGGTCTCGCGTTCCGCTCGATGGGCCTGGTCGCCGACGGTTTGCATATGTCGACGCATGCCGCGGCGCTCGGCGTTTCGGCTTTTGCCTATTGGTATGCACGCCGTCATGCCAACGATCCGCGCTTTGCGTTTGGAACAGGCAAAGTCGGCGATCTCGCCGCATTCACCAGCGGTCTTGGCCTTACAATGGTCGCGGTGCTGATCGCTTATGAAAGCGCCATCCGGTTCTTCCATCCGCAGCCGATCGCTTACACCGAAGCCTTGGTGCTGGCCGCGCTTGGCCTTTGCGTGAATATCGTAAGCGCCTGGCTGTTGCGCAACTCGCACGATCATTCGCACTCCCACGGCCATTCGCATGATCATGGCGAAGCGCACGATCATGACCACGATCACGATCATGCGCAGGGCGAGCAGGATCTCAATCTGCGTTCGGCCTATGTGCATGTGATCGCCGATGCGGCCGTTTCCATTCTCGTCATCGTCGCTTTGGTGCTGGCAAGCATCTTCGGTTGGGTGTGGCTCGATCCTGCGGTCGGCCTGGTCGGCTCCGTGGTCATCATCAGTTGGGCCTATGGCCTGCTGAAGGCTGCGGGCGGCATCCTCCTTGACATGACACCTGACGAGAAACCGAAGGAAACAATCCGCGCGCGGCTTGAGCGCAACGGTGATTACGTTTCCGATTTACATCTGTGGCGGGTGGGTCCGGGCCATCGCGCGGCGATGGTTTCGATCGTCAGCTCGAATCCGCAGCCGACCGAAACATACAAGGCGCGTCTGGCGGATATGCCGGGCCTGAGCCATGTGACGATCGAAGTTCTAACGTGTCCGCAAGAGCGTTGAGGTATGTGCCGGGCGGTGATTGGCGCGAAATATGAGCTGGCGTAATTTTTTCATTGTCGATCGCGCAAGCCGGGCGAGCGATCGCTATCCAGCGATTTATTACGAGGACATCGCGAAGGCGATCGCCGCACAAATTCCCGCACCCGAGGCGGTCGTTCTCGATTATTCCTGCGGCGCTGCGCCAGCCGCTTCGCTCATCGCCGAACATTGCGCGACCGTCTATCTTTACGATGCGATACCGAAGATGCAGACGATCCTGCGTCAACGTTATGCGGCCAATCCCAAGATCAAGATTCTGAACGAGGCGCAGGTCAGGGCGTTGCCTGACGGCACGCTCGACATGGTTTTGTTCAATGGTCTGTTTCAATATCTGACCTCGCGCAATGTACGGAAGCGGTCGATTTCGCCGCGGCGAAACTGCGGCTTGGCGGCCGTCTCGTCGTCGCCGACGTGATCCCGCCGCATGCCGATCCGTTGAGCAATT
>CAWIEL010000013.1:0-6769 GCA_963835025.1 uncultured Acidobacteriota bacterium
TAGCTTGTAACGCTTGCGATTGATTTTTGGGGGCTGTAGAAAAATGGAAAAGTGGTGAAGGTCTATCGCATTGAAAACACGCCAGCTTACGGGCTGGGTTTAACGCTTGGCGCGGGCCAGGCCTTGGGACAGGTATACGGCGTGCGGCTGGTGGCTGAATTGGGGCTTGCTGGATTCAGGGCCCGAGGCGAGAATTGGGCATCCCGCAGGTCCTGTTCTTAGCTCGAACCGTGTGAATGGAACCAGCCTCCACCATATTCCGGTTTGGCGACTACGAATCGCGTTCGCGGACGCGAGAGCTGTACGTGCGCGGGTCGAAACTGAAGATCCGGCCGCAGCCGCTGCGGGTGCTGAATTTGCTGCTGGCCCGGGCGGGCGACGTGGTCACCCGCGAGGAATTGCGGCGGGAATTGTGGTCGTCGGAAATTTTCGTCGATTTTGAGCATGTACTGAATACTTCGATCAAAGAAATTCGTGCGGTGCTGAATGATTCGGCTACCGGGCCGAAGTGGATCGAGACCCTGCCGAAATTGGGTTATCGGTTTATCGCACCGGTGGAGAAGATTGAGCCGGCGGAGGCCGCGGGAGCGGTGGCCGCTGCCGGCGCGGCCCTCTCGATGAACTCGGCGGACGCTGCGAGCGCGGTGGAGAATTTCACGGACGCGAAATTCTCAGATCAGACTTCCCGGCCGGCGGACGACTCGACTTCCCTCCCTTCGCTATCCAGCGCCCCTGCTTCCTCGACTTCTTCTTCCTCATCGCTACACGTGGTGGCGGCGGTTTTGGCGGCGGTGCTGTTGTTGGGCGGAGCCATCGCGATGTATCGCGTGCGCCATGCAGCGGCCACGCCGAATGGGGCGGCGGCCGGCGGAGTTAACTCTGGAATCGGCGCCGGCTCCGGAATCGCGACTGGCGAGCGCGCCATGATCGCGGTGCTGCCTTTCGAAAATCTTACCGGCGACGAATCGCAGGATTATTTCAGCGACGGCATGACCGAGGAAATGATCGCGCAGCTGGGGCATTTGAATCCGCAGCGGCTGGGCGTGATCGCCCGAACCTCCGTCATGCACTACCAAGGTGCCCACGAGCCGCTAGCCCAGATCGCGCGCGAGCTGGGCGTGCAGTACGTGCTGGAAGGAAGCGTGCGGCGCGATGCGGAACACGTGCGCATTACCGCGCAGCTCATTCGCATGACCGATCAGACGCATATTCTGTCGCGGCAATACGATCGCGAACTGCATAGCGTGCTGGCGGTTCAGGGAGAAATCGCCCAGGAAATTTCCGACGAGATCCAAACCGCGCTGGGCCAACGAGCGACGCGGGCCGAATGCGGGGCTGCCGGCGCGGCGACTGCCAGCGTGCCTGACGCGAAGAACTTCGCGGCTTACGACGATTATCTGCGCGGGCGATATTTCTGGAACAAGCGCACTCCCGCGGGATTTGCCGAAGCAGCGAAACAATTTCAGCAGTCGGTGGAGAAAGATCCGAACTACGCGCGTTCGTACGCCGGGCTCGCGGATACCTATGCCTTGATGGCGGAGTATGACGTGGCGCCGCCAGCGGAAGTAATTCCCAAGGCGCGGGCCGCGGCGTTGAAAGCCTTGGAGCTGGATGGCCAATCGGCGGAGGCGCACGCTTCGCTGGCGTTAATTGCGCAAAATTACGACTGGGATTGGCCCACGGCGGAGAAAGAATTTCGGCGGGCGATCGAACTGGATCCGAATTACGCGACCGGGCATCACTGGTACGCCGAGCATCTGGCTTTTCTGGGCCGCTTCGATGAATGTTTCGCGGAAATGCAGCGCGCGATGCAGCTGGATCCGCTGTCGTTGATCATCAAGACCGACAACGGCGTGTTTTTGTATTACGCCGGGCAGTACGAGCGGTCCATCGCACAATTTCAGGAAGTGATGACGATGGAGCCGAATTTCCCGCGCGCCGGAATGATTTTGTTTCCCTATCTGGAGACGGGGCGCCGGGACGATGCGCTGGCGGCCGTCGCGGCCTGGCGCCAGGCTGAACCGGGAAATTGGGGATTGTCACTCGAAGCGGAAGTGAACGCGCGCGCGGGCCGGGCGGAGCAGGCGCGGCGTTTGATGGAGGAGTTGAAGCGCGCGGAGCGCCGGGGCGAGACGGTGGATCCGTTTGCGTTTGTGGCGCCGAGTGTGGCGATGGGCAATCTGGATGCGGCGTTCGCGAATTTGGATCGCGCGATTGCGCGGCATTCGCCCGGATTGACGGCGTTGAAGGTGGACCCAGCGTACAAATCAGTGCGCAGCGATGCGCGATTTCAGGCGGCGCTGCAGAGATTGGGATTCGCGCAGTAGAGATCGTCTCTTCCGTTCCTTGCCTGGGTCGTACTTGGTTTGATACTTTCGCTCGCATGAAGCGACCTTTCCTGTTTGTTTTCCTCGTTCGTGTGGTTTTGTGTGTGTTGGCTGGCATGTTGGCGGCCGGAGTCTTGGCGTCGCAGACGGCGTCGACCACGCCGCAGGCTACGCCTGGGCAGGTGGAGTTTCGGGCGGCTTTGGTGCGGGCGGCGGAGTTGTCTACTTTGGCCGCGCCGGGTGGGGCCGCGTTCCATTTAAAACTTTCCACTGCTGACGCGACGATGCATAGCGCGGCCTATGTGGGCGAGATCGAAATTTGGTGGGAGAAGCCGGAGCGCTGGCGGCGCGAAATTAAATTTCCCGGATTTACACAGAGCGCGGTGCGCGATGGGGCGAATTATTGGGAATCGAGCGGACCTACCTACTACCTGCCTTACTGGGTTCAGGAACTGGCGACGTCGGCGATTGATCCCATTCCTGCGGGGCAGCTCGCGAGCGTCGATCCAGACAAGGATGAGGGCGGCTGCTGGAAATGGGAGACCGAATATGGCGCGACGACGGAAAAGTTTTCGGCGTATCGTTCGCTGTGCTTCAACCCGAATGGGACCGCGCGACAGATTTTCGTAGATCCGCCCAGCGTTACGCTCAATGACTACCAGGCCTTTGCCGGAAAAATGATCGCGCGGCAGCTCGTGGTTTGGCCGGGAGAACGTTCGGATGTGACCGCGACGGTGACTGTTCTTGAACCGCTCTCGGCTTACACGCCGAAGAATGGTGAGTTTCCGGGTGGACTTTTCGCCATGGCGCAGCATAGCGAGTTCGATGCGCGGCTGCGCGTGGTGCAAATTCCGGAAAGCGCTCTGGAGCCGGCCACTGTGGGGGGTAACGCGCCGCCTACTTTTCCTCCGTCATTTATTTTTCCGCTGAGCGGCGTGATTGCCGTGACTGTCGAAATCGATCGCAGTGGGAACGTGCGGGGATTTCCGTCGGCCATCTCCAAGAATCAGGGGCGCAATCAGGAGGCGGTCGCGCAGATACGGAATTGGAAGTTCCAACCGTACATGGTGGACGGCGCGCCCGTGGAGGTGATCACCACGTTGAGCGTTCCGTTCCATTTGAAGTATGAGCCGCTGGGCGCGGGCGGCAGAACATTTCCGGAAATTTCTTTTGGCGAGCATATCGCGCAGTCGCGAGCGCTGAGCGATTTGCGCGCGCCGGGTGCCAAGCCTTACCGGCTGCGCGCGACCTTTACCCTCGCGGATAACCGAACCGGAGAGTATGTGGAGACTTCGGGAGTTTCGTCTACCTGGGTGCGTAAGGCGACGATGAAAGATGCTAGCGCGGGGCAGACGGAAGAAAATGGCGTGATCAAGAATTTGCGGATGCCGAACGATCCTCCGGAGGCAGATTTGGTGGCGGTGGTTACGGCGATGCGTAGCCACTTTCCGGATCTGCGCACATTTCAGGAAGCGGACTGGGGAAATTCGGCCGTGCCGGAGAGCAACGTGGATCCTACGTTCCGTGGGTCCGCGGGTCCGCCGGAACTAATTCGCGCGGCGCGAGGCGGAGTGAGTGCAGAGAACCGGCCCATTTCCGGCCAAGCGTATTGGTTTGATGCGCTGGGAGTTTTGCGCGCGGATTTCATCGCGCCGGTGACCACGGTGTATTCGGATTTTCAAGATTGGAATGGGAAGCGAGTCCCACGGATGGTAAAGGTTTATCGGAATGCGGAGTTGGTGGTGACGATACGCGTGGATTCGATTGAGGCCCCGTGAGGCGCATCGGAAGACGTTGATCTGCTGATTGGTGGCGGCGCTTCGCGCTGGATTATTTTGTGGTACGAGCGGCGGGTCAAAAGCGGCGGCAGAGCCGCCGCACTCTATAGTGGGCTGGGCGTTTTTGTCGCAAAAGAGGCTGCGGGCGGCGCTGAAGAAATTGGGATTTGGGCAGTGAAAGCTCGCGCCAGCTAATCGAACCCGCGCGCGATCGAAAAGGCGGTCATCAGCGGGCCGCATCTTTGCGCTTGGCCACGATGGCGCACGTGTAGGAATTTAGATCATCCAACGCTTCATCACTGACCGCTTTCATGCGCGCGGCGCGAGCTTCGCGGAGAGATTCTTCGGTCGCAGCCTCCGCGCCGGGCAGCTTTGCCGAAACGGCGCACATCTTCTCCATCGATAGCTTCAAGAGCGCGAGGCTCGTCAATTGCGCGGGCTGCATATTGGTATAGCTCGTCCAATCCCGCAGGGCCTTATCGGCGGCCGCGCTTTGCGCATACGAGAGTAGAAGGACAAGACTCATTTGCGCGGTTGGGTCTTTTTCTTGATGGAGCCTATTGATCGCCGGTTGCACCCAGAAGTTTTGATCGGTGGGTAAAAGCATGTAAATCAAGCAGAAATCCTGGTGCAAGGTCAGAGCGTGCTGCGGAACGTACACCTGGAATTTCGGGTCGGAAAGAATGTTGAAAGCTGCGGCGGTCGTATCGTTTTGCTTAACCGCAAGGTCATGCACGAAATAGAAATAGGCGGAGGGGGTTGGATCGTGAATGTCGACGTGGGCCAGGGCGGCACTGGCGATTTTCTGGTCGGCTGGATCCTGGGACAGGGTGAGCAACAATTGGCTGCCGTCGAAAAAGAAGAATGGCGCATTGGTGGAATCGGCAAGCTCGCGACGCAATTGCGGGAGGTAAACAGCGGGCTGAGCCTTCGCGGCGGCCCACAACTTATCCATCGAGGCAGATTTTTCGGTCCGTTGCGCAGCGGTGAGCGCGGGGGGATGGAAATTGTACAGATCGCGGATTTCGGCGTGAAAATCCACGGCGGAGGGAGTGGTTTGTTGGGCTGCAAGAAATGCGGGCACGAATAGGAATACGAAAAGGACCACGGGCTTGCTCATCATGCGTGTTCGTCGCATATCGGTAGCGGTAAGGTACTTGAGAATAACATGCAACGAACGGCACACCCCACTGAGAGTGGGGTGCAGACAGGCTGAGAGCCTATCCCACGGTGTTACGTCGGCCAGATGTCGTGAAGGACGCTGGCTGGGAGTTCGATGCGGTCTGCGCGGGTTGGGCCGGTGATTATGATGGCGGTGGATTCATCCGGGCTTGTTGACGCTACGGTGATGCGGGAAATTTTGCGCCAGGATTTGGGGACTTCGGTGGCGAAGAGAGCGTAGGCGATGGTTTGTTTGGCGTGGGCCGGCAGGTAGCCGACGCTGGGGGTATCGAAGAGCGGGCCGTTCATGATGGCGTGATGCAGGCCCAGCGGAAATGGCGTGTTGCCGAATTCGAGACCGCGGGCTTGGGTGGTGCCGTTCCACGGAGATTCTTCGCGCGCGTGATTTTCTTCCCAGATGGAAATCCAGGGGAAATCGGCGCGACGGAAAACGTATCCGGCCAGGATGCCGAGGCGCCAGTTTAGAACTGCGACGTAGGTGAATTCCCCCGCGGTGCCGGCTGCGGTTTGTTTTTCGTTCTCTTCCGGGTCTACTTCTCCACTCCCCAGCAAAACTGCCGCGTTGAATCCTTTTCCCTGGTGCACGAACGGCTGCGAGAGATCGAGAGTGCCGCCGTCCGCGGCCGGAGCATGCGGCCAGGTGAATTCGCGGTCGATCGCGAGGCCCGTTTTTTCGCCGTAGGTGGCCGGGGCGGTTTTGGATTTGGTGCCGGGGAGCACCACGATGCTCTCGTTTTCTTTCAGCAGCGGCGGGCCGAAAGTGGCGTGCTGGACCCACTGAAAATAGCGGTCGCGTTTATTTTTATTGGCGACGGTTTCGCGGACCACCGCGACCGATTCGTTTTGGCGCAGCAGAATTTCGCGAGTGATGGCCAGGCCGGCGCTGGGCGCGGTGCCGCGGGTCACGAATTTCAATTCGCCATTGCGTACGGATTTTTTCGCGACCGCCCAGCGGCGATTGCCGGCTTCGGCGTGCAGCGGCAGGCCGGCGGCTTCTTCGGCGGCGGAAGGCATGCCGAAATAATCGAGACAGAGGGCGTGACCGGTATAGCTGGCCAGCGCGAGCGAAGTGGGTCCGCCGCCGTATTTCCTGGCGTGTTTTTTCGCGTTGTATTGGTGCGGCTCGATCGTTTCCCAGGGAGAGGCCCACACCAGATTCGTATTGGCGGCGGGGCCGGCCAGCGTGGCGAAGTTGGCGAGGTGGCCGCCTCCGGTGAGCCAGTGCATTTCGATTTTGTCGTTGGCGATGCGATGGGCGGAGCGACCGCGATGACGCGTGGGACGGATGGAAACACTTTGTTTTTTCATTTGAGGGCCAGCCCGAATGAATTTGAATTCCGCGTGCGGAGGCATTGTACCGTTTTTGGGCGTGGTTTTGCGTGGGAGGTGGGAGGGGATGCGCTTCGCGCGAGCGCAGGCGCTTGGAGTTTACGAAGGCGGCGCGGAAATACTGCGTGGAAGGCTTCCCTGGCTGCCGGTCAA
>CAWIEL010000014.1:0-26220 GCA_963835025.1 uncultured Acidobacteriota bacterium
GTCCAAGTAGTATTGGACCAACCTAAAATTGAAACGCCCGCCGGGAGATCATCCTGGCGGGCGTTTTGTTTTTGTGGCGTTGAAAATGGCGGTGCGGTTTGGCCCTGCCGCTTCGTATCAGGCGCGGGCCATTTCCAGCAGTTTCAAAACTGTGCGCCAGTTGCGCGCCGTGCTGGTGGTTTTCAATTTCGAATCGAAGTAGGCGTTGGTGAGTTTCGAGTCACCGGCGCCATTCGGGAGCAGCAAGTAAATTTCTCGGCCGACCACCTTGAATGTGTCGCCCGGCGAGCGGTTCGGGTCGAGCGAAGCAATCTGTGCGGCAGTTGGTTCGGACACGAGAAAGCTGACGTGCATGCGCTCTTTGTCCGGATCGGCTTTCGGGAATGGATTTCGGCGGACGACTGCTTCTAGTTCATCGGCGGTGCGCAAAATCACCGGGACCGGGAACCCGAACTTCTTTTCAATGCGCGACGCGAGTGCTGCTTCGTCCAGTTTTGCGGTTTCCGCCGCGCAGAACACTACGTTGCCGCTCTGAATGTAGGTGGTTACCTCCGAACAGCCGCATTTAGCGAATAGCGCTGCCAGTTCTTTCATGGGGACGCTATGTTTTCCACCCACGTTAATCCCGCGCAGCAGGGCCACAGATCGGACGACTGTTTTTAAGGTGCTCATCGGCCAGGTTCCTGATACTGGGGGCACGTTTCCTATTTGATTCCCATCCAAGAATTGTAGATGGCCTTCTGCTTGTCAGTCGGATTGTCGACCGGCTTCAAGGAATAATGCGGATTCGGGTCGGTGCTCAGAGTGGCGGTGAAATCCTTGAATTCGCCCAAGCGCAGGACCGTAAGACGGATAACGTCACCGGGCTTGTGCATCGCGAGCTGCGGAGTCAGGCCTTCGGAATCGATGGGGCGGCTGTCGATGGCCAAAATCACGTCGTCGTTGCTCAGGCCGGCGGATTCGGCGGGGCTGCCAGGATAAACGTTGCGAATCTGAGCATGGCTGTTGTCGTCGGATTTTTTGGTTTCGATGCCGAGCCAGGCGTCGTCCGTATCGATTTTCTTGGTGACTGCGATTCCGGCGTATCCGAAATATTCCTCATACGGAATTGGATCTTTTCCGGAAATATATTTGCCGAAGAATTCCGTGACGTCCTTCAGGCTCTTACCGGAAACTTCGGCGGCGGCGTGGATTGCGTCATTCGGCCGGAAGCCTGGCTTCGGCAGGGCATATCGCGAATAGAGCAGGCGCATCCAGTCGTCGAGCGATTTCTGATTGTTGGTGTCGTATCGGATGGCGAAATCCATAATGTGGCCCATAATTTGGCCGCCGTCGTAATAGGAGTAGTAGGTGTTGGCGAGGTTGTTGGCCTGCGAAATGGACATGGGATTGGAGAACCAAGTGTCCCAGCTGGTGTCTTCGATGCTGCGTTCTTTCAGTCCCGGTTTGGCTTCGTAATTCGTAATCTGCTTGGCGAGGTTATCGAGATATTGCTGCGGGGGTAGCAGGCCGGCGCGTTCGACGGCCAGCGCGCCGTAATAACTGGTGAGGCCTTCGGAAATCCAGAGCGACGGCGTGTGGACCATCTGGGTGTAATCGAAGGGGCCGAGGGGCAGCGGACGAAGGCGCTTGACGTTCCAGGCGTGGAAGAATTCGTGGGCAGCGACGAATAGTTTCAAGTCGTATTGATTCAAGGCGCTGTTGGGCAGCGGCTGGGTCGAATCCCAATCGGTGCCGAAATTGATTTGAGTGGAATTCAGGTGCTCCAGGCCGCCGCCGGTCTTGGGCCAGACGTGGAAGATGAAATAGTAATCTTTGAAAGGAGCGGCTTGAGGAGTGCCGGTGACCGGCTGGAACATGGGCACGATATTGGCGACGATTTTTTGCAGATCGTCGGCAAATTTCGAGAAGTCTTTCTTGTTTACGACGTCGTGAACGATGACGTGGTAGGTGGTGCCGAGGACTTCAAAATCTTTTTCCGCAAAATCGGAAATTTCGAGCGGGGCATCGGCGAACCAATCGTAATCGGCGGCGCGGAAGGTGTGATCGCTGGTGTGCTCCATGCCGGTGGCGATTTTCCAACCGGTGGGAGTGGCGATGGAAAGCTCGATGGGGCGATTTTTGCCGTCGACCATATACATCCAGAGCGAAGGGCCGCCGATGAAGGCGTGGCGTTCGTTGTATTGCGCGATGTTGTTCTGCAGTTGATTGGCAAAGACCTGGTAGGAGACGGTCACGGCGGTGGCTCCGGCAAGGTCGATTTGCCAGGTTTGGCTGTCGGTCTTGCGCCAGACGAGTTCCTGGCCATTGGCGGTGACAGCGCGGAAGCGCTGGACATTCGCCGCGTAATTCTCAATGTAGTAGGAGCCGGGCGCCCAGTCTGGGATGGCGAAAGTGACCGTCGTGCCTTTCAGTCCGTCAGCGTGAATTTTCACGTCCATCAAGTGCGTGTTGGGGCGTTCGAAGGCCAGTTCGTATTGCAGCGGCGCGGGCGGCGCATCGGTGGCTCCCACAGCCGGCCATGCGAGAGCGGCCGAGCCGGAGCATAGAAATGCGCTGGCGAGGAGCGCAGCGGCAGACAGTTTTCGAAGGAGCATGAGAGTCACCTTGGAGCTTTCAGGATTTACCAGATGTTGAAATCTTAGACTGAAGAGCGGCCGATTCGGTTTCGAGACGTTGCCGGCGGGTTCCGCGCAAAAGTATCAACAGCGAGGCTACGAGTTGCGCGGCGATACCGCCGGAGGTATCGATCAGAACGTCGGTAAAGGCAGCCTGGCGGCCGGGAACGAAGGACTGGTGAAACTCGTCCAGCCCGGCGTAACCGAAAACGATCAGAATCGTAACCAAGGCCCAACGCAGATGCCAGCCTTTTTCTCCGGCGCGAACACCCCGCAAAATCAGCAGGCTCAGAATGAAATATTCGGTGAAGTGCGCGGACTTGCGAATGAGGTGGTGAAGCAATTCGAGTGTTTCTTGGGAGGCGCTGGGCAGCAGCCAATGCAGGAAGGGAATGATGATATGGCTGGTGTGTTCCGAGGAAAATCCGCCGGTGGAAAAGCCGGAGATGGCCACGGCCCAGAGCAGAGCCGGCCACCAGCGTTTGAGCCAGTTCACAGGCCGCCGCCGGTGCAGACGGCGACGAGCGTCGCGACAGCGTGAATTGCGAGCGGCAGCACTATTCGAGCCGGTAGTTGGGAGCTTCGCGCGTGATGATCACGTCGTGAACGTGGCTTTCGCGCAAGCCGGCCGAAGAGATGCGGATGAACTTGGCGCGCTCGTGTAGTTCCTGCAGATTGGCCGCGCCGCAGTAGCCCATGCCACTACGCAAGCCGCCGACCAGTTGATCGACCAGCGCGGCGAGCGGACCCTTGTAGGGGACCTGGCCTTCGATGCCTTCGGGGACCGATTTGCCGCGGGCGACGCCTTCCTGTGCGTAGCGATCAGCAGAGCCAGCTTCCATGGCGCCGAGCGAGCCCATGCCTCGATAGGACTTGAAAGTGCGGCCTTGATACAAAATGGTTTCGCCGGGCGATTCTTCGGTGCCGGCAAAGAGACCGCCGATCATGACGGAGGATGCTCCGGCGGCGATGGCTTTGGTGATGTCGCCAGAAAATTTGATGCCACCGTCGGCGATGACTGGGACACCGGTGCCTTTGGCCGCGCGGGACGTTTCGATGATGGCGGTGATTTGCGGAACTCCGGCGCCGGTGACGACGCGGGTGGTGCAAATGGAACCGGGACCGATGCCGACCTTGATGGCGTCGACGCCGAGCGCGATGAGATCGCGGGCGCCTTCTTCAGTGGCGACGTTACCGGCGATCACCTGGATCTCGGGGTATTTCTTTTTCACGGCGCTGACGGCTTCGAGGACGCGGGTGGAGTGACCGTGGGCGGTATCGACGACCAACACGTCGACTTTCTCGCGGGCCATTTCTTCGGCGCGCTCCAGAAAGTCTCCGGTAGCGCCGATGGCGGCGCCGACGCGCAGGCGTCCGTGCTCGTCCTTGGTCGCGTTGGGAAATTCGATTTTCTTCTGGATATCTTTTACGGTGATCAGGCCTTTGAGGTTGAAATCGGCGTCGACGACCAGCAGTTTTTCGATGCGGTGGCGCTGCAGAATTTTTTCGGCTTCATCGAGCGTGGTGCCGACCGGAACGGTGACCAGGCTGTCTTTGGTCATGATGGCGCTGACCGGCTGATCGAGGTTGCGTTCAAAGCGCAGGTCGCGATTGGTGAGGATGCCGACCAGGCGCTGGCCGCGGGTGACCGGCAGGCCGGACACTTTGTACTTGTTCATGATGTCGAGCGCCTGGCGCACGGTCAGTTCCGGCGAAATGGTGACTGGGTCGACGATCATGCCGCTTTCCGAACGCTTAACCTTGTCGACTTCCTCGGCCTGGCGGTCGATGGTCATATTGCGGTGAATGAAGCCGATGCCACCCTGGCGCGCGATGGCGATGGCCAGGCGCGCGTCGGTGACCGTATCCATGGCCGAAGCGACGATCGGAATATTCAGGGCGATTTTGCGCGAGAGGCAGGTGCGCGTATCGGTCTGGGTGGGGAGCACGGAAGACTTGCCCGGGAGCAGCAGGACGTCGTCAAACGTCAATGCTTCGGGAATGGGGCCATCAATCATCAAAACTCCTATGATTCAAAAAAGCGCTTCAAAACGAAAAAGCCCAGCAACCTGCGCCGGGCTGAATGGAAGTGCACATGTAGCGAATCGGTTCCATTAGGGAAGTTTATATTTTAGAGGCTGTGCGGAACGAAATCAAGTTGCGGGTAGCGGCGCGCATTTTCGGCGGTTGTGCTGGCGCGAAAATTCGGATACCAATGTACGGTGCAATTTACAGAGGTGAAAATCAGGCAGCTGACTGCGGCGGATGCTTTTGTCTATCGCGAATGCCGGCTGGAGGCGCTGCGCGGGAATCCAGAGGCGTTTGGCAGCACGTACGAGCAGGAATATCCGCAGGCTCTGGATTGGTTCGCGGGCCGGCTGCGCAGCGCGGACATGTTCGGCGCGTTTCGCGATGCGGAACTGCTGGGGATCGCGGGATTGCTGGTCAGCAAAGGCCAGAAGGAAGCGCACAAAGGACTGCTGGTGAGCATGTACGTTCGTCCGGGGGCGCGGAAGACGGGGTTGGGCCGGCAGTTGGTGGAGACGATTATCGAATTCGCGCGCGAGCGCGTGGAAGTGATCCAGCTTTCGGTGGTCAGCGAGAATGAGGGGGCGATCCGGTTGTATCAGGAATTGGGTTTTACGGAATGGGGACGCGAGAAGAAGGCGCTGAAGCAGGATGGCCGTTATTACGATGAGATTTGGATGGCCCGGGATTTAACTTGAGTCGCGAGTTCAAACCGCACCCTCTGCTGCGAAATCCGCACGTGATGACCATCGCCTCCAATTTCTGGAGGCGGCCGGTACCGCTGCTCGGTCCCAGCGTGACGCGCTGGTTTGCAACCGAGCCGGGCACGAAGATTCGCGTGGAGTGCCACTGGCAAAGCGCGCCACGATTGCATCCGACGATGGTGGTGCTGCACGGGCTGGAAGGTTCGTGCGATTCGGGTTACGTGCGTGGGACCGCAGAGAAGGCTTGGGTGGCGGGCTTCAACGTGGTGCGGATGAACCAACGGAATTGCGGCGGCACGGAGAAGATGTCGAACACGCTCTACCATTCCGGGCTGAGTGGCGACGTGCTTGCGGTGGTGACGGAATTGATCGAGCAGGACGGAATGCCGGAAGTTTTTGCCGTGGGATTTTCGATGGGCGGCAACCTGGTTCTGAAAATGGCCGGGGAGTTAGGTGCGGACGCGCCGGATGAATTGCGGGCGGTGGCGGCGGTGGCTCCGGCGCTGGATTTGGCGGCGTGCGCGGATGCTTTGGCTGAGCCGCGAAATTTTATTTACGAAAGGCACTTCGTGAAGCGGCTGAAAAGACGAATGCGGCTGAAGGCCGCTCTGTATCCCGATCTGTTTCCGATGACGAAAATGAAAGGGTTCGAAGAGGTTCGCTCGGTGCGCGATTTTGACGACGTGGTGACTGCGCCATTTTGCGATTTTCGCGATGCCAGCGATTACTATGCACGCTCCAGCGCGGCAGTCGTGGCGGCGGCAATACGATTACCGGTGCTGATCATTACGTCGAAGGACGATCCGTTTGTACCGTTCCACCCATTCGAAAATTCGGCCATTCGAAACAATCCGAACATTACGCTCGTGGCGACGGAGCGCGGTGGACACTGCGCGTTCATTTCGCGGAGGGCGGCGCAGAACGGTTTTGGGCCGAGGCGAGAATCGTGGAATATTGCCGGGGCAAATCGCGGTTGGACGCGGCAAATCGCGCGGAAAGCTCAGGCGAGCCACTTCAGGCGATTGGCTTTTCCAGCGAAGGCTGAAAACCTGCGGTCAGCAGCTGGGCCGGGCCCGTTTCTGAAATCGCCATGTCGTCCTCCAGGCGCAAACCGTAATCTCCCGGCACGTAAATTCCCGGTTCATTCGAAAAGGTCATGTTTGGCTGCAGAATGATTTTGCTGCCGCGCACGAGGTACGGATATTCGTGCTCGTCGAGGCCGATGCCGTGGCCCAGGCGATGAGTGAAAAATTTGTAGTTGGGGCCGAACCCGGCGTCGATGATCACCTTGCGCGCGGCATCGTCCACTGAGCCACACTCATGACCGGCTACAGCTGCCGCTAGCGCTGCGTCTTGCGCGCCGCGAACGATCTCGAACGCGCGCTGCAATTTTTCGGTGGGCTTACCCAGCACGCCGGTGCGGGTGATGTCCGAATGATAGCCCTCCACCGTGGTCCCGCCGTCGATCAAGATGCCCATGCCCTCGCGGAGGATTTGTTCTTCGTGCGTGCCGTGGGGAAGGGCGGCGGAAGGCCCGAACAAGACGAGTGCGTCACCCTCCAGATTCATTTTGGCAAAGCCGAGTTCGAGCATCCTACCGACCTGGCGCTGGGTCATGCCTTCGCGCAGGGAAGCGAAGAGCACCTTATAGACGTCGAAGGTCGCGTCGCAGGCCAAGCGCATCAGCTCCAATTCGTGCGGACTTTTCTGCGCGCGGCATAGGTCGATGACCGGGCTGCCACTGACAAAATCGAGAGCGGTTGCGGCCTGACGCATGCGGTCAAAGAACCCGTAATACATGGGCGCATCGACTCCGACCTGGCCGGTGGTCACTCCACGGTCGCTGAGCGTTTTTGCCGCGATGGCGAACGGGCTTTCGTCCTCCTGCCAAGTGCGAATTTCGATGGGCCACTGGAGTTGCTCCCGCAGGCGGCCCTCTTCGAAGGACGGTGAGACCAGGAAGGGATCGCCATGGCGCGGGATCAGCAGCGCGAGGATGCGTTCGCTAGGCCACCAGCGGATGCTAGTGAAATAGCGCAGCGACGTGCCGGGAGCGATGAATAGAGCCTGGAATTGCGGTTTCGAATCGGTCATCAACTGCTGCGCACGCGCGATGCGCTGCTGGTATTCCTCGGCGGTTATGGGTTTCACGCGGGAGCCAAGCGGCCTCAAGGAATCAAAGGCGGGCGGCAGCGCGGCAGGTGCGGAGGTTTGCTGCGCGACAACGGCGGAGGATGTAATAGCGTTGGCCGTCGCGCCAGCGGTGGCGAGGGAGGCGGTCTTCAACATTTCACGCCGCGAAATTTTCATGGGTCTCCGGTAAGGGTTAGTGGAAGTGTGAAACGAGGACCGCGTCGGTAAGGCCGCGTCCCTGGGCGAAAAGGATCTGCTTGCCATCGGGAGATTGAGTGAAAGCCCAGATGGTCAAATCATCGGGGAAGGTCATGATGCGCTTGGCCGCGACGTGCGGGGCGCCCGTGAGATTCACCGGCTGAGCCCACAGGCTGTAGGTTCATCTTCCAGTTTCATGAAGAGTACGTTGCGCCCATCGTTGGTCCATTCAATCTTGTGTCCACCTTCACCCTGGTAGGCCACGGTAATGGGAAGATCGTACGTGGCGCGTACGTCGCCACCTTCGATGCCGACAATGTAGAGTTTGGGCGCCTGCAGAGGATCGGGATCCATGAGTGCGGCCAGATATTTTCCGTCCGGAGACACGCGCGCGGAGTAGTAGTTCCTTTCGCGACGACCATCGGGTTTCCACCGTCGATGCCGACCCGCATCAGCGCGGGAGAATCGGAGGACTCCAGATAAATGACAGATTGCCCGTCCGGAGTGCAGTCGGGCAGAACGCCATAGGGAGTGGTGCTCAATTGCTTCGCTTCGTTTCCGTCGAGATCCGAGCGCCAGATGGAAATGCCGCCGGATTCGTTGCGCGAACCGTAGACCATGTACTTCGGGTCACGGCCACAGGCAGCCGGCCAAAAAAGCGAGGTGGAGTTAGTTGAAACATCGCGAGAGTCGCTGCCATCGAGGCCGACCGAAGCGAGACGAACCGAGCCGTTGCTGTCGTACTCGTACAAAACTCGATTTGCGGAAGGCCACGCGACGCCGCCAATGCCGTCGGCGCGGCCGATGCCGGAGGTGACTTGGGTCGGTGGCGACAGCGCGGTGCTGCCGAAGTTTGCGCGCCACAGGCTGCCGGACCAGGTGACTTGCACGGTGGCGAGAGTCGAGCCATCCGATGTGATGCTGAGGTTCTGATAAAAATTCAGGTCGTTGGTGACGCGGCGTTTTTCGCCGGAAGGATAGCTGACCGACCAAATCTGCGGATTGGACGAGATGCGGGCAGCGGAACTGAAAAGAATCGCGGAGCCGTCGGGCAACCAAGCCATCTGGCGAGGGAACTGCCAGGCTTCGGATCCGATTTGGGTGGGCTTGCCGGAATCGACGGCGACCGCTTCGACGATATATTTAGAGAAATCACCCTTTGGCGTCTGGGCCACGGCGATGACTTTGCCATCGGGCGACCAAGCCGGCCCTTGAAAAGAAAAAACCGCGGGATCGTGCAGCGTGTACAAGGCTTTTTCGCCGGAGCCGTCGGCATTGGCGATGAGCAGACTGGAAGTTTTTTGTTGCGGCGCCTGGCGAGCAAAAACGAAACGCTTGCCGTCGGGCGAAAAACTGAGAGGCGAATCGATATCGAGCAGAATTTGCGAAGGGGTTCCACCGAGAGACGGAACCTTATAAAGGGTGCGGACCGGATTGCCGGGCGTCGCTTTGTTGTAATAGAGATAATTTCCGTCGAGAGAAAAAACGATTCCGAAAATTTCGCCGGGAGTGCCGGGGACGACTTGGGCGGTGCTGCCGGTTCCCAATTGGCGGACCCACACGCCGTGGCCGTTCTTTTCGTCCTGAATGTAGGCCAGCCATTTTCCGTCGGCTGAAATGGTGGCGGAATGGATGTTTCCGCTGGAGGTGATCGGCGTGATGGTCATTTGCGCGAAATCGGAGGAGGTGTTGTCGTGATGGCCGGTGTCGCGCATGTGCAGAACCAGCGCAACGACGGCGATGAGTGCGATGACTAGCGGCGCGATTTTCGCGACGGTCCGCCAGGGTGACGAAGGCCCGGGAATGGCGTTGGACTGGGCCGATGACGCGGCCCCCGAGGAAGGCGCTGGGAAAGGCACTTGCGTCGAACCATACGACGTTCCGGTTGGTGGTCCCGGCGGCAAAGTGCCGGAAGGCACTGCCGACTTCCAAGATCCGCTCGAGCCGGTGGGGACGCGGGAAGTATCGGTATCGCGCTTCAAGCGTTTCAAATCGCCGCGCAGTTCGGCGGCGGTTTGATAACGAAGGTCTCGATCCTTTTCGAGAGACTTGCCGATAATTTCTTCCAGCTTGGCCGGAAGATCTGGATTCAAGGTGCTCGGCGCGGCGGGAGTGCGGTTCAAAATCGAGTCAAAAATAACTGCGGAAGTATTGCCGCTGAAGGCGGCCTGGCCGGCGGACATTTCATACAGCACGGTGCCCAAGCTGAAGAGGTCGGTACGGGCATCGAGTTCTTCGCCGCGAGCCTGCTCGGGCGACATGTAGGCGATGGTGCCGATGGCCGAGCCCGGGCTGGTGAGAAATAGATTATCGGTGGTGGGCTTGGTGACGGAATTTCCCATGCCCACGGTTTCGGCGATTCTGCTGGTGGCGGTTTGTTTGGCCAGGCCGAAGTCCAGAATTTTTGCCTGGCCGCGCGAAGTGATGAAAATGTTGGCCGGCTTGATATCGCGATGAACGATGCCGCGGGAATGCGCGGCTTCGAGTGCATCGGCCATTTGCGCGCCGAATTCGAGCAGGGCATCGGTGGCCATGGGACGGCCGCCGATGCGTTCGCGCAGGGTTTGACCCTCCAGCAATTCCATGACGAGAAAGGGCAGGCCGTTGTGTTCGCCGACGTCGTAAATGGTGCAGATGCCCGGATGATTCAAGGAGGATGCCGCGCGGGCTTCACGCTGGAAGCGTTCGAGCGAGGCGGGGTCCTTGGATAAATCCTGGGTGAGAAATTTCAATGCGACCTGGCGGCCCAGGCGCGTATCTTCCGCGCGAAAAACCTGGCCCATGCCGCCGGCGCCGACCGCATCGATGATGCGGTAATGCGAAATTGTTTCGCCAATCATTGCGAGTGGACGCCATCGTAAACAAGTTATGAACGGCGCGCAAGACGGCAGCGGCCAGGTGTTGCGTATGACACGCTTCATGGATATACGGGGCGAACAACACGCGAAGCCAATGCGTGATGGATCGATCCCCCTTGTTACGCGCGAAACCAAAAAGCGATGGTGTGCCACAAATTGGCAGACTCGATTTGGATTCAGAAATCTTCCGACTTCGCGAAAAGAATCACAACTTTTCCGAAGCTCGAGGGTTTCACTGGAAGCCAACGTAGGACCCGGCCTCGGGTCGTCTGTCAGTACGAAATAAGGAGAAATGAAATGGGGAATCGGACGAAAGGTATGGGTGTGTTCTTAGCACTCGCGGCCGCGGTGGCGCTCTCGAGTTGCGGTGGCGGGGGAACAAATTCCACGACGCCGCCGGTTGGGCAGGCTTCGATTTATACGGTTGGCACCGATGCGCCGTTGCCCAGCGTGGTTTCGTGTGAAGTGAACGTTACCGGAATCAGCTTGAATAACAACGGAGCTGCGGTGAGCGTGCTGGCCCAGCCGGCGATCGTAGACTTCGCGCAACTCAGCGGATTGCATCAACTGTTAGATCTAACGGCGGTGCCGACTGGAACCTATACCTCGGCGACCATCACGATTGCCTCGCCGGTGATTGGGTTTATCGATACGTCGGTGACGCCGCCGGTGGTGAATACCATCAATGGCACGCTGACGCAGTCAACGGTCACGGTGAATTTCGCGCAGCCGGTGACGGTAAGCAACGCGGATTTATTCGGGCTGCGGATGGAATTCGATCTGCGGCAGTCGCTGCAGACGGACCAAAACGGGCAGGTGACTGGCGCGGTGAATCCGGTGTTTGAAGTAGCTTTGCTCGATGCCGTGGACTCGCAAGTTTCGATCGACGACTTTCATGGCGGCGTGGTCGGTGTGACCGGCCCGAATACGTTCACGATTCAGGGACCGCACGGGCGGCAATGGACGGTCGAGGCCGGGGACAGCACGGTTCTCGACGACCCGACCATGCCGATCAGTTCGTTCACGACCACTACGATTGTGGAAGTTTCCGGCACGCTCGATCCGGTGTCACATAATATCGAGGCGTCGGAAATCGAAGTCGTCTCCAACAACGGTTTCTACCTGGGCGGATTGTTCACCAGTATTCGGCCGAGTCCGGGTGCGGCGACGCAGGCAGATTTATACGTACGCGATGAACTGCCGGCGATCAATGGCATCTCTGATGGCCAGATCGAAACGCTGGACCTGAATGGGTCGGAAAATTATTTAATCGAGCATATTCACCTGCCGCTAACCACGCTGCTCTTCAATAATTCCGAATTGGCCGCGGGACAGCGAGTCGGCATAGGCGGAGCGATTTCCACCGCGAATGGCGCCACGACACTGACGGTTCATCGAGTCGTTTTGAAGCGTCAGGGGCAGGCCGGGACCTGGGTGCCCGGCAGCACGGTGGTGCAGAACAACAACGCCGGAACGTTTCAGTTGAACGACAACTGGACGGCCGGCGTGCTGTTGCCTGCACCGCTGACGGTGATGACCGCGAACGACACCAACTTCATCAATCTCAGCGGGCTCTCGGCGCTGCAAGGCACCACGGCGCTGCGGATTCGCGTGGTGGGTTTCATCATCGTGAACCAAGCGACCGGCCAGCCGGTGATGGTGGCGCGTTCGGTGGAGCAATTGAGTTCGTAGCCTGTTACGGATTGGCAGGCTTCAGCCAATCTGGACCGGCCACGATGCGTTGGCCTACCGCCCCGCCGGAAGCTCGGCGGGGCGTAGATTTTTGCTTGCCGGCCGCGGCGCGGCGGATACAATCGCGGCCATGAGCCAACCGGACACGTTCGCGGAATTCTGGAGTTTTTATGTGCTGGCGCATCGGCAGTTGGCGACGCGCATTTTTCACACCGTAGGCACTTTGTCAGGATGGAGCTTATTGATCACAGCGATCGTCTTGCGCAGGCCCTGGCTGGTGCTGGCCGCGGTGGTGGTTCCCTACGCATTCGCGTGGTTCTCGCATTTCTTTGTGGAGCACAATCGGCCGGCGACGTTCGGGCATCCGCTGTGGTCCTGGCTGGCGGATCAGAAGATGGTGGCGATGGTGATGGCGGGGAAGATGGGGCGAGAAGTGGAACGTTGCGCGCAAGGACAGAGCGGCGCGAGTGCGAATTAGTTTTCTGAGACTAGCGTTCGATCTGTACCGCGACAATCTGTTTCCCGCGCGCGGTCATCTGAATCGCCAACGGGGGACGTACGCCGGCTCCGTGGACGATAGCCCCGCGAACTTCACCATTTGGTCCCGGACCGTACCGATCGAGATCGTAGACCGCCCCGTTGCAGGGATCGACGACCATGGGATGGTTGGCGGTGTAATGGAACTGATTCGCAATCACCGTTAGGTCGGTAATGTATTGCATCTGGCAGCTGCCGAAAGGTTCGCGAAGCGAAATTCCCCAATACACATTGTTTGGCAGATGGACGACCAGCGCCGGCACGTCATCGGCGGTCTGCGGCGCGCGGAAGACGAATTGCTTTGAGGACCAGGGTTTGGCCAGTTCGGCTGTGGTGGCAATGGGGCCCGGACCGATGGCTACATTCTTGGCCGGCTCCTGCGTGGGTGCGGCAGCGGGTAGCGGCACGGGCATGGATGGTACGACCTCCGCGCCCGGCGACTGACTTTTCGCCGAGGTCGAGTGGCTATGCCAGAAGAAAATCCCACCGATGAGCAGCAGCAGCGCAGCGCCAATCGCGATTAAAACTCCAGGCTGAAAAAACGGATTCGGGGCTGGACGATTCTGATAGCTGGGATCGAGCGGGCGCGGCGGCTCCGGCGCGGCTTTCACGCGCGCGGGATTTCCGGTGACGCCGGGAATGGTCGGCTCTTGCGGTTTAAAAGGATCGAGATGCTTCGGTTCGTCAGTCATGCTGGGTATAACCGCGACAAATTCAAGCTTGAGGGGGTTGCGGAAGTTTTGCAACAGGCTATTGGGCGGGGAGTTAACGCTTTCGCAGCGGCGGCATGGCGATGGCCACGTCGCTCATTCGGGCGCCCGCCGGTGCATTCAAGCGGGACGGTCGAAACGCACGGTGTGATGCGCGAGGTACTCGTGCAAATTCGCCAGCATAAGTAGCAATTCCAACATGCGGTCGCGCTGCTCGGGGCAAGGTTCCTCGGCGCTCTCCTCCAGATTTTTCACCGTAGCCAACGCGTCGGAGAGCAGCCACTCCAGGCTTTCTTTGTTGAGCGGAACGCCTTCGCGGCAGCGGGTGAGCGCCTGGTCGGAGCGGACGAAAGCCTCATCCAGAAAATGATCGAGACACAATTGGGCGGTGGAGAGTGCGGGTGGGGCGGAATTCGCGCATCCGGCGCGGTGGCAGTGAACGGAAGTTGCGGCTGTCATTGTTCTAACCTCGAATCTCAGTACGGTCGGGGGCCGAAGGATGCGGGAGAGATTAGCACAAAATTTTCAGATGCAAATGACGGTGAGTTGTAAACAGCAACACCCGTGGGTCTGCGTGAAAATCGCCAGGCGGAAGCGTTAACGCGACGGAATGCGGCGCGAAACTAGGCGGTTTCGCCGTGACATTTCTTGTACTTCTTACCGGAGCCACAGGGGCAAGGATCGTTGCGTCCTACTTTGGCCGCAGCGCGAGTGGGCTTGGGCGGTTCAACGGGAGCAGAGCCGGCCTGGAATTGCATTTGTTGCTGTTGGCGACGCTGCCTGCGTTCGATTTCTTCCGGCGAAAATTGGGAAAGTCCGCGCGGCGTTTGCGGCGGTGCGGCTGCTGCAGGCGGAGGTCCTGACGTGGAAGTTGACGACGACTGCGGCAGCGCCTGCGCTGTTGGAGTCCCTGGGGCCGGGTTTTGCGGCGTTTCCGCCGGGCGCACCAGGAACAAGAAGCGGACCGCTTCGGTATCGATGCGGTTCATCAATTCATCAAAAAGGGTGAATGCTTCCTTTTTGAATTCGACCAGCGGATCTTTCTGCGCGTAACCACGCAGGCCGATGCCTTCCTTTAGGTGGTCCAGCGTCAGCAGGTGGTCTTTCCACTGGCCGTCGACGACGTCGAGCAAGATGTGACGTTCGAGCCAGCGCAGGGTCTGGGCTCCGAAGAGCTTTTCTTTTTCTTCGTAGCGGGCGTGAACTTTTTCGATGAGCGTGTCGGCGACCGTTTCGTGATTGAGCGTGGCGAAATCCATGCCCACCGCTTTGGGGTCGAATCCAAATTGATTCAGCACTTCGTTGGAGAATTGAGTGATGTTCCACTGGTCCGGATGCAGCTCGCGCGGGCAGTAGGTTTCGGCCAGTTCGTCGGCGATGGCATCGGCGCGTTCGATGACGAATTCTTTCTGATCGCGGCCTTCGAGGAACGAGCGGCGGAGGTTGTAAATCGTCTCGCGCTGCTTGTTCATCACGTCGTCGTATTCGAGCAGGTGTTTGCGGGCTTCAAAGTTTTGAGCTTCGACGGCTTTCTGCGCGTTTTCGATGCGGTTGCTAATCAGTCGCGATTCGATAGGTACGCCTTCGGTCATTCCCAGGCGGAACATCAGATTTTTGACGCGTTCGCCGCCGAAAATGCGCAGCAGGTCGTCTTCGAGCGACAGGAAGAAACGCGAAGAGCCGGGATCGCCCTGGCGTCCGGCGCGGCCGCGGAGCTGATTATCGATGCGGCGGGCTTCGTGACGTTCGGTGCCGAGGATGTGCAGGCCGCCCATAGCCACGACTTCGTCGTGCTGAACTTTACATTCCGCCGCGAACTGATCGTAGATCGGCTTCCACTGCTCGAGCGGGACCTGAAAGATTTTTCCTTCGATCTGGAAAAGCACCATGGCCGGATTGCTTGAGCCGTTGGTAGGAGCTTCAGCGCCTGCTGCCGCCGCGGCATCGGCTTGCGCCGGAGTTTCGGTCCCGGGAGCGGTGACGATAATCGAGCTGGCCGGAGCGTAGGGCAGCGCCAGTTTATTTTTCAGGCAGTAATCGCGGGTCATTGCTTCGGGATTTCCGCCGAGCAGAATGTCGGTACCGCGGCCGGCCATGTTGGTCGAAACCGTGACGGTTCCTTTGCGGCCTGCCTGAGAGATGATGATCGCTTCACGTTCGTGCTGCTTGGCGTTCAAAACCTGGTGCGGGATGCCGGCTTTCTTCAGCAGCGCGGCGATTTTCTCGGACTTTTCGATGGAGATGCTGCCGACCAGCACTGGCTGGCCGCTTTCGTGATACTGGCGAATCCCGCCGACGCGCGTGCCATCTTCCTGCAGGATGCCGTTAACCGCCGCTTCGAATTTTTCCGCTTCGGTGCGATAGACCACGTCGGAATTCTCGATGCGAATCAGGGGCTTGTTGGTGGGAATCGCCACCACTTCGAGTTTGTAAATTTTGTCAAATTCGGGCGCTTCGGTATCGGCCGTTCCGGTCATGCCGGCCAGCTTTTTGTACATACGGAAATAATTCTGGAAGGTAATGGTGGCGAGCGTCTGATTTTCGCGCTCGATCTTCACGCCTTCCTTGGCTTCAACAGCCTGATGCAAACCATCGGACCAGCGGCGACCAGGCATCTGGCGCCCGGTAAATTCATCGACGATGACGATGCCGTCGTCCTTGACGACGTAATCGACGTCTTTGGTGAAGAGCGTGTGCGCGCGCAGCGCCTGGTAGACGTGGTGAATGATGTCCATGTGCGCGGGGTCGTAGAGGTTGCCGAGGTTCAGCAACTTTTCGCACTTGGATACGCCTTCTTCGGTCAGCGTGGCGGTGCGATGCTTTTCGTCGAGCGTGTAATCGATATCCAGGATCAATTTGGGGATGATTTTGTCGATGCGGTAGTACTTGTCCGTCGATTCTTCCGCCGGGCCCGAAATAATCAGCGGGGTGCGCGCTTCGTCGATCAGGATGGAGTCGACTTCGTCGACGATCGCGAAATGGTGGCCGCGCTGGACGCATTGGGCCAGGTCGTACTTCATGTTGTCGCGCAGATAATCGAAGCCAAATTCGTTGTTGGTGCCGAAGGTGATGTCCGCGGCGTATGCGGCGCGGCGCTGGACGTCGTCGAGATCGTGCACGATGACGCCAACCGAAAGGCCTAGAGTCTTGTAGATTGGACCCATCCACTCCGCGTCGCGGCGGGCCAGGTAGTCGTTCACGGTGACGATGTGCACACCGAGGCCGGTTAGCGCGTTGAGGTAAGCGGGAAGGGTGGCGACCAGCGTCTTTCCTTCGCCGGTTTTCATTTCGGCGATTTTGCCCTGATGCAGGACCGAGCCGCCGATCAGCTGCACGTCAAAATGGCGCATGCCGAGGGTTCGGCGGCCGACTTCGCGGACCAGCGCGAAGGCCGGGATCAGCGCCGGATCGGTGGCGTCGCGTAGGATTTGCTTGGCGTTTGCGTCCGCGGGATCAAAATCCTTCAGGCGGCCTTGTACTTCGGCCTTGAGCTTCGCGGTCATTTCCAGAATTTCGCGGTCGGAGAGTTTCTTCATCTCCGGTTCGAGCGCGTTGATGGCGGCGACCACCGGCTGCACGGATTTCACGTCGCGTTCGTGCTTAGTGCCGATGAAACGCGCAACGACGCTATTTATGATTTTCTCGACGTCCATATTTTCAGTGTAGGCGCTTCCGAGCCCCGCAACAGGGCGCTTTTGGGATTTCCGGTTCCTACGCGCGGAAGGCCGGAACAGCAGGATTGCGCGGCTGCATAAAATGCAAACGGTACAAACACCATTGTAGCCGCTTGAGGCGATTCCTGCAAAGCGGCGGGCGGCTGCTATTTTCTACGATTCGGCGGGGGAATTCGCCATTTTGGGGCGCCGTGGGGCGGCCTTGCCCGTGGTTGCGGGGCAGTCTATCATTGCAGGTTGAATGTGCGTCGCGGCTGCGTGTGTTTGCGGTGTTTCTGTGCGCTGACTAGCTCGCCGCACGAAAGGAAAGCAATGCCTCCGGGACCAGGACACTCGCATCAGCATGGCCCAGCACCTGCTGGGATGGAAAAGAAGCCTAGGATTGACGGCATTAAAAATCTGGTGGCGGTCGCCAGCGGCAAGGGCGGCGTGGGGAAGACCACGGTCGCGGTGAATCTGGCGCTGGCTCTGAAAACGATGGGCGCGAAAGTCGGGTTGATGGACGCCGACGTTTACGGGCCGAACGTGCCGGTAATGCTGGGTACGGACGAACAGCCGCGCGCGGTGAACGACAAGACCATAATTCCAGTGGAAGCGTACGGGATCAAGATGATCTCGATGGGGTTGCTGAACCCCGGCGACAAGCCGCTGGTCTGGCGCGGGCCGATGCTGCACAGCGTGATCCAGCAGTTTTTGCGCAGCGTGCAGTGGGGCGAACTGGATTATTTGCTGATCGATTTGCCTCCGGGAACCGGCGATGTACAGCTGTCGCTGATTCAAAACGTTTCGGTGACCGGCGCAGTGGTGGTGACTACCCCTTCGCTCGTGGCGCTGGCGGACGTGCGTAAGGCGATCGAAATGTTCCGGCAGGTGAACGTCGAGATTCTGGGCGTGGTGGAGAACATGAGCTACTTCAATTGCCCGCATTGCGACGGGCGCATCGACGTCTTCGGCCACGGTGAAGGTTCGCACATGGCTAAGAATTTCGGCGTGCCGTTCCTGGGAGAAATTGAAATCGATCCGCAGATTCGTATCGGCGGCGATACCGGGAAGCCGGCGGCTTCACATGGCGAAGACGCGCCGGGAGCGAAGAGCATTTTTGCGGTGGCGCGCAATTTGGTGGCGAGGCTGGATGAAGTGAATGCGGCTTCTGGCGCGCCGGTGGTGGAGATTTTGTAGGCGAACGCGCAACGGATCGGCAATCGCAAATTTGTCTTCTGCGGTCTCAGTTCTTAACTCAGGGGATACAACTTGATTCGCAGCTTTCGCGGACATATGCCGCAAATTGCGGCTAGCGCATACGTCGACCCGCAGGCGGTGGTGATTGGCGACGTGGTGATTGGCGAAGACTCGAGCGTCTGGCCATGCGCGGTGATTCGCGGCGACGTGCACTTCATTCGAATTGGTGCGCGGTCCAACGTGCAGGATGGTTCGGTCCTGCACGTGATGCGGGACACCAACCCGCTGGTGCTGGGCGACGAAGTCACGGTGGGGCACAGCGTGACGCTGCATGGCTGCACCGTGGAATCGCGCTGCTTGATTGGCATGGGCAGTATCATCCTGAACGGCGCGGTGATTGGCACCGGCAGCATCGTCGCGGCGGGGACGCTGATTCCGGAACGCACGGTGATTCCTCCGGGAAGTTTGGTGATGGGTTCGCCGGGAAAAGTGAAGCGGGCGTTGACGGCGGAGGATCAGGCATCGATCGACCGATATTGGAATAATTACGTCGGATACAAACGGGATTATAAGAACGAAGCGGGGATTGAATAAAAAAGGCAGTGGCTAGTTCTGAGTGGCTAGTGGCGAATGGATTCTGAACCGATCAAGCCGACGCACTACAAAGAGCTAATCATCTGGCAAAGGGCTATGGTGCTGGCGAAGTCGGTCTATCGGCTGACCGCGGTGTTTCCGGTTGAAGAGAAGTACGGACTCGCAACCCAAATGCGGCGCACGGCAGTCGCGATACCTTCTGCGATTGCGGAAGGCCAGGCGCGTTACGGATCGCAAGAATTCCTGCATTTTCTTTCGCGAACGAGTGGTTTTCTAGCGGAGTTGGAGACACAGGTATTGCTCAGCGTGGATCTGAAGTTTTCGTCCGAAAATGACACTTCGGAATCCTCACTGCGATTGGTGAAATACAGAAAATGACGGCGGCGATACGACGCAAAATCGGAGCTTCTAGTCACTAGCGACTCGTCACTCGCCACTGAATTTATGTCCGAACAAAAACAATTTCGAGCGATCAAAGGGACGCGGGACATCACGCCGCCGGATTCGGGGCTGTGGAATTGGTTCGAGCGACGGCGCGGGATACGTTCGAGGGCTACAATTTTCGCGAAATTCGACTGCCGATTTTTGAGGAAACCTCGCTTTTTGCGCGCTCGGTGGGCGGAGAGACCACATTGTCTCCAAGGAAATGTATAGCTTTCCGGACCGGTCTTCTGTCGATTGATGCTGACGGCCGACCCTGGCGACTTAATCAGCCTGCGTCCCGAAGCGACGGCCAGGCGTGCGCGCGTATATCGAGCACGGAATGCACAGGCTGCCGGGGAATCAGAAGCTTTACTACACGGGGCCGATGTTCCGGCGCGAGCGGCCGCAGAAGGGGCGCTACCGGCAGTTTTACCAGATCGGCGCGGAAGTGCTCGGCCAGTCGGATGCGCCCGCGATTGACGCTGAAATCATGGAAATGTTGCTGGTTTTCTTCGCGCGCGTCGGGCTGACGAGAACGACGCTGTCCGTCAATTCGATCGGCTGACAAGAAATGCCGGCCGAAATATGTCGAACTGCTGCGCGAAGAGTTGCGCAAAGTGAAAGACCAGCTGGGCGCGGACAGCCAGCGCCGCATCGAGACGAATCCGCTGCGCGTCCTCGATTCGAAGCTGCCGCGAAGAGCAGCCAATCATCGAAAAGCTGCCGCGCATCTCGGACCATCTTTGCGACGATTGCCGCGAGCATTTCGCGAAGCTGAAAGACGAGCTCAAATTGCGCGGCGATCGCGTACGAAGAAAATTGGCGGCTCGTGCGCGGCCTCGACTACTACACGCGCACCACATTTGAAGTCATCGCCGCGGGCCTCGGCTCGCAGAACGCGGTTTGCGGCGGCGGACGCTATGATGGCTTGGTCGAATTGCTGCGGCGGTCCCGCCGACAAAGGGCATCGGCTTCGCGATCGGCACGGATCGCGCGATTTTATCGATGCAGGAGAGCGGGGAATCTGCCGCAGCTGCCGGGGCTGGCCGTTTTCGTCGCGTGGATGGGCGCGAAGGCGTACCCGCGGCGGTTGCGCCTGACGCGGAAATTGCGCGACGCGGGGTTTCGCCGTCGAGCTGCCGCCGCGAAGAAATGAAATTCAAGAAATCGCTCGGCCTGGCGGACAAGCTTGGCGCGCGATATGCGCTGATCATCGGCGAAGACGAAGTTGCGTCGGCAAATTCACGCTGAAGCGGCTGGCGGACGCGGAGCAGAAGAAGCTTTCGGAAGATGAATTGCTCGAATATCTGGAATCGGAACGCGAAGGGAGCAACCTGACACGCCCGTGCTTGATACTCGGGAAATCTGAAACGCACAAACTACTGCGGCGAATCTGCGCGCGGCGGACGCGGAGAAAGAGTCGTGCTGATGGGCTGGGTCCACCGGCGGCGCGATCTGGGCCAGCTGATATTTATTGATCTGCGCGACCGCGAGGGAATCGCGCAGATCGTTTTCAACAAGGAGCAGCATCCGGAGGCGCATGCGAAGGCCGAAGAGCTGCGCTCCGAATATGTGGTCGCGGTGGAAGGGCCGCGTGATTGCAGCGCGGAAACCGAATCCGGAAATCGCCACGGGCGAAGTGGAAGTGGTCGCGTCGCGGCTGCACATCCTGAACAACGCGAAGACGCCGCCGTTCCTGATCGAAGACGAAGTGACCGCGAGCGAAGAGACGCGGCTGCGCTACCGCTATCTCGATCTGCGCCGGCCGCAGCTGCACACGCAATATCGAGCTGCGCCACCGCGTGATTCTCGAAATTCGCAAGAGCGCTCGACGAAATCGGCTTCTTCGAAATTGAGACGCCCATGCTGACGCGCTCGACGCCCGAGGGCGCGCGCGATTATCTGGTGCCGAGCCGCGTTCATCACGGACAGTTTTACGCGCTGCCGCAGTCGCCGCAGATTTTCAAGCAGATCCTGATGATTTCCGGCATGGACCGCTACTTCCAGATCTTGCAGATGCTTCCGCGACGAGGATTTGCGCGCCGACCGGCAGCCGGAATTCACGCAGCTCGATCTGGAGATGTCGTTCCCGCGGCAGCAGGATATTTTCGAGGTGATCGAGCACGTGATGAAGCGCGCCTGCGCCGTGGTCGGCGTGAAGGCGAAAGGGCCGTTCCGCCATCTCGATTACAAGGAAGCGCTGCGCCGCTACGGCTCGGACAAGCCCGACCTGCGATTCGGCATGGAATTGCAGAACGTGACGCGCATTTTTCGAGCCTGCGCGCGAGACGCTGCGCATCGAAGGCAACGTGCAGGCGGTCGTCGCGCCGGGCGCGGCGGCGTGGTCGCGCAAGCAGCTCGACGAACTTGCGGAATATGCGAAATCGGCGGGCGCGCGCGGCGTGTACACCGTGAAGGTGACGGCCGAAGGCATCACATCGCCGCTCGAAAAAAATCTCGGCGCGGAAAGGCTTGAAGAAACTTGCCGCAGGCGGTCGGCGCAAAGCCGGGCGATCTGATCGTCGCGGCTGCGGCGAAGGAGCAGATTCCGCACACGCGATACGTCGCTGCGACGTCGCGGGGCAGATTCGGCTTCATCTCGGCGACAAGCTGAATCTGATTGACCGCAGCAAATGGGAATTGCGTGGATCACGGGCTTCGCGCTGTTTGAATGGAGCGAGACGGACAAGCGCTGGGTGAGCGCGCAGCATCCGTTCACCGGAATTGTACGAGGAAGATCTCGACAAGCTCGAAACCGCGCCGTGGGAGTGCCGCTCGAAGGGCTACGATCTGGTGCTGAATGGCGACGAGCTTGGCTCCGGCAGCATTCGAATTCACCGGCAGGATGTGCAGGCGCGGATGTTCAAGGCGCTCGGGCTGTCGGACGAAGCAGGCGCGCCAGCGCTTCGGATTTTTTCTCGATGCGCTGACGTACGGCACTCCGCCGCACGGCGGCATCGCGCTGGGCATTGACCGCGTGGTCGATGCTGCTCGCCGGCGAAAAATCGATTCGCGAGGTGATCGCGTTTCCGAAAACCACCGCCGCGCAGGATTTGATGGCGGAATCGCCTTCGGAAGTGGATGACGTCGACAGCTCGGATGAGCTGGGGATTCAGCATGAAGCCGAAGCAGGCAGCTCAAGTAAGGCACTGGATGATTGCGCTGTTGCCGGCGCCGTCCGAAGATGCTGAGCTATCGTAGATCATGTCGCGCATACGCATACTTCCGGAAACTGTCGCGAACAAAATTGCCGCGGGCGAGGTGGTGGAGCGGCCTGCGTCGGTGGTGAAGGAGCTGCTCGAAAACGCGCTGGATGCGGGCGCGCGATCGATTCGCATTGAAGTGGAATCGGGCGGCAAGCGGCTGATTCGCGTGGTTGACGACGGCAGCGGCATGAATCATGACGACGCGCTGCTGGCCTTCGAGCGCCACGCCACTTCGAAGCTGCGCACCGCCGATGATCTGCTCTCGATCGCGACGCTGGGTTTTCGCGGCGAGGCGTTGCCTTCGATCGCGGCCATTTCGCGGCTGCTGCTCGAAACGCGCGACGCGGCGAAGACGACAAGGCACGCGCGTCGAATTCGCCGGCGGAAAGCTGATCGGCGTGAAGCCGGCGGGCTTGCCGGCGGGGACTTCGATCGGCGTGGCGCGACATTTTCTACTGCGTGCCCGCGCGCCGCAAATTCCTGAAATCCGAAACCACGGAACTGGGCCACATCGCTTCGCTTGTGACGCACTACGCGCTCGCGCATCCCGAAGTGCAATTCCTGCTGAAGACGCCCTCGCAGGAAATTCTCGAATTGCGCGCCGGTGGAAAAACTGGCGGACCGCGTCTACCAGGTTTTCGGCCGGCAGGCGCTCGACGAACTTACGGAAATTCCGCCGAACGAAGCGCCGGTGCGCTCGGCGATCACCGAGCCGCAGCTCGAAGCGGACGAACAGGCGCGCGACGATTCGCGTGACCGGATTTACGTCGCGGCCGGAAGTGCAGCGCACCAATCGCAACGGAATTTATATTTTCGTGAACCGCCGGCTGGTGCGCGACCGGCTGCTGCTGCACGCGATCAGCGAAGCGTATCGAAACATCATGCCGCCCGGCGTGTTTCCGGTGGTGCTGCTTTTTCTCGATCTGCCGTACCAGGAAGTGGACGTGAACGTTCACCCGGCGAAGATCGAGGTGCGCTTCCGGCATCCGCAGTTCGTTCACGATTTCACGCGCGACGCGCTGCGCCATGCGCTCTCCATCGCGCGCCCGATTCCGGGCTTTCCCGCCGCGCGCGCGGCTGCCGCGGCAGGCGCGCAACTCTGCGTCCAGCGAATTCGCTCAGCCCGGAGCGTGTTCGGCACCGGAGACAATGCGCCGATGGCGCGCCGCCTTTACGGCAATACGTGCGGCGAGCGGATTGCCGGGCCGCCGCGCGCGGTGATTCCCACCGCGTTTGGTCAGCGCAGCTCGGCGGAAGATTTCGAATTGACCGGCGCGCCGGACCGGCCGATTCCGCAGCGCTGCGGTTTGCGCATCGAGCGGCGATTATTCTTTCGGCGCCGCCGCAGGCGGATGCGGCCGCAGTCGCCGACGTCGGTCGATGCGCCGGTGCCGCCCGGGATCGCTGCCGCGTCCGGAAGAAATTGCCGATCTGAAGCCGCTGGGCCAGGTGAACAGCAGTTTCATCGTCGCGGTGAATGGCGAAGGTCTGTGGATCATCGACCAGCACGTGGCGCACGAGCGCATTCTTTTCGAGCAGCATCTGCGCGCGCGGCGCGAAGGCGAAATGGGCGGCCAGCGGCTGCTGGTGCCGCTGATCGTGGAACTGAATCCGCGCCAGCTGGTGATCTTCGAGCAGATCGCCGAGGAGTTGCGCGCCAACGGATTCGAGGCGGAGCTGATGGGCGCGCGCAGCGTGGCGATTCAGGCCGCGCCAGCGGGAATCACCAGCGGCGACGCGGAAAGGCTGCTCTTCGAAATTCTCGACGGCATCGCGCAGCGAGAACCAGGCGATCTCGATCGATTCGCTGCAGGCGAAGATCGCGGCTTCGACGTCGTGCCACGCGGCGATCAAGGTAAATACGCCGCTCGATCGCACGAAAATGGAATGGCTGCTCGGCGAACTCGCGAAAACGGAATATCCGATGAGCTGCCCGCACGGGCGGCCCGTGGTGCTGCGCTATTCGGTGCGCGAAATCGAGCGCGCTTTCAAACGAATTTAATTGCGGCGCACGTCGAGGCCGGGAACATTAACGAATGAAAAAACTAATCATCGCGATTGACGGTCCGGTGGGTCGGGGAAGAGCACGCTCGCGCGGCGCGTGGCGGAAATGATGGGCTACGTTTACGTAGATACGGGCGCGATGTACCGGGCGCTGGCGCTGAAGGCGCTGCGGCACGGCATCATTCGAGGCAACGGGGCGTCGATGACGCGCTTGTGGCGCTGGCGCAGAAGACGCGCATCGATTTGCGCGCGGACGACGGCGCCCAGCAGGTGTTTCTCGACGGCGAGGACGTGACCGCGGCGATTCGCACGCCGGAAGTTTCGCAGGCGGCTTCGAAGATCGCGGTGAATGCCCGGTGTGCGCCACGTGCTGGTGGCCGAGCAGCGGCGCGCGGGCGAGCACGGCGGGGTGGTGATGGAAGGGCGCGACATCGGCAGCGTGGTATTTCCCGACGCGCAGTTGAAGATTTTTCTCACGGCGTCGCCGGAAACGCGCGCGGAACGGCGCTGGCGCGAACACCAGCAAAAAGGCGACGCCATCGATCTGCCGAAGACGCTCGAGGAAATTCACGAGCGCGACCGACGCGACAAGCGAACGCAGAACTCGCCGCTGGTGCGGGCGGCCGATGCTGTGGTGGTGGACAGCACGGCGATGGAGCCGGAAGAAGTGGCGCGACTGGTGGTGATGCTGGCCGAGAGGGAACGGCGCGCGCGACAAGCCAGTAGCGACGCGGAGCCAGAGAACCTGCGATTCAGCCACCGATTTAAATTCGAGCCGGTCTCAGCGTACGATAAACGTACATTCGGCCCAGTTGACCGCGTCAAAATAGAGCGGGGAGAGCGAGTCTTGGTCGATGGACAGCGCCTGGGCGCGGCGGTTGACCTCCTCCCAGCAGCCTCTTTCGTACTGCAGCGCGAAACGAAAAACCTCCCGCAGCGTTCTGGCCGCCGAGCAGCGCGTCGCGGATTTCTTCGCGCAGCTTGATTTCCTTCAGCACGTCGGCAAGGACATATCGAGCAACGCGTCCATCGCCGAAAACAGGCCGAGCAGGAACAAATCGTTGGCCGCGGCCGGACAACCCGCTACGGGGCCCAGGAGTTCGCAAAAACGCGCGCGAATCAGGGGGAGCAAGATGAGTTCGCGGGGCTTGTCGCCGCTGAGGCAGGCAATGGTCACCAACGAAACCCATTTGCGGGTGCCGGATTCACCCAGCAAGGAGACCGCGTGCGGAATGGAACGGACTTCGGTGGCCAGCGGAAAAACCGGAGAATTCAAGTAGCGGAGGAGCCGCAAACTGAGCGAGACCTCGGCCTTGATGCACTCGCAAACGCGTTTCACATACAGCAGCTCGTAGGCATACATCTCGCGTTTGGAGTTGAGGATCGGCTAACATGCCAAAAATCGTCGCAAAAAAATATCCCCCTCCCGTGACAACGCGGATGGCACAGATGGCGCGGAAGGGGATTTTTTTGCGCAAACTAACCCGGCGATTAGGCCGGGCTGGACTTCGAGGAAAGGAATTCGCCGTTGGTTTTCGTTTTCGACAAACGACCCAAGAGAAATTCCATCGCTTCGACGGTGGACAGCGGGCTCAGCACCTTGCGCAGAACCCGAGATGCGGTTCAACTCGTCGGGCGGAAGCAGCAATTCGTCTTTACGAG
>CAWIEL010000015.1:0-37672 GCA_963835025.1 uncultured Acidobacteriota bacterium
AAACGAGACTGAAGGCTTAGGCCGTCGGGCAGGGTTGCATTAGATGGCGACCAGTCGCTTGTCCCGCACTTGAAAACGTTTTCCGCGCCAGAGAATATTGCGCGGGAAGAAGCTGACGAGCCAGACGGCGAAGGCAAAAATATCGCGCAGTGGCAGTAACTCCATCTTTCCACGCAGGCTCAGGTCTTTCATTCCAGCAATGCCAATTTTCCAAGCTACGGCTATTCGCAGGATGACGTACGCGGCGAGAAGCGCGACGGCCCAAGCCGCAGACGGAGCACAAATCGCGCCGAGGATGGCGAGCGGCAGGGCTTGAGTAAAAATCAGGCCCAGATGGCCGGCGGGGCGCGAGAAGCGAATGCTGAGATTCCAGCGAAGCTGATGCAAAAACGCGTCTTTCAGAGATTGGTGCGGATAAACGATGGCGACGGTATGCGGAATCAGCTCGACGCGATGGCCTCGGGCGGCGATGCGATGGCCGAGTTCGTAGTCGTCGGAAAAATAGTCGACCATGGATTCGAAACCGCCGATTTCGTCGAGGACGGTCTTGCGCACGGCCATGGTGGCGCCGAGCATGAACTTCACTTCGGCGAAGAGCCAGGAAACCAGGACGCCGGCGGCGAAATCGGTGCTGTTGCCGAGGGCTTCGAGATTCGCGGCGAACGATCCGTCAGTGAGGCCCCGATAAAGGGTAGTGACGCCGCCGACTTGCGGATCGGCGAAGGGCGCGACGACGGCGCGCAGATAGTCGGGATCGACGCGGACGTCGCTGTCGCTGACGATTACGATTTCAAACTTCGCTTCGCGTGCGAGGCGGCAGAGCTTGTTTACTTTATCGCTGACGCCCAGGGGTTCTGAACCAATCAGCAAGCGGATGGCGCGATCTGGAAAATCCTGGATGAGTTTGCGGATGACAGCGACGGCCGGGTCTTGTTCTTCTCCAGCACAGAACAGAATTTCGTATTGCGGGTAGTCCTGCGTGCAGAGCGACGAGTAGTTCTGGTAGGTTTCGCGATCGAGTCCGTAGACGGGTTTGAGGATGCTGACGGGCGGCGCGAATTCTGGCGAAGGCAGCGAGAGGCGGCGCAAAGAGAAAAAACGGCCGGCGGCAAAGAGCGCGACGAGGTAGTAGGCGAGTGGGGTAAAGGCGAGCGCGAACAGCGCGTAGCGAATCGCAGTCCAAACGATTCCCCACTGCACGGAAACTAGCTCCGGCCCGGTGGCGTGAGGCTCGCGGAACTGAAATCGAGCGCGCGCTCGGTGGTGCTGGGTGGCGTAGTGCCGACGAAAAACACTCCGGCACAAATGATGAGGATGCCGATCCATCGCGTGGTGCTGACGAACTCGCCCAGAAAATAATGGCCGAGCAAGGCGACGATGGCGTAAGCAAAGGAAGATGCGGGCTGGACGAAGCTGAAATCGGCCCATGAAAGAACCAGGGTATAGGCAGCAAAAAAGGTAGCGAGCAGCAGGATTCCGATCCAGACGGTTTCAGAACTGAAAGCACGCAAGAAGAAATGAAACAGATCGGCGGGGTTACGAATGCCGGAGGAGTCCAGGCGACGCATTCCTTTTCCCAGGAAGGCGTCGCCCAGCGGACCAAAAGTTACCATCACCAGCAAAAGAATGAAGGTCTTTAAATGCAGACCGTCGGACGACGACTTCATGCGCCTTGCGATTCGCCAGCCTGCGGCATGGGCGGCACTTGAACCATCGCTTTTTTCTGTACGCCCTTCTTGGCCACCTTGATGCGGTCGTGGCGCAGCTTCATGAAGGAAACGGCTTCATGGAAGAGGCGTTTGCGTTCGTGATTATCCCAGAGAGCATCGCGGACAATTCTCCAGGCGACGCGAGGGCGGAAATAGTATTCGTCGTAGAAGCGGTTGACGGAATCGACCATGTACTCGCGCGAAAGGCCGGGATACTGCAGGTGCGGCAGCTGGTGGCCAAGGTCGTCGGTGATGGCTTCGCCGGCCAGGAATCCTTCCTTCATGCCCTGGTCATACAAAGCGGTGCCGGGATAGGCGTGGGCCATGGAAACCTGAATGGTTTCGCAGTCGAGTTCCTTGGCGTAGTCGATGGTCTTCTCGATGGTTTCCTTGGTTTCGCCGGGTAGGCCAATGATGAAGTCGCCGTGAACGCGAATGCCGACTTTCTTGCAGTTCTGCACGAAGGTGCGGCCCATCTCGATGGTCGCGCCCTTCTTGATGTTCTTCAGAATTTGCGGGTCGCCGGATTCGAAACCGACGATCAGCAAGCGGCAGCCACCGTCGGCCATAGCCTTCAGCGTTTCGTAGTCGCCGTGCACGCGGGCGGTGCAGGACCACTGGAATCCGACCGGAGCAAATTCCTTGCACAGGGCGATCACGCGATCCTTGCGGATGTTGAAGGTGTCGTCGTCGAAGAAAAATTCCTTGGCCTGCGGGAACATCTTGTGGGCCTGCTTGAATTCGCGAGCAACACTTTCCACAGAACGCACGCGCCAGGCGTGGCCGGACAGCGTCTGGGGCCAGAGGCAGAAGGTGCAAAGTGCCGGACAGCCGCGCGCGGTATAGAAAGAAACGTAGGGATTGAGCAGGAACGGGACGTTGTAGTTCTCGATGGTCAGATTCTTCTGGTAGACGTCGGTGGCGAACGGCAGCGCATCGAGCTCCGCGGTTTGCAACATGGCCCGCGGGGGATTGTGGACGACTTTGCCGTCCTTCAGGTAGCTGCAGCTCATGATTTCCGAGAGCGGCTTGCCCTGGGCGTATTCCACGACCGAGAGATCGAACTCGCCGCGAACGACGAAATCGATGTCCGGGCTGGCCAGCAAGCTTTCGGCGGGCTTGATTTGAACCTGCGGACCGACGAAGGCGATCTTGATGCCGGGCTTCTTTTCCTTCATGGCCCGGGCCATTTTCAGGTCGCTGTAGAAACCGACGGTCGAGGTGAAGAGCACGACGAATTCGTAGTCCTGGGCAATCTGGATGACATCCGCGGGAGTCTTGTGCTCCGGAGGGGCGTCGAGCAGGCGCGCGCCTTCGAGCATGCCGGCAGGATAGGAAAGCCAGACCGGATACCAGTAGGATTCGATCTCGCGGGTTGCGGGCCAGCGGGACCCTGCGCCACCATCGAACTTCTCGAAGCTCGGTGGATTCAAAAACAAAGTCTTCATTACTGATGCCATTAATTATTCCCCCTCAGAACTGCCAGAAACCTAGTTTTGCGTAGTGGAAAAGACACACCTATCAAGGTTCAATTTTAACCGATTTCTCTATCTGGCCCAAGCCATGCTTTTCGCGCGGCTTTCGCTGCTGGAACACTTCCCTTTAACTACTGGAACACCTTGGCGAGCTGCCCGGTGGCCTGCAGCAGGGTGAGCTGGCCCTGCTGACGAGCAAAATCGGCGTCGAGGAAGGCGACCCATTTTTCGCTTTCGTCGAGGCGGGCGTTTTCGATGTCGCGCAGGTTGGCGCGTCCTTCGTCGAATTTAGCCTGGAGCAGGTTTAGCGATTCCTGCGACAACTTCAGATCCAGGCGAGCGACTTCGCGGGTGGCGTCGAGCTCGCGAACGGTGCGCTGCTTCTGGAAAAGGTCGAGGCGGACTTGCTCGCGTTTGTTGCCAAGAGCGAGTTCGGACGCGCTCAATTGGCTTTTGGCCAGGGCGATGTTGGAACGAGTTTTGGCCGAAAAGATGGGGATTTTAAGTTCGATGCCGACGCTGCCATTGTTTCGTTCGAACTTCTTATAGAAATCGAGATAGTTGTTGGATTTGCTCAAGACGGAAAACTGGCCCAGCACGCTGAGGGTCGGAAAATAGCCGAGCTTGGCACCGCGAAGAAAATGCTGCCGCGCCAGACGGTCGTTCTCGGCTTCCTGCAAGGAGAAGTCGCTGTGCATTCCCAAATCGAGCACTTGGGCATCATTCTGGAGGCTGGTGTCGAAGCCCGGGTCTTCGGGCTGGACTTCCAGCGCTGCGCCGTCGGGCAGGCCGGTAAGGTTTCGTATCTGCTGGGTCAAGGCTTCGTCGCGACCTTCGAGCTTGACGATCTTTTCGTGAATGCGCGCCGCGGTGAGCTGGCTACGGGTCACTTCGATGGCGAGTTCCTGATTGGCTTGCACCCGTTCCTGGGTCACCGCCAGAATTTTGTCGGAGCTGGCTTGTTCGCCACGAAGCAGTTCGAGGGAATGGCGCACTTTGGCCAGTTCAAGGTAAGCCGTCGCGGTGCGGACGATAACGTCGTCGCGGGTGCGGTCGACTTCGAGCTTCATGGTTTTGGCGTGCTCTTCGGCTGCTTGCTGCTGGGCTTTGAGGACTGGGTCGAAGATTGCTTGGTCGTAGTTCATCTGAAAAACGGCTGGCGGTGAGCCGCCCAGCGAAGGAAAACCTGAGGTATAGGCGGCGCCAGAGCCGGTGTAGAGATTCGGGAGGAATGCGGCGCGGTCGACGGCGGTCTGATTGAGGGCGACGTTGTATTGAACCCGGGCGAGCTGCAGGTCGCGGCTGTTCTGTAGGGCCAGCGTCACGGCGTGGCGCATGGTGAGCTTACCGTCGTCTGATGCTTGCGCATGTGCGGGCCGCGCTGCCACAGAGGACAAGGCCAACGTCAGCACGCCTAGGCTGGCACGGATCAATTTTCGCGAACGATTTTTATTCATAGCGCAAAGATTCCGTGGGATGCAGGCGCGCGGCGCGATTGGCCGGCAAATAGCCGAAGAGCAATCCCGTGGAACAGGATACCAAGAAAGCCAGAACCACCGAGACCCAAGACACCGGAACGTGAACTCCGGCGGCCACCGGGAAATAGCTGATGACCACATTCATCAGCGCGGGAATCATAACGGCAATTAAAATTCCAGCGAGAGCTCCGGTGCCGCTGATCAGCAGCGCTTCCATCAAAAATTGATAGAGGATCGCATTGCGCGGCGCGCCGATAGCTTTGCGGATGCCGATTTCGCGGGTGCGCTCGGTGACCGTGACCAGCATGATGTTCATGATGCCGATTCCGCTGATGGTCAGCGCGATCATGGCGATGACGATGAGAATGATAGTGAGAGCCATGGAGATTTTGCGCGCGGAATCGAGCAGCGAGGTCAGATTTTCGACGTGATATTCGGCCCCGGGGCGGTGGCGCGTTTTGAGGAACGCCGTAATTTGATCGGTGAGCTTGGGCACGTCTTCGGCGTTGGTGGCCTGCACGTAAAAGGTTCGAAGATATTGTTCGCCGGTGTAGTACTGAATCAAGCCAATGGGCACGATGGCGGAAAAATCGGTGATTTCAGTTTCACCGAACGTCGCGGTGCGCTCGCGAAAGACACCGATCACGGTGAAATGTAAATCGCCGAGGCGCATGTCCTTGCCGATGGGATTCTCGTTGGGAAAAGCGAGCTTGGCCAGGTCGGGGGTGAGCAAGCAGACTTTGCTGCGGGAGACCATTTCGTCCTGATCGAAATATCTTCCCCGAGTAATCAGCAGGCGGCGGATCTGCTGGAAATCGGAGGTGACGCCGACGAGGTTGACGGCTTTAACCGTATTGCCAATCACGACGGTCATGGGCAGGTCGTGGGTGCCGGCGGCGTAGGCCACTTCAGGAAACGCGGCTTTCACCGCTTCCATATCCGCGACGGTGACTTCGTCGGCCAGCGCGGTCTTTTGGCTGTCTTCCGTATGTTCGACTGCGCCGTAAATCAGATTCGAGCCGACGCCCTCGATTTGAGCAATGATGTACCGCTTTCCGGCCAGCGCAACGGTGACCACCAGCACGATGCAGGCGCTGCCGATAATGACGCCGAGCATAGTCAGCATGGCGCGGACTTTATTGGCGCGCAGCGCTTGCATGGCCAGGCTCCAGGTTTCACCCCACAAGAGCGGCGCGCTTTTCGAGATTCCGAGGTGTTCGGTCACAGACTTGTTGGATGCCGCGGGAGCCTTCGAAGATTGCAGCGATGAACTCACCGGATTAATGCGAGGACTTCTCGAGCTGATCGAGGCGGCTTTTCGCCTCTTTGTCGTTGGGATCGAGCTGCAGCGCGGCGCGATATTGTTCGCCGGCCTCGGAGCGTTTGCCTTGAGATTCGTAGAGGCGGCCGAGCCAGGTGCGAGCGGCGGCGTGGGAGGGCCAGTCGCTGCGGTCGGGCGTACTGGCGAGATACGACTTCAGATCTTTTTCGGCTTCGGCGAGATTGTTGTTAGCCAGGATTAGTGCGACGCCGCGGGCGTAGGCGAGACGCGGATCGCTGGGACTGACTTGCGGCGGCGGCCTGAATAGCGGTCTGCATGTCGGCCGGCTTATTTTGCTTTTGGAAAAACGAGATGACCTCGAAGTAGGGATCGATTTTGGTAGGTTTGGCGGCGAGGACGTCGCGATATTCTTTTTCGGCGAGTTCAGGTTTCTTCAGGCTTTCAAGGTCATAGACCGCGCGGGCCAGGTGCCCCTCCACCGGATCGATGGCGGCGATGGCGTCGATTTGCTTCGCGCCTTCATCCTTGTTGCCGCCGACGACCCACGGAGCATCGATCAGATACTCTTCCAGGTCGCGGCGGGCGACGACATTCGAGGGATTCAGCTGCACGGCTTCCTCGAATTCCTTTTTCACTTTGCGGGCGTAGGAGAAGCTGCGGTCGCGGTCGGCTTTGCCACCGTAAATGCGGCCGAGCCAGTCGTGGTAGGCGGAATTTTTGGCGTCGAGAGCCACGGATTTTTCGGCGGCGGTGATGGCGTTGTCGTAATCGTGAATTTCGTAGTAACTGCGGCCGAGCCAGTAGTAGGCTTCGGCGCTGCTGGAATTCATGCTGATGGCAGCTTGCAGCGAGGAAATCGCGCCGGAATAATTTCCGGAGTTGAATTGGCGCTGGGCGGTTTGAATTAAGGCGGTTGCGTCTGGCGCGGGCGAGGAGGCAGGCAAAGCAAGGGCGCGGGCGTTTACGGGCGCGGGAGCTGCCGCGCTGAAAACCAGCGCCAGCGCAGCGCAGGCCAGAACAGTCAGCCCGCTCCGGGGAATCATTCTCGCCGCAGAAAATCCCGTACCTCTTTTCATTTCGCCTCCGACGCTCGAACTTTCATGCCTTCGTGCATGTCATCTTCGGTTCGTTCCACAACCTGCTCGCCCAGATTGAGGTTGGAGAGGACCTCATAGTTTGACGCGCTGGCGATGCCAATGGTTATGTTGCGGCGGTTGACGATTCCATCTTTGTAAACCCAGACGAAATGGCCGGCGGCATCAGCATTTACGGATCCTCGGGGGATGACCAGCACCTGATGCAATTCGTGAACCAGGATGCGAACCTCAACATTGATATTGGGTAGGAGCTCGAGCTTGTCGTTGTTGATGGAGCAAAGAACTTCGCCGACGCTGCGCGCGCCACGCGGGACAACCTGCTTGGGGACTTGCTCGACTTGGCCGGTCCAGGTGCGGTTGGGCATGGCGTCCCACTTCACCTGCACACTTTGATTTTGGGCGAGCGAGCCGAGATCGGGCTCGTCAACAAAGGCGCGAACGCGGACGTGGCTGAGGTCGGCCATCTCGGCCAGGATGTCGCCGACTTTGACGAAATCACCCTTGCGCACGGGCAGCGAATAGAGCGTGCCATTCGTGTCGGCGATTACGGTGGCGGACTGCAGCTTGCGCTCCAGCGATGAAACCTGATCGCGCGCTTGAGTGGCGCGCAGACCGGCGCTTTCGACGCTGACGGTGCTGCGCTGGCCGAGCGCGGCTTTCTTTTGCTGCAAAGTCAGCAGATTGGCGCGGGCGTTGGCCAAGGCGGCATCATTTTGCGCCACCTCGTCTTGCGTCGCCGCTTGCTTGGCCAGCAAGTCACGGAGCGATTGTTGGGTGCGTTCGAGATTGGCGACTTGCGTTTGCGCTTTCGCCAGATCGCCCTGCAGTTGGGCGACTTCGTCCGGCGGGCCGCCGCTATGCGCGTTGCGCAGGTCAGTCTGGGCGGCGAGCAAGTCGGCGCGAGCCTGAGAAAGCTGGGCGCGAATATCGGCGGCGTCGAGGGTCAGGATAATCTGGCCCTTCCGGACGGCCTGGCCTTCAGTGGCTTTCACATCAGTGACGAAGGTGGGAAATTCGGCGCGAGAGGTAAACGGCGCGACCGGTTCGACTTTGCCGTTACTGACGATGGCGGAGATTAAATCCTGTCGACTGACGCTGGTGACCTGCACGCGGGGCGCTTTACCGCGGCTGGAAAGAATGACGATTAGCGCAACGATCAGCAGGATCGCGGTAATCGCTATACCCCATTTTCGCCTGGTGTTTTCTGCCATGTAAGCCGAGAAGTCTTTACGCTGAGCTAGCTTCCCCCGAAGTCTCAAAATTGTAGCAGACCGCTTGGCCGGCTGCCTTACGAAACACCTACGCGGATGAAATTACTCGATTCGAAACTCCCCGGCGGCGCCCTGGGTGCGATGCAGCGCCAGGAAATCTTCGCGCTACCCTTCCCGGAATTTCACGTCTAACAGCGCAACCGTGCTCCGGCTGTTGAGGGGCGCGTTACCGGGTGCGATGCTAGAATCCTTGCTGCGATGAGCGCCGATTCCCTTATTCACGTCCATGATCTGAGCAAGCATTTCAAGAGTTTCAAGCGGCGCGAAGGCGTTTGGGGCTCGGTGCAGAATCTTTTCGTCCGCGAATACAAGACGGTCGCGGCGGTGGACCGCATCAGCTTTTCAATCGAACGCGGTGAGATGGTGGGCTACATCGGCCCGAACGGCGCTGGGAAATCGACCAGCATCAAGATGCTGACCGGGATTCTGGTGCCGACCAGCGGCGAGATTCGGGTCAACGGGTTCGTACCATTCCGCGAGCGGCGGCGCTACGTCAAGACCATCGGCGCGGTGTTTGGGCAGCGCACGCAGCTGTGGTGGGACATCGCGGTCATCGAATCGTTCAAGTTGCTGCGGCGGATTTACGATGTTTCGCAGCGCGATTTCGACGCGCGGATGGAGCACTTCGATTCCATCCTGAACATTCGAGATTATCTGCACACGCCGGTGCGCAAACTTTCGCTCGGCGAACGCATGCGCTGCGATATCGCGGCCGCGTTGCTGCACAATCCCCCGCTGCTTTTCCTCGACGAACCAACCATCGGTCTCGACGTCGTGGCCAAAGATCAGATACGCCATTTCCTGCGCGCGGTGAACCGCGAATTCCATACGACGGTACTGCTGACCACCCACGACCTCGACGATATCGAAGAGCTTTGCCGGCGGATCATGATTATCGACCGCGGAAAAGTCTTGTACGACGGCCAGCTGGCGCAACTGAAAGAACAGCTGCTGCGCACCAAGTACATTAAGTTCGCGCTAAAGGATCGGGCGCACGCCGCGGGCCTGGTTGCTTTTTCGCGCGATGGCTGCGAAGTCGAGCAGCTCGACGACATTACGCACCGCATCCGATTCGACCGGCTGCGCGTTTCAACTTCCGATCTGGTCCGGCAGGTTCTGGCGGCGGTGGAAGTGCGCGACCTGCTGATCGAAGACGAGCCCATCGAAGAAATCATCAAACGCATTTATGCCGGCGAAGCGCAGCTGGAGATTCCGGTATGAGCGGCGCCTACGAAGCTCTGGTTCCCTATGCGGAATTTTCGCGGGTGGGCTTCGTCAACATGCTGGCGTTCCGGCTGCGCTACTTCACCGGGATCATCACGTATTTTCTGAACGTCACCGTGTATTACTTCGTTTGGAGCGCGGTGTACAGCTCCGGGCAAAGTTTTGCGGGATACAACCTGTCGCAAATGCTGACGTACGTCAGCGTCGGCTGGATCATTCGTTCGTTTTACTGGAACACCATCGACCAGGAAATGGCTTACGAAGTGATTGAAGGCAAGATCGCCATGGACCTGATCAAGCCGGTTTCGATGCAATGGATGTGGATTTCGCGGGCGATGGGTGAATCGGCGTTTCGATTGGGATTGCTGACGGTGCCGGTGGCGATCGTGGTGGCGCTGGTATTTCCGGTGCAAGGGCCGTCGTCGCTCCAGAATTTCGGATTATTTCTGGTCAGCGTTCTGGGAAGCTTTTTTCTGATGGGCGCAATCAATTTCATGATCGGGACGTGCGCGATTCCGCTGCAATCGATCCTGGCGCTGATCCGCGCGAAGTTCTGGCTGATCGAACTGCTTTCGGGACTACTGATCCCGATGAGCTTTTTTCCGGAGCGCATTCAGCGCGTGCTGGCGTGGCTGCCGTTCGAGCACATTGCCTACACGCCGCTGCAGATTTATCTGGGCAAGCTTGATCATGCGACAGCATTGCGGATGCTGGGGATTCAGTGGTTCTGGGTGGTGGCGCTACTGATCCTGGCACACTTGTGGTGGGCTCGTGCATCGGAAAAAATCACGATTCACGGCGGGTAGGTAAGCGAAATGTCTTCGCAAGAACAAATGGCGCGATTTGGGGGGCGCGACGGCAGCGGCCCATCGGGCGATGAGGACTCCGGCGTCGCGCGCGTTTTAGCCGGAGCGAAACGGCACGCGCTGCTCTTCGCCGATTATTTCTCGCAGTACGCCAAGGTTCGGGTGAGCTATCGCGGCGATTTTTTTGTGAGTCTGGGAACCAGCTTTGCGGCCACGATTTTCGCGCTCGGATTCGTGATCGTGCTGTTCAAGAAGGTGCCGCAGATCGGCGGCTGGAAGTTTGAAGAGGTTTTGTTTTTGTACGGCTTCTCGCTGATTCCCTACGGTTTTTTCAACATCATCAGCCTGAACCTTTACGAATTCGGGAACAACTACATCATTGAAGGTAAATTCGACCGGGTGCTACTGCGGCCGGTGTCATCTTTATTTCAGGTTATGTTCGAGACGTTTCGCATCGAGTCGGTGCAGGAAATCGCGACCGGGACGTTTTGCATGGTCTGGGCCTCGCGGCATCTGGGCATTCCCTGGACGCCGAGCCGACTCGCGATGCTGTTTTTCTTTGGAGTGTGCGCCAGCCTGATTTACGTTTCGGTATTTCTGATGCTGACGACTGTGTCGTTCTGGTTTGAGGACCGCATCGGAGTGCACCCTCCGGTGTGGAACATGATGGCTTTCGGGCGCTATCCGCTGACGATTTACAGTCCGGTCGTGCAGTTCTTTCTGTGCTGGGTTATTCCGTTCGGACTGGCTTCGTTTTATCCCAGCGTGCGCATGCTGGGGCGCACGGTTTCGCCATCGTACGCGGCATTGGTTCCGGTCGTCGCTGCCGCGTTTCTAACTGCGGCGATATCGTTGTGGAACCTGGGCACGCGGCATTATTCCTCCACCGGCTCCTGAACCGGTTAAGCGCGCTCCGATATGGCAATTTAAGACAGTAGCCTCGTTACCCTGCAACAATTCATCGCGGCGCCCCGTATCATCTATAACAGACCGCGATGAAACGACTCCTCTATGTACTGCTCGCGATTATCTTGATCCTGCCGCTGGCTGCGGCGGGCGTCGGTACGCAGCTGGGCTCGGTCGTCCTGCATCCCGCAAATCTAAATCCTGAACGTCTCCAGCAGACGGCCGAGATGTTGGCGCGTACCGCTGCCGTGAAACAGGATTTTGAGGTGCGCGCCGCGGACGGCGCGGTGCTGAAAGGCTGGAAGGTTTTTCCGTCGCGGCCCAATGGCGATTGGGTGCTGCTGTACCACGGCGTTGCGGATAATCGCACCGGAAACCTGGGGCACGCGGAATTCTTACTCCGGCATGGATATAGCTTGGTGATGATGGATTCGCGCGCGCATGGGCAAAGCGGCGGCGTGATGGCCACCTACGGCTGGCTGGAGCGCAATGACACGCGAGCTATCGTTGATGCGCTGTACGCGAGCGAAAGCGTGCGGCATTTGTATGCGCTAGGAGTTTCGATGGGCGCCGCTATCGCGCTGCAATCGGCGGCGGTCGAACCGCGCATCGCAGCCGTGTCTGCCGAAGATCCTTTCGCCAGCCTGCGTGAAGTGACTTACGACTACGCGGGACTGGAGTTTAGCCCGCTGCTCGGTAAAACCTTCTTTCGTCCGGCATCCATCACGGCTCTGCGGGCGGTTCGCCGAGATGGAGGATTCGATCCGGACCAGGTATCACCGGAGAAAGCCGTCCAATTTCGTGCGTTTCCAGTGTTGCTCATGTGCGGGAGCGAAGATCATCGCATCCCCTGCAGGCATGCCGAAGCAATTTACCGGGCGGCCATTGGGCCGAAGGAATTATGGATTGTGGACGGGGCGGGTCATGCGTCGGCGCTGGGGCGAGCGCCGGAAGAATACGAAAAGCACGTCATTGATTTTTTCGAGAAGTATCCCGCCGGGAAAAACTAATCATACGACTTTCATGATGAAGATCACGCGATCGTCATCATGCGTGCCGCCGTGCGAGAACAAATCCACTTCTTTGAGGACGGACTTGACGATTTCGTGTGCGGGGAGGGTGCGTTCGCTGGCCACCAGATCGACCAGCCGCTTGGAGCCGAATTCTTCTTCGGCGGCGTTGTCCGCTTCGGTGATGCCGTCGGTACAGGCGACGACGACATCGCCCGGAAAAAGCTTCACGTGGCCGCGTTCGTAACGCATGCCGGCGAAGAGGCCCACGACGATGCCGCCTTCGGTGAGGTACTCGATGTCGCCATTGGCGCGAATGACGCCGGGCTGGACGTGGCCGGCGTTGACGTAGTGGAGCGTGCGATTGGGTTGATCGAGCAGGCCGACGAACATGGTCATGAATTTCTGGCCGCGGGTATCAGCGAGCATCATGTCATTCAGCGATTCGACCAGGCGTTCGAGCGAATGTAAATGGGCGAGCAACGCGTGCAGCGTGGCCTGCAGATTGGCCATGACCATGGCCGAGCCGACGCCTTTACCTTCAACGTCGGCGACGACCATTAATATGGTGTCCGGCGCGAGCGGAATGAAATCGTAGTAATCGCCGCCGACTTCGAGTGACGGCCGATGCGAGACGGCGATGTCGAAACCGGCCAGTTGCGGCGGGCGCTCCGGCAACAGCCCGAGTTGAATGCTGCGGGCCAGTGCCAGGTCGCGTTCCATACGCTGCTTGTGCAGCAAATCACGGTGGAGTTGAGCGTTTTCGAGAGCCAGGGCGACGTGATCGGAAATCGCGCGGAGCAGGTTTTCGTCCGCCTTGGTGAATGGGCCGTTCTTCTTATTCAGCAGCTGCAGGACGCCGATGGTCTCATCACTCTTGCTGAGGATGGGCAGGCACAAAAGAGATTTGGTGCGATAGCCCAGCCGCAAATCCACTTCGGATTCGAAGCGGGGGTCGGTGTAAGCGTCCTCGAGATTTACGGCTTCGCCATGCTGGGCGACCCAACCGGCGATGCCCTTACTGATGGGCAGGCGAATTTCGTGCTGGTCGAGGCCGAGTCCAACCAAGGACCAGATTTCATTGCGTTCGTGATCGACCAGAAAAACGGTGCCGCGTTCTGCGCCGGTGTGCCGAGTGGTTAGCTGCAAAATAATGTTAAGAAGTTCGGCAAGGTCCAGAGTGGAATTCAGGCGCTTGGTAGCTTCGACGATGGTGGAGAGCTCGATCACCGCGTGGCGGCGTTCGCTGCTTTCGAGGGCGACTTCAGCGTAGCGGCGGAAAAGCTCCATCCAGCCGCGGGTATTGGCGTCGAGTTTACCTTTGGGCAGCGCTTCGAGGACGCCTACTGGATGCGCGCCGCGGCCGAGAACCCAGGTGGTGCCGTCGCCATTGGCGTTGGGATTTTTGCCGTGCAGGATTCTTTCGATGCGACTGGAGTCCGCGGGAGGAAGTTCGCCGCTTTCCTGCCAAACCATGGGGGTGCCGTTGACCACCCGCCACAAGCGTGCACCTTCGAAACGTCCGGGCGCGGCCAAAACGCAAACCATCTGCGCGGCAAGTTCGCCGGGTTCGGTTTCGGGGTTGAGCGTGGCCACGACCTGCTCGAGGGTATCGAGCGGAAGCCCCTCGGTCTTGGGTGTTACGTGCGTGCGCGGCGTGGTCTTGCGCGTCATCCAAGATTTCCCTTGTACTCGATCACCAGGATAGTGATGTCGTCGGATTGCGCGGCGCCTTCGGTGAAGACGCGCATGCCTTCGCGGATGGCGTCCCCGAGCTGCTGCACGGTATCGCCGGAAAAGTTTTCGATGATGGTGCGCAGGCGCGATTCTTCGAACAGCTCGTTCATCATGTTGCTGGCTTCGGAAACACCGTCCGTATAGATGACCAGGAAATCTCCGGGATCGAGTTGGACGCGCGCGCTTTGATATTCGGCCTCGGCGAACATACCCACCGGAAAATTCGCTGAGCCGAGGCCTTCGAGGCCGCCGGCCTTCTTTTTGAGCAGCGGGGGCACGTGGCCGGCGTTTACATATTCGAAGCGGCCCAGTTTATCCAGAATGCCGTAGAAGACGGTGGCGTAGCGGTCTTCACCGCTGCGTTCGCAGAGATATTGATTCACGCGCGAGAAAACACCAGGCAGCGAAATGTCCATGGCCGCCGTGGTGAAGAACACCCCTTGCAGCAGCGTGGCCAGGAGCGCCGCGGAAATTCCCTTGCCCGAAACGTCGCCGACGAAGAAGCCGTGACGGCCGCCACCCAATTCGATGACGTCGAAGCAATCGCCGCCGACGGAATGGCAGGAGAGCGTGGAACCTGCCACGGAAACGTCGGGGAGGTTCGGCAGAGCTTTGGGCAGAAGATTTTTTTGAATCTGGCTGGCGATCTCGATTTCGTGATCCAGTCGCTGCTTGGCGCGCGAGGAGGCGAAGAGGCGCGCATTCTCGACGACCGTGGCAGCTTCACGGGCCAGAGTGCGCAGGACTTCGCGATCCAGATCCGAGAACGCGCTGGACGGCACATGGCTATCGAGATAGAGCACGCCGAGCAATTCGCCCTGGCGCGTGGAGATGGTGGCGTCCACGTTTTCAATCACGGGCAGCTTGTCGACCGGAATGGCGATGATGGTGTGCAGCTCGAGGCGGGCCACGCTTTCCTGCTGGCTCATGCCACCGTCTTCGCCGGTGTCGCTGACAATCAATTCGCGGCGGGTCTGCGCCACGCGCTTGACAACCGATTGCGACACCTGCAACTGGTCGGGACGCAGGGTTCCGCGCTGGGCGTCGCGCGCGACGATCATTTGCAGTCCGGGCTGGCCTTCATTTGCGAGCAGCAGCACGCCGCGCTCAGTGCGGGTAACCTGGATGGCCGCGTCGACGACCGCGGTCAGCACATCTTCCAGCGACAAACCGGTCCCGAGGGTTCGGGCGACTTCGAGTAAAACGCCCAGATGATAAAGTTCGCGCGAGCCGGAGCTGGCCGGAGCAGGCGCTTCGACCCGCTCGACGAGCTCTTCGATCGTGGCGCCTTCTCCTAGGAAAAGCAGCTTGTAGGAGTCGGCCATGCCGAAATCGACCTGGTCTTTCGGCTGGAGTTCGTGGCGCAGAGTTTTCGTGCCGTTGACGTAGGTACCGTGCCGGCTGCCCATGTCTTCGAGGACCACGGTGCCGTTAATGGTGAGAATTTGGGCCTGCTGGCGGCTGATGCGGCTGTCGCGCAGGGTGAGTTCATTGCCCGCCTGCCGGCCGATGCGATACGGAGTGGCATTGATTGCGACTTCACGGCGGACGCCGTTGGGTTCAATCACGACAAGTCTAGGGGCGCGTGGCATCGTTTTAAATTGGCGGAGGTAAGACCGGCACGGCAAACGCGCCCAGGCGCGATTTTGCCAGCACCGCACATGGTAGGGAAAGTCGGCCCCGAAGTAAATAGCGGCCGCCGAGGGTGTGCTTTTTCTGGCTAACGCCCGGGTGTCCCGAGGGGGCCGAGTGTTGCTCCGGCATGGGCGCCCGTGTAGAATCGCCGAGTTCGCAAAATTGTTTGGCTGCCTCGGGCTGATGCGCGCCTGCTGTCGACGTTGCGTCGCTGATTTTCTTCCCGAACCGTCTAATAAGCGGTGAACTTATTGGAGGCAAGATGAAACGAACGATCTCCGCTCTGGTTCTAATGTTCGCGCTCGCGCTGCCGGCGCCCGTTCCGGCCCAGGATAAGGAATGCGACCGGGTGGACAACGCGGGGCAAGTCACCAAAGAGATTATGGATATCCCAGACGATATCCCTCAGAACGTGATCGACAAGGCTGATTGCGTGGTGGTGTTGCCCTCGGTATTAAAGGCGGCTTTTGTGGTGGGCGGCAGCTATGGCCGTGGAGTGATGACCTGCCGCAGCGGCGAAGATTTTCGCGGTCCGTGGGGCGCGCCGACCATGATGGCGCTGGAAGGCGGCAGTTTCGGATTTCAGATCGGGGTGCAGGCCACCGATTTCGTGTTGTTGCTGATGAACACTCGCGCGGCCAGCAGCATCCTAACCAGCAAGGTGAAGCTGGGCGGTGACGCCTCGGCGGCCGCCGGACCGGTGGGACGCAACGCTTCGGCCGAAACGGACGTGACCATGCGCGCCGAAGTTTTGTCGTACTCGCGCGCGCGCGGATTGTTTGCGGGCGTTTCGCTGACGGGTTCGACTTTGCGCGCGGACAACAACGCGAACCGCAGCCTCTACGGCAAAGACATCAGCGCGCAGGACATCGCGCTGAACGGCAAAGTCGCGCCACCGGCATGCGCGAAACTGTTGCTGGATACACTGGCGCGACATTCTCCTAAGAATTTGTCCTAACTAAAATACTCGAGCCCCGATCGTCGTTCATCGGGATAATCCGATCCACCGGAAATCGACAATGAAGACCTGCTGGGAACTGCGACCTCTGCTGCTTGGCGTAGCCTTGTTCTGTTGTTCGCCGCAAGGCACGCTGGCGCAAGAGACCACCAAGCCACCTGCGCGGTCCGCGGCCAGTTCGGCCAATGCGACGGCTTATCAATTCGACGTTGACGCCACCAAGCAGTGGGTCGATACCAAAGTGGATTTGCGCCAGGGCGAAAAAATACGCCTGACCGCTACCGGTACCATCACTTACCCCGCGGACAAGAAACATCCTGATGGCCGGATTTTTGGTCCGGAAGGCTTGGCCCGGGCGTTCGAGGATTTGATTCACGAATACGCCGTGCCGAATTCGGGGCATGGATCGCTGATTGCGCGTCTGGGGTCCGACGATGGAGCGCAGGCTTTTGCGGTGGGGAAAAGTCTGGAATACGAAGCTCCGGTGGGCGGCCGGCTATTCCTGGGGCTGAACCAAAGCATGAAGGACGCCGGGACCGCGACGGGAAATTTTCAAGTGAAGATGGAAATTATCAATCCGGGACTTTCCACTTCTACGGCCATTGCAATCGGCGGGCCTCCGGAAACTCCCGTACCATTCATCACGCCGGCCTTGCTGAGCAAGATCCCGCGAAGAATTTCAGATCATGAAGGCAATCCCGGCGACATGGTCAACGTATTCATTATCGGCAGCCAGGCCGAACTGGAGAAAGTTTTCAGCGCGGCGGGATGGGTGCACGTGGACAGTACAGTGCAGAATACGGTGATGAACGCGCTGATGGACTCTTTTGAAAAGAAAGACTACCTGACCATGCCGATGAGCATTTTGTATCTTTTCGACCGGCCGCAGGATTATGGATTCGCCCACGCCGAGCCGGTGCGGGTAGCCATGTCGCGAAATCACCTGCGCGCGTGGAAATCGCCGTACCTGGTGGATGGGCGAACTCTGTGGTGCATCGCGGCGACACATGACATCGGATTCGAACGCGACCAGCGCAACAATGGGCTGACGCACAAAATCGATCCTTCGATCGACGGCGAGCGTGAGTATGTGAACGACACTCTGTCCGAGACGGGGTTGGTGGTGCAGCGCGCTCATGTGACGCCGAGCGATCCGCTGCTGACCGCGAAGACGGCGACCGGCGGAGAATTTCATTCCGACGGGCGGATCCTGGTTCTGGTCCTGAAGGAAAAAGCTCCGAGCGCGGCGAACTAACTAAGTCGCGAGGCGGCCTGGGTTTCCCACGCGTCGCTTAACTGGCGGATGGTTTCGCGCAGGCGCACGGCCAGCTCAACCACCGTCTGCAACCGCTGTATATCGGCGGGAGGAAAACCCGCGGAGTGAGACAGCACTAATTCGGCGTTACCCAAAATTCCGGTGAGTGGATTGTTGATGTCATGCCGGAAAATTTCGGAAAGCTCATCGGACATGGTTCCCGGCATCACCACCAGATTGGAACGCCCGCGCTCCGCGCGGGTCAGGTGACGCGCGACCAGACACGCGGCCAGCGGGATGAAATCGCCGAGCCGCGCTACAAACTCTACCTTGCCTTCCGCAATTAAAACAGCGGCCTCGCGCTGGCGATCCAGGGAGGCGATCAACACCACCGGGGCCGCTGCGGTCATTTGACGCAAAAATTCTCCCAGCGGCTGGCCATCAGCCAATTCATCGTCGAGCACGACGACCCGGGGGCGAGAGGCGCCCATGAGTTCCAGCAATTCGGGCAGGCTGGCTGCAACGGAAATGGGCGCGGAGCCTGACCGGGATGCGATTTCGCGGCGGAGCTTTTCGGCGAGAACGCGCCCGGCCATTCCGCACACCGCCACTGATTGCACGGAGACCATCACTTCTTTCGCAGCTAACGGCATTGGCTTCAACTCCTCCGGGCGGTGGAGCGTGCGCTGGTGCGCGCCGCCGTTTTCTTGCGCGACGATTGAGCCAGACCCTCCAGCCTTCGATTCACCGCCAGCTTCAATTCTTCGACCAGAAAGGGCTTGGCCAGATAGGTCACTTTCACATTCTGTAGAAATTTCATGGTGCGCGGCGCGAGCGTGTCTCCGGTAACAAAAATCAGGCGATCGCGCGCGCTGCTGCCGGAGCGGACCAGTGCTTCATAGAAAGCCGGACCATCGAGCCGGGGCATGCGGAGATCGCAGATGATGAGGTCGTAGTGCGAGCGGGATAGGCGAATCAGACCTTTCTGACTATCGAGTACGGCTTCGACCTGATGCCCCTCTTCGCGTAGCACGTCAACGATCAATTGAGCGACGGTAGGCTCGTCCTCAACGACCAGGACTTTGCTGCGCGGAGCGGAGGCGGCCACGCGGAATTCCCTTTCGATCGTTTCGTCGGATGCGGCCGGAACCTCAACGACCGGCAATTCGACGGTGAAGCGGGCGCCGCCGGCCGGCTGGTTTTCTGCAGTGACCTCGCCGTCGTGCTGCTTAACGATTCCGTAGACGATCGAAAGGCCCAGACCCGTTCCCAGGCCGGCGGGTTTCGTGGTGAAAAAAGGATCGAAGATGCGGGAGACGATTTCGCGAGGGATTCCGGGGCCGTCGTCACTGACCTCCACGACAATTCGATTCGCTTCCGTGCGGCGGGTGCGGATCTGGACCTTGCCTTTGCCGCGACCGTGAAGGAGCGACTGCTCGGCGTTGACCAGCAAATTCAAAATCACCTGCTGCATCTGGTAAGGATCTGCCATGGTTTCGGGCAGGTCCGGAGCCAGGGTGCACTCGATCAAAATGTCTTCGACTCTTAGTTCGTAACTGCGCAAGGCTAGAGTGCGCTCGACGATTTCGTTGAGGTTGACGCGGGTGCGTTCGGGTTCATTTTCGCGCGCGAAGTAGAGCAGATTTTTTACGATGCGCCGGGCGCGTTCGGCTTCATGAAAAACCTTGCTGGCTTCGGAGAATTGAACGGGATTGAGGCCGTGGGCCAGCAGCAATTGGCCATAGCCCATGATCGAGGTCAGCGGGTTGTTCAATTCATGGGCGATACCGGAAACGAGTTGGCCGACTGCGGCCATTTTCTCGGTCTGCAGGAGCTTGGATTGGATTTGCCGTTCGCCGGTGACGTCGTAATACAGTTCGAGCCAGCCCAGGCGCAGGCCGTCGCGATCGAGAACTGGACGGGCGAAGCGCTCCAAAACCCGCCGGGCCGGGCGCAACATTTCGAGTTCGTCGTGACCGGGACGATCTTCCCCGTTGGTGAAGGAGCGCCAAGGCGCGGCGAATCCCTCCGGGGAACGAAAACGTTGGCTAATCAAATGTTCGAGCTCGGTAAAGGACGTGGTCGAGCGCAGTTGATCGCGTTCCAGACCGAAGTATTGGCTGAAACGCGCGTTGGAGAATCGCAGACTCCCGGCGAGATCGACCAGCACGACTCCGGCTTGCACCGAATCGAGGACGCTGAGCAGCTCGGCTTCGAGCTGGCGCCACTTTCCATCCGCGCGCTGGACCAGCGAACCCTCCTCCAGGCACAAAAGCAACAACTGGTCCGCTCCGAGCCGGGCGCGAAAATTTATACGAACCGGGAAACCGGTTTTGAGTTCGCCATCCATGCGGGCCAGAGCCTGGCTGGAGCGGGATAACTCGTAAAGGTTTTCGAATTCGCTGCCCGCGGGCTGGGCAAAATAACTGGCCAAACGAGAGCCCACGACGTCATCACTCTTAGCTGCCATTAATTCACAGGCGCGGCGATTGGCACGCTGGATGACTCCGTCGCCATCGACCAAGGTCAAAGCTTCGTCGCTGGAATCGAAAACGGCGTAGACCGCGAATTCTTGGAGTGGGGAATTTGTAACCAGCGCTAGCCCGCTGCTGCGCAAAATGATTGCGGTGTCTGCGTCATCGGCGTTAATCGCGTGGGGCGGGTGCGCCGGCGCGGCCGTCTCGATTGTCCTCATGCGAAGGCGTATGCATGATCCTCGCCACCCGCAGAATTGCGTAACTAGCTTGTTTGTAGGGACCTGGACGCAGTCCAGTAGACCGGGCCGGCAAGAATTTCCCAATTAGACACGTACATCATCCGTTGTAGGAATGTAGCGAAGGGATGCCGCAATTTCCGTAAAGTTAATTCCAGGAGTCTTTGGCCGTCAGTTGGCTTGCGGTTCAGCCTGATATTGTTTCAGTTTGCGGTACAGCGTGGTCTTGCCGATGCCGAGGATTCGCGCTGCCGCGAGTTTATCTCCGCCGGCTTCTTTGAGGGCGCGGAGAATCGCGCGGCGCTCGAGCTCTTCGAGCGGCAATAGCTCGTCGTTGTGTGGGAGGCGCTCACCGGTTCCGTATTGCAAGCTGGTGGGCAGGTCTCCGGCGTGAAGGATCGGGCCGGAACCAAGAGCGACGGCGCGCTCGATGGCGTTTTCCAGTTCGCGCACGTTGCCGGGCCAATCGTAGGCCATCAGCCGAGACATGGCGTCTTCTGAGATCGTGCGGAGTTTGCCGTTGGTTTCGCTGAATTTTTCCAAGAACGAATTGACCAGAACTGGAATGTCGGTCTTGCGTTCGCGCAGTGGCGGCATTTTGATTTGGACTACGTTCAGCCGAAAGAAGAGATCTTGGCGGAAGGTTCCCTGACGGACCGCTGCCTCCAAATCACGATTGGTGGCGGCGATGATGCGCGCCGAGAGCGGAATCCTTTCGGTGGAACCGACGGGGCGCACTTCTTTTTCTTGCAGGGCTCGCAGCAGCTTGGCCTGCAGGTCGATAGGCATGTCGCCGATTTCATCGAGAAAAAGTGTGCCGTTGTCGGCAATTTCCATCAAACCCTGCTTGGTGTGCATGGCCCCGGTGAAGGCGCCCTTTACGTAACCAAAAAGCTCAGCTTCGATCAGCGTGGGAACCAAAGAGGAGCAATCTACCGGGATAAAAGGCCGGTTGCGGCGAACGCCGGAGAAATGCGCGCTGCGAGCGACCAGTTCCTTGCCGGTTCCGCTTTCGCCAAGAATTAAAACCGGGTAGGCGTGCTGGGCGACTTTTTCGATCAGCCGGTAGACCTTCTGCATCTTCAGCGAGAGCCCGATGAGGCCTCCAAATCCAGGGCGCGTGCGCAGCGTCTCGCGCAAGACGCGATTTTCTTGATCCGCTTCGAACATGCGAACCATGCGATCGATTTTGCTGCGCAGTTCGGGAATGTGGAATGGTTTGGTGATGTAATCGGCGGCGCCCAGGCGGGTGGCCTCCACCGCGCTTTCGATGGTGCCATATTGAGTTAAGACCATCACCGCGGTGTGCGGAAAATGTTCGCGGACGCGCTTCAAAAGCTCCAGACCGCCGAGCTGCGGGACTCTTAGGTCGGTGATCAGAATCTCCACCGGCCATTGATCCAAAATGTCCAGGGCCTGCTCGGTGGTGGCGGCGCTGCGCGTGCGCAGGCCGGATTCGGAGACGACATCACGGCAAAGGTTCCGTGTGGAATCCTCGTCGTCGACAATCAAAACGGTCGGCGTCGATGGGCGTTCCGACGCCGGGCTGGACTCGATCATCTCCGGTCTGGATGTAGCTCCCATGGCTGTTTGTGGCCTCCTGGTGTTTCTTATTGGGAGTTGTTTGCACAATCGAGACCAAAGGGGCACATTCCCGATTCGCGTCAGAATATGTGGGTTTGGTCACGAAACGTGACAATGGTCCAGCGGAGTGTAAGTTCAATATGGGACGATTAACAAGTCAGCAAAAGTACGCGGAGGGGTAAGTCTCAGGGTAAGTAAGGAGTGCAGCAACGGAACCGTAGTAATTCCAAAGTGGGAACTTTTTCAAGTCCCCAAGGCCGAGGAATCGCTTCGAAACGCTTTTTAGGCCGCTTGTTTACGGCCGGACAATCACGGTGACGGTGCAATTTGCACTGTTACCGATGCCGTTGTCGACGCGTGAAGTCAGCGTATAGCTTCCTGGCGCGACGCCAGCGGAATCCCAGCGGACGAAGGAGCCCACGCCGCTCAGTTTTCCGCCCGTTGCGGTCCACAGGTAATTGAGTGGGCGTCCATTTTTGTCGGTGGCGCTGGCGGTGGCGACCACGCCTTCATTCGATCCGGCAGCGACGGAAGATTTATCTACCGCGCAGGTGGAAGTAACGCTGTCCGGCGGCACCGGCTTCTGAGGCCAGAACGCAGTGCCAACTTTAATTACGAAGCCGTTGCGGTCGCGATGCCCGGTAAGGTCGAGCGAATAGCGATAGCCCAGATCGAGCGCCGCCCATTTCCAGGCGTACAAACGGAAGCCGGTGAGGCTATCGACCGGATCGCGCGCGCCGACCGTAGTGTTCTTGATTCCACCGCCTACGAAAATAGTGGCGTCGTATTCGGTGATGATCTGGAAACGCTTGTCCGGAAAAATCAACATGCCGGCGCCGATCTGCATCTGGTCGGCCAGGTTGAGAACTTCGGGCTGAACGGTGCCCCCGACCAGAACGTTGTAGGTCGAATCCCGAGTGAAGCGGTAAGACCAATTGGCGGTGGCCACGATGCTGTGGTGCAGAATCGTTTTGCTGGCATCAACGCCGATCCCGTAGTTGAACTTGCCGTATTGCATTTGATTGGACAACAAATTGGAGAAGCCGGTCTGGGTCGGGAGATAAAAGTCGTTACGGATCGATAGGCTGAGCGGTTTTCCCCTGCGCTCGGAAAGCAGGCCGATTTTGAAACCCAGATCGATTTCGCCGACTCCGGTGCCGGTATGCGACGCGAACGGAGCATCCTCTACATAGCCGGGGCGGAAGCCGGTGGAAGGAATCACCGAATTGTAGATGGTGTTCAGATACTGGGGATTCAACGCATTCACCGCGGATAAGCTCAACTGGCTAGGGGCGCCGACGTGCAGATGATCCTCGGCGTCGATATTAAAGAAAACGGAAACCCAGCGGTTGACTCCGTAGCTGATGGCCGGAATCAATTGCAGTTGGGTGATTTCTCCGGGCATGCGCGAAAACTTGTTCAGCCCGATCCCGAGGCTAATGCCGTGCGCGGGTAGCGTGTCTCCCGTTTCTAAGGTGAACAGGCCGGGATTGCCATCGAGCGCAGGCATCGGAGTGAATCGAGGTGATGCACTGGTCGAGGAGTCGTCGTCAGCATCCGCCTGACCTGTTGGATTGGGAGGCGCTGGCGCAGCCGCAACCGGCTGAGCAGTAGCGGGCGCGGCAGCCGAAATTGGAGTCGAAGCTGGAGCAGCTGGGGCTGAGGCATTCGCCGCCGTAGTGACGACGGAAGCAGCCTCCGCCGTAGTCGCGCTGGGCGCGGGCTTTTTGTCATCAGCAAGAGTGCCGGGCACCGCCATGAGGAGTGCTGCGAAAAGAAGGGCCGCCCATCGTATGAAATTCATGAATCCTCCTGACGACACTTCCTGTCCGGCGCTTGATATGCCGCGAAGATTGACAGGCTGGGAAACCGCGAACAATCGGGTATGACCCGGACCGCTTGCAGCGTATGCGGGATCCCTATGTGGTTGGGGGCGATTACCAGAAATCTACGAAACCGGGGCGAATTATAAGTCAGCCAACCGGTTTTCCGAACAGGTTTTTCTGGAAGCTTGCGGAACAGGGCGGCAAGTTGCCTGTCGCGGCGCAGACGGGGTTTTGCTAATATCGTGGGTAATGATTCGTCCGCTTTCGCGCTCCAGCCGGAAGCGGTAAATTTTGGGAGGATTTTATGAACCGCTGGAGAGGTGTTTTCTGCATCGTCGCCCTCACTTTTTTTGTTACACCCGCAGCTTCCGCTCAGGCCCAAGCTCAGACGTCCGATCCCCCGCCCGCCGCTTTGGAAGCCAATGATTCGCCAGCCTACGCGATCGCGCCCGGAACTCGAATCCTGGTGGGATTACAGACGCCGGTTTCGACCAAGGTCGACAAGACCGGCAAAAAGATATTGGCGCGCACACTGGAGCCTATCTCTTCCCCGGATGGCACCACCCTTCCGCGTGGAACGGAGATTCGCGGACATTTAGACAAAGTGCAATCCGCCGGAAAGACCGGCCGGGCGCACCTGTGGATCACCTTCGATGAAATTCACACGCGCTCCGGATGGGCGCCGCTGGTGGCGGCGTTGATCGACGCGCCGGGTGTGCATTCGATTCGCGTGCTCTTCGATAAAGAAGGCGAAATCGAAGCGCCGACCAGCAACCACGAGCAGGAAGCGCTGGCCATGGCCATGGCGGCGCTGGCTGGAGCCGAACCCGGTATCGAGAAAAACGACAAGCAGGAAGCGGCCAAGGGCGCGGCCACCGGCGCGGCGCAGGCTTTCATGGCTACCTCTGGAATCGGGCAGGACTTGGTTCTGGAACAAAACATGAAGCTGGAGATCGTGCTGCAACGTCCGCTGATTTTCGGCCGAACTTAAGCGGCGGCATTTCGGGAGCGCCTTGATTCGGCTTTCTCGACGCTTCGCGGCTCGCTTGGATTTCGCCTGCTCTGCTGTTAGATTCGATGTTTAATGGCTAGCCAAACCTCCAAATTGCAGCGCATCCTGATCGTCGAAGACGAAGACAACGCACGCAAAGGTTACGAAGCGCTGCTGCGCAAATGGAACTGGGACATTCTGGGTGTTGGCAGCAGCGAAGAAGCCCTCGCCAAATTCCAGGATTACCAGCCGGACCTGATCCTCGCCGACGTCGAGCTACCGGGCATGAATGGGCTCGATTTGCTGGCGCATCTCGGCGAAGAAATCGCGCGCATCCCCGTAATCATTATTACCGGCCGTGGCAGCGATGAACGCGTCATTCAGGCCATCGAAGCCGGCGCCTACTGGTACATCGAAAAACCGCTGAAGCCTCCCGTACTGCGCGCCTTGATCGAGCGGGCACTCGGCCACGCCCGCGATCAGCAAACCGTGGTGGCTTTGCGCCGAGATTTGCGCGCTGCGGGAAAGATTGGCACGCTGGTGGGCAGCTCCGGACCGATGCAAGACGTGATGCGGCAAGTCGAAATTGCGGCACCTTCTACCGCCTCCGTACTGATCACCGGCGAGACGGGATCGGGAAAAGAAATGGTGGCGCGATCGATCCACATGCTTTCGCCGCGCGCCGAACGTCCTTTCGTGGCTATCAACTGCTCGGCGATTCCCGAATCGCTGATGGAAAGCGAAATTTTCGGCCACGAAAAAGGCGCCTTTACCGGCGCGGCCGAACGCCGAGTGGGCTGCTTCGAGCTGGCCGACGGCGGAACTCTGCTGCTCGACGAAATCGGCGAGATGCCGGCGCCGACGCAGGCCAAATTGTTGCGGGTGCTGGAAGACCATAAAGTCCGCCGGCTGGGCAGCAAGGTAGAAACGGCGGTGGACGTCCGAGTGGTGGCTGCTACCAACAAAAATCCGGAACAGGCGGTGGCCGACGGGCACCTGCGGCAGGATCTTTATTTCCGGCTTAACGTGTTCCACATACATTTGCCACCGCTGCGCGATCACAAAGACGATTTGCCGCTGTTGATCGATCACCTGCTGGCAGACATCTCGGCAAAATACGACAAAAAAGTTTCGAGCGTCGGCACGGATGTGATGGACCTTTTCAAATCCTATCCGTGGCCTGGGAACGTGCGCGAATTGCGTAACGTGCTGGAGCGTTCTTCCATTGCCTCCGATCGCGGCACGATCACCCGTCAGCATCTTCCCGCCGAATTCGGCAAGACCTCGGCGATGACCAATTCCGGCTTGTCCGGGCTGCGCTTTCCGGTGGGCACCACGGTCGACGCCGTCGAGCGTGAGCTGATTTTGCAGACACTGGCGGCCACCGGCCAAAATAAGACGCGCGCTTCGGATCTGCTGGGAATCAGCCTCAAGACTCTGCACAACAAGCTGAAGGAATACGAGGCGGGGCAAGGCGATGCGGCTCAGCCTGAAAACTAAGTTCACGCTGGCGACCTCGTTGCTGGTCTTAGCCGTGGTTGCGGTGGTTTCCGGCTTGTACATCGCGCGGTTGACGCGGCAGACGCTGCGCCAGGCCGACGATCGGGCCCACTTCGTCGCCGACCAGATTTTCCTCGCCACCAAAAACTCACTGACCGATGCGGCGGCGCGTGGTGATGCTCCCGCTTCGAATAGTCCCGCCGATTTGCACGCCTACGTGCAGCGCGCGCTCGACAACAGCAATACGCTGAATTCCGTAATGGAATCGGCGATTGGATATTCGCCCACCATTTACGAAATCACGATCAGCGACCGCGACGGCATCGTCCTGGTCTCGAGCGATGCGGCCTTGCGCGGCGAGAAAATCGCGCAACGGCCAAGCGTCGACACCATCGTGCGCGGTGGATTCTTCGAGCAGATCCGCACGTTGTACGGGCCTCCGCAGGTTTATGAAGAATCGCTTCCTTTCGTCTTAGGCTCCGAACCTTTCGGCGACATTCGCATCGGACTTTCCTCCGCGCTGATTCGCAACGAAATATCGCCGGGATTGCGTTCGGCGGGATATTACGCACTGGGTTCGGTGTTGCTTTCGACCTTGTTTGCGTTTGTGGTCAGCCGGATTTCACTGGCGCCAATCGATCGGATTTCGGCGCAATTGGACCGCATCTCCGCTGGTGAATTCGACCTGGAGCCGGTGGAGCGCGGGGATGAATTCGGGACGGTAAGCACCAAGATCATCGGCATCGGCAAACAGTTGCGCGACGTGCGCGAAATTTTCAGCACATTGCGTGAAAACCTGGATCAAGTGATGAGCGGCCTCGAAGACGGGCTGCTTCTCTTCAATCCAGCCGGGCGGGCGGTGCTGGTCAGTCCCTCGGTGGAGAAATTCCTCGGCGACCGGCCGCAGGATTTGCGCGGACGCCGCATGAGCGAGATTTTCCCGAAGGGCCATCCGATTCGTGTCGCACTCGGAATCGAGGGCGATCAGGTGGATTCGATCGAGAACGCCGAGATCACGCTCGAAGGCCTGCAAGGTTCGCAGCGCATCGGCGTGAGCGCGCAGGTGATTCGCGAGCACGGCACGCCAATGGGCGCGCTGATCACGTTGCGCGACGTGGAGTCGCTGGAGCGCATCGGCAGCCAGTTGCAAGTTTCCGAACGCCTGGCCGCTCTTGGACGGGTGACGGCCGGCGTGGCGCACGAAGTCAAAAATCCGCTGAATTCGATGCGCCTGTGGCTGGAAGTTCTGAAGGCCAACATGCCGGTGGATCCTGAACCGCAGCAAGCAGTAAAGATGTTGGACAGCGAAATCGACCGGCTGGATCGCGCGGTTAAGACCTTTTTGAATTTCACCAAGCCGCTAGAGATGCGCCTGGAAGAAACCGACCTGCGCGCCTTGCTCGAAGAAATCGCGGACGCCGCGCGCCCCTCGATCACGCGTGCCGGAGTGGACCTGCGCCTCGAAATGCCGTCGAGTTTTCCGCACGTGCTGGTGGACCAGCAGATCATTCATCAGGCGGTGCTGAATTTGCTGGTGAATGCGAGCGAGTTCACGCCTCCGGGAGGAAGAATCACGCTGGGGCTGCGGCGTAACGGTGAATTTGCGGTGATTGCGGTTTCGGATTCGGGCGCGGGAATACCGGTGGAAGATCAAAAGAAAATCTTCCAGCTCTTTTTCACCACGCGGCCGGGCGGCACCGGAATCGGCTTGGCCAATACGTTTCGATTTGTGCAGCTGCACAATGGTCGTATAGAATTTGATTCAGAAGTCGGCCGCGGTACGACCTTTCGCCTGGAGCTGCCACTGGCGCGATCCCTGGAAGCGCCAACAGGAAAAGTGCGAGACTTCGGCCAGCCATTTGCAACGGAACAAAAAGGGTAACCCAGCCCTGCTATGTACACTCGATTTATAGTCCTCGTCTGCCTAAGCGGCTTGGTGCTGGCGGCGACCGGATGCGGGCACAAATCCGCGAAAGCAGCGCCGCCAGTTGCGGCCACGCCGGAGCCTTCGCTCGCCGATTCGAAACCGCTGACCACGATCGCACCCGACACTACCGCGACGCCGCCGCTCGAAAACGTTCCGGCGCCGCCTAATCCTTCGCCGACGATCACGCCATCGTTGCCAGTGACGCCCGCGCGTACCAAGCCTGCGCCACCCGCGCGAAAGCCCGCGACCGATACTGCAACCGAGAACGCGGCCGAACAAGCGCCCTCCCGGCCCGCGGCTCCGCAGATTTCCCCGCAGATTTCGCCCGGCGATCAAGCGGCGCTGCAACGAAAGACCGGCGACGATATCTCTGTGGCGCAGCATAATCTGCAGCAGTCTTCCGGGCGGCAACTCAGCGCGGCGCAGCGCGACCTGGTAGATAAAATAAAGATCTTCATGACCCAGTCGAATGAAGCCGGAAAGACCGGGGATTGGGCCCGGGCGCAGAATCTTTCGCAGAAGGCGCGTTTGCTATCGCAAGAATTGGTCGAATCGCTTTAACTTCGGCAGAAATGCTGCAATCACATTCGCTTTAGCTGCCGGTTCTGGCCCGCGGACGGGCCCGTCCTGAATTCCTGATATTATTCCTCGGTGAAGAATTTCGATGTAATCGTCGTGGGCGGCGGCTTAATCGGCGCTTCCATCGCCGCTGAACTTGCGGCACAGAAGCTTCGAGTGGTGGTCCTCGATCGCCAGCAGCCCGGCCGTGAAGCGTCGTGGGCGGCTGCGGGGATGCTCTCGCCGGGTCCCGATTCTCCTGAAGCTTTGCCGCTGGTGCCGCTCGCCAAAGAAAGTCTTCGTTTGTATCCTGCGTTCGCGGCCTCGATTCAAGACTCTTCCGGACGAACGGTCGATTTCGCCACCGGCGGAACGCTCGAAGTCTTCGCCGACCCGGAAAGCGAGGCAAGACGCAGCGCGTTCATCGCCGAATATGCCGACCTTGGAATCCCGGCAGAATCCGTCACGATTGCGGCGGCGCGCGAAATCGAGCCGGCGCTCAATCCCAGCACGGCTTGTGCGGCTTGGCTGCCCGCTGAATCGACAGTCGACCCTCGGCTACTGATCGACGCGGTTCTCATTGCGGCGAAAAATCGTGGCGTCGAAATTTGCTCGGGCTGCGCCGTCAGCCAGGTTCTGGCGGAAAACGGCCGATGCGTTGGCGTGTTGGCGGACGGGCAGAAATTTTCCGCGGCACACGTCGTGGTCGCGGCGGGAAGCTTTTGCGCCGGAATCGGCGAGACGGATCCGGCGTCCGCGGTGGAAATTGCGCGCTACGCTCCCGCGCATCCGGTTCGGGGCCAGATGATGGCGTTGCGGTCGAACGCGGTGCGACTGAAAAAAGTATTGCGCTCCGCGCGCGGATACCTGGTTCCGCGCGCCGATGGCCGCATCAGTGGCTGGGAGCACGCTGGAACGTGCGGGTTTCACGAGAGGAACGACGCCCGAAGGTATCCGCGGGATTTTCGAGGCGGCGGTTGAGCTGGCGCCCGAACTGGCTGGTGCGGAAATCGTCGAGCAGTGGTCAGGGCTTCGACCCGGGTCGCCGGATCATTTGCCAATCATCGGACCGACTGAAGTGAATGGCTTATGGCTGGCGACGGGCCACTACCGGAACGGCGTGCTACTTGCCCCGGTGACTGCAAAGTTGATTCGCGATTGGTTGGTGCAAGGAAAGACCGATATTGACGCGGAAAATTTTTCGCCGCTGCGATTTTCATCAGAAGCATCTCAAGCACGCGCAGCGACGCGCTCACCCGCACCCTAAAGCCTAAAGCCAGCCGTAACTTTTGTTTAACCTTTTAGAACGGGTTTGCCTGACGAACCGGTTCGCGGTTGGGCGGACCCGCGAGCGCTGAGGCTTGTCCCGGTCCGGTGAATTGGACTTTGTCGGCGTCGAGCAGGATCGAGCGATCGATCACCGCTTCCACCGTCGAGCCGCGCGGCAATTCAGCTTCGGGACCACGGGTCAGCAAAACCGCGGCAAGTCCCGCCGCAGCACCGATTCCCGCCCCGATCCCCACGCCTTTCGCACTTTGAGTAGCCAAGCCACCAATTCCCGCACCCGCTCCGGTGGTCTTGGCGATCGTCCCGATGTCGCTGCCTTTGTTGGAATCAGCGATAATTTTTCCTTCCTTGTCGGTGGTTTCGTTTCCGCCGCTGCCCGCGTTGCTGGGCACCGCGTTCAGATTGACCATGTAGGCGTTAGGCAGAATGAGCTCGGTCAGCTTCATCATCAATTCGCCGCGGCCCTTCACCCGGCCTGGACGCTTCGACTCGGTGATTTCTCCGCTGATGTAGGAGCCAGCCGGGATCACCACTTTGCCGTCGATCATGATCGGAAACAGGGTCTCGAAGTAAACCGGGTCACCAGGGCGCGCGCTGCGCGTGGATACGGCGTTATGCAAGACCAGCGGAATGTGGGTCCCGGCGGGCACGGTGATTTTGGGGCCCGGCGTAGGTGCGGCGGGGCGGGTCAGCGTCGGATTGTGCCGCCGCCGGAGCAGATGTGCTGGCGTTGGCGTTGGCTGGGTCAGCTGCCAGCGCTATCGGCGCGTTCAGATCTGGAGTTGCGGTTGGGGTGCCGGTCGCGGGTTGATCTGCAGGTTTCGGCGCCTGAGGCTGAACGGGTTGCGCCGGTGCCATCGGTCCGTCTTGCGCCGCTGTCGTTCCTGCGAGGAGCAGGCTCAACCCTAGTAGACCTGCCAGCGAGACCGCCTGCAACAGTCCCCCGCGCCGTTTTCGCCGCCTACTTTCGATCATAAGAACCTCATTCCTTGCAATCTAAGGGATGCAGCCCTCGGGAAACAAGATGTATCCGCCCTTATCTTATAAGGATACCGTCAGCATCGGCCGGACTGCACCGACTCCGGGTCACCTATATAGTGTTAGGCCCGTGTACGAGTAGGACACCCTGTAATCCCGCCTTGACGTTAGAAGACTATAATTTAGCCTTGGCCCCTCTCTCCATCGCGCAGCTGCAAATTCCCTCCTCGCTACGTCGGAAAACTCTGCTCATCATCGCCATTGCCATGGTCGGCCTGGTGGGAGGAATGTACATCCTTTCACGCGCCCTGCTAATGCGTAGTTTTACTAAGCTTGAGGCAGACGTAGCCCGGGAGAATATCGAGCGCGCTTCGAGCGCCCTGACCAACGAAATCAATACCCTGGACCGCACCACCAGCGAATATGGCTCTTGGGATCAGACCAACGCTTTCGTACACGGGCATAACCCGACTTATCCCACGACCGAATTCCCGGCCACCACGTTTGCACAACTGAAGATCAATTTCGTAGCCATCGCTAATCTGCATGGAGATGTGCTGTTTTCCAAGGGTTTCAACCTGGATCAGGGTGGCGACACTTTCCTGCCCATCGGACTCAAGGAGCATCTGAAGCCCGGTTCCTTGTTGCTCACGCACGAATCCAGCGATAGTCGCGTTTCCGGCATTTTGATGCTTCCCGACGGGCCGGCTCTGGTCGATTCCCGGCCAGTCCTGATGAGCAACGGAAGTGGGCCGGTTTCCGGCAGCGTGGTCATGGGGCGTTTGCTGGACGAGAGCGAACTGGCCCGGATCGGCTCGATGACTCGGGTGACGCTGGTGGCGCAGCGCATGGATCAGCCTATACATGCGCCCGGTTTCGATGGTGCCAGTGAGGCCATTACCGAAGGCAATCCGATCGAGATACGGCCGCTGAGCGATGATTCAGTGGCCGCGTTTCAAAAGCTCGACGACATTTATGGCAAGCCGGCCCTGTTGATGCAGGTGCAGCTGCCTCGCACGATCTATCGCCAAGGCCGGACCAGCCAGCTGCAGTTCCTGTTGTTGCTGATTGCGGCGGCTCTGGTGTTTGGCGCGGTTACTTTGTTTTTGTTGGAGCGCTTCGTCATCTCCCGCATCGCCAACCTCGCTGAAAACATCACCCAGATTGGAGCCAGTGGAAATCTTTCGGAGCGGCTGAAAGTCAGCGGTCACGACGAATTGGCTTTCCTGGGCACGGCGGTGAACGGGATGCTCGAGGATCTGGAAAAATCCCAGATCGATCGACACGAGGGACGCACCCGGCTGGCCGTAATCCTGGAAAAAATGCCAGCAGTGCTGTGGACCACCGACAAAGAACTTCGTTTCACTTCAGGGCTGGGCGCCGGACTGGAAAAGTTGGGCGAGCAGTCCTCGCGCATGACCGGCAAGAGTCTCTACGAGTATTTCCACACGGACGATCCGAACTTTCCGCCGATTCTGGCCCACCGGCAGGCCCTTGCCGGAGACTCGGTGACCTACGAACTCGAGTGGCAGAATCTTGTTTTTGAAACGCACGTGCAACCCTTTCACAATAGCGAAGGCGAACTGCTCGGAGTAATCGGCGTGGCGCTGGACATCACCGACCGCAAGCATCTGGCCGATCAACTGCGCCAGTCGGCCAAGATGCAGGCCGTGGGCGAGCTGGCCGGTGGCGTGGCGCACGATTTCAACAACCTGCTGATGGTGGTCAAAGGCCACGCGGAAATGCTCACCGACCGCCTGGCCACAGTGCCAGACGCCGCAGCAGGTCCCGCGCGGCAAAACGTTCTGCAAATTCAGCAGGCGGCTGAACGCGCCGCCGCTCTGACTAGGCAGTTGCTGGCCTTCAGCCGCAGGCAGGTTTTGCAGCCGAAGGTCCTCGACCTGAACGACGCAGTCGCCGGGATGATTCAAATGGTTTCGCGAGTCATCGGCGAGAATATCGAACTGGCCTTCCTGCCCGGCGCGAAACTGGGCCGCGTTAAGGCCGATCCGAGCCAGATCGAACAGGTCATTCTGAATCTGGTCGTCAATGCGCGCGACGCGATGCCCGAAGGCGGCCGGCTGTCGATCGAGACACTGAACGTGGACCTGGATCACAGTTATGCGGCGCAACACGCGGTGGTCGAGCCCGGACCCTACGTGATGCTGACAGTCAGTGACACGGGCACCGGCATGGACGCGGCGACGCAAGCGCGTATTTTCGAGCCGTTCTTTACCACCAAGGAGCAAGGACGCGGCACGGGCTTGGGCCTGGCCACAGTTTACGGCGTCGTCAAACAAAGCGGCGGATACATCTGGGTCTACAGCGAAATGGGGCAAGGGACCACCTTCAAGGTGTACCTGCCACAAGTGTTGAGCGAGGCGGAAAAAACAATTCCCGAGAAAGTGGCGGTCGGGCCCGCGCCCGGAACCGAAACGATTCTGCTGGTGGAGGACGAAGAAAGCGTCCGTGAACTGGTCAGCGAGTATCTGCGTGGCCGGGGTTATCGGATATTGGAAGCTTCGGATGGAGTACAGGCTCTCGATCTGGCGGCAAAGCACGCTGGACCGATTCAACTCTTGATCACCGACGTGGTCATGCCTCGGGTCAGTGGGCGCGAACTGGCTACGCGCCTGGCTACCAAGCAGCCCAATTTGAAAGTTCTGTATATTTCCGGGTACACCGATGACAGCATTTTCCGCCACGGCGTATTGGAAGGCGGGATGTCCTTCCTGCAGAAGCCCTTCACACTGAAGGCGATTGCGCAGAAAGTCCGCGAGGTTCTGGACGGCGTGCCGGAGACGGCGACGTCAGGCAGATCCTCGGACGATTACTAGCTGGTCGAAGCGGCGGGTCAAAAATCCTACAAAATAATGACCGTCTGGCCGGTCAGGTCAAAGCGCTTGCGGCAACGGATGTTGCGGCAGGCGACCAAGTCGTCCATGCGAACCATGTACGAGCGAGCCTTGGCGAATTTTGCGCGATCGTCCGCGTCGCCACCCGGAGGCATGGCGGCCTTCTTCGAACGCATCATCCAGCGCACCGGGAATGTTCCTTCTTCGCGGCAATGCGGGCAGACCAGGGTCATCTGCTTGGTTTCGGGCTTCTCATCGTAGTACCGCTTTTCATCCATCATGCGTTTAGGCCGCTCCGAAACTTTTGTTCATCTCATTCATGGTAATCAGTCGAAGTCCTGAATCTTTCCAGCGCGGCAGCCAGTATTCCAGCGCGGCTACCACGTGGCTTCGGTCGCCTTCGAGCGTTTGATGATCGCCGTCGTGCAGCAAAACGATATCTCCACCACGAGCACGGCGCAAGCGTTCAATTACGCGCTCGGCGGGTTGCGGCTTCCAGTCGCGAGCCATCACGCTCCACATGGCGACGCCGGAATTTCCGCGCGCAGTCAGTATCGAACCGAGTTGCGGACTGCGAAAACCGTAGGGAGGACGCATCCATTGGGCCGTGACGCCCGTTGCGGCATGAATCGCTTGGTCACAACGATCCAGCTCCTGCCGAATGCGCGAAGGCGCGCACAACGCGAGCGAGGGATGGGTGTCCGTATGATTCCCAATGGCGTGGCCCTGCGCGACGATTTCCTTGGCTAGTGCAGGAAAGGCGCGGACGTGCCGGCCAATCACATAGAACGTAGCGCGCAGGTCGTACTTCGTCAGGAGATCCAAAATGCGGGGCGTGGCAGATGGATTCGGCCCATCGTCGAAAGTGAGTCCGAGGGTAGCAGCGTCACCCGTACCGCGCACCGTGGGTCCAAAAAGCTGTGAACATGGTGCCAGTGCACCCCAGGCGTAGAGTCCCGCCGCGGCGCAAAGCCCTCCGGCTGCAAACCATGCTGGGTTAGTGGTCATTCGTTCTCGATATTTTCGCATGGCCAGCGCTGCGCCGCCAGATGCGCGCCGAAGGCCGAAACGTGTAAATCGCCCGCCTATGCTGGTTCGACAGGAAAAAATTTGATACGGTCTTAACTTGGTTTATCGGCTGTGCTATCAAAAAGGAGCAATACAGGAATGGCGAAGACAATCGAAGTGGAAGTTCAGTTTGACGACCGCAAGCTGGGCCCCGGCACGGTCGGCGGCAAAGCGCGTGTCGAAGCCGGCGGTTTGGCTGCGGGCGTAGGCAAAGCGGTTCGCGAAATCCTGGGGAAGCAGATGGATCGCAAGCAGCGTTTCGATGCCACCAAGAACGGCATCACCATTACCGCCAAGGTTTTGGGCGAAGCCGCGGAAGAAGCGAAAGAAGCCAGCGCATAAATTCCCGAAAATGGGGCTTGAACCCAGCCCTACGAAGCCAAGTGCCCCAACTGCAGGCGCGTCTGCAGCAGGCGCAGGATTGTATCCCGCGCAATCATCCCCACAATGTGGCCCTCGGAGATGACCGGCATCTGATTGATGTCTTCCGATTGCATGCGTTGAAGTACGCCCAACGCCGGTTCCGCCGGTGAGGCCGCGTGAATCTGGTCGATGGGAATCATGGCGGTTTGGATTGAGTTGTTAGCCCACTCCTCCCGAGGAACGTTGCGCGCGGAATGCAGCGTGACCAAACCGACCGGCCGTCCGGCGCCGGTAACGATGTGAAAACGCCGGCCGGTGCGCATCACTTCGTGCACGTAATCCTCTATGGAAATATCCCGCGAAACGGTGGGCACGTCCGGCGTCATGATGTCCGCCGCGCTGACGCCGGTCAGATTGTTGCGCAGAGCGACCTGCGTATAGCTATCGCGCGCTGCACTGAGCAGGAACCATCCGATAAATGCCGTCCACACCCCGCCAACCCAATTGCCGTTGAAGGCCTGCCAGATGCCCGCGAAAATCAGGAGGTACGCGAAAAATCGCCCCGCCCCCGCCGCTATTTTGGTGGCTTTGTCGAAGTTCCCGGTGATGCCCCAGGCAATGCCCCGCAGGATGCGCCCACCGTCCAACGGAAATCCGGGAACCAAATTGAATAGCGCCAGCATCAAGTTGATTTCCCAGAGCCAAGTGCAGGCGGCAAAAATCAGGGGACGATTTGGCACGGCGTGCGCCACCAGCCAAAACCCGCCCGCCAGAAACAGGCTGGATAGCGGGCCCGCGATCGCGATATTAAATTCCTGCTTCGCGCTAGAGGGGTCCCGCTGGATTCGCGCGAGGCCTCCAAATACGAATAGGGTGATCGATTCCACGGAAATTTTGTAGGCCCGGGCCACGATGCTGTGGCTCAGTTCGTGGAAAATAACCGAGGCGAAAAATAGGATGCTGGTGATGATGCCCAGCGCCCAGTTTTGTTGTGCCGACCAGTTCGGGTGCTGGTTGGCGAACTGCCTTCCCAGCGTGACCGTGATCAGCAGGAAAATAATCAACCAGCTGGGATGCAGATAAATGGGAATGCCGAAGACGCGGCCTAGGCGGAATCCGCTGGGAGCGGTTCCCGGCTGGCTCACGCGCACGCGCGGGTCGGTTGCTGTGGTTTCGTCGCCGTTTCTGATTCCAGCCATCTGCCCACCTGAGCTTCAACACGGATTCTAACAGTTATGGCCGACTTCCGCGCGGATCGCGCGGTCTGGCCGTCCTGAGTATCGCGTAACACAATCATTCAACCCGAACGTCCAACGCGACCCACGGTTTCCGGCTGCCGGCGGCGGGTTACGGCACGCCCTGGCGGAGCCTCGTTTTCCAACCCACTGATAATGATGCGAATACGCGCGGCGTTGTTTCGGCCGGAACCTCATCCTCGTGTGGCCCCGCTCCTGCATTTGTAGACCGCGCAGGCAGCGCCGGTAGCAACGGAATTCACAGCGCGCCCGGCGGTTGGCAGAGAAAGGAGAACGGCCATGGAAAACACTATCGGATTTGCCGCAATCGCGGGAGCCATCTTTATCTCGTTTGCGGTGGCGTTGGCGCTTCAGTGGATGAGCCTGGTGGTTCTGATGAAATTGATGCCAGCTCGAGCCGCGGCCCAATCGCTGGCCGAACGCGTGGCGGCAGTACCGGAGATTCGCAGGTCGAGCGGTCTGCATCGGACCGCGGCCTGAGCTCCGTCGGCCTCGCTTGAGGCCCAAGGAAATCGTCACGAAGGGTTTGCGCACTGCCTCACCTGGGGCAGGCGAAAGCAGCAAAAAGGAGAACGGCCATGCTCTTTCTGCGGTTTCTGTTGATAGCGGTCAGTCTGGGATTCGCCGGAGTAGCGGTAGCGATTGTGCTGTACGACATTTATCTCGCGTTTGAACTGGATCGGCTGCTGCGCGGTGGCGAAGACGCGCCGCCTTCCCTTTCGACCGCGCCGGTAGCCCCAGCCGAGCAGCCGGGTGCTGTGCCGCAGTCGGCGGGCGCCGTCTACCTGGCGCGGCGTACTGGCTCTCGCCGCGAGATCCGCTGGACGGCCGCGTCCAAACTTCTGGCCATCGCCGCGCTGTTGAGTTTGTTCGGCAAAAGCATTCTCGTGGTCCCCGACGGTCACGCTGCTGTGCGCGTCAGC
>CAWIEL010000016.1:0-58531 GCA_963835025.1 uncultured Acidobacteriota bacterium
AAGTCGTGGCCATCGGCAGCACTCCCGACGGCCGCAACATCAACGCCGGCTTCGGTTCGTTGCACCCGGAAAAAATGCAGCACCAAGTCGTTGAATCCGGCGCCTCCCTCGGCGTGGCCTTTGACGGCGATGCCGACCGCGCTATTTTCTCCAGCTCCTCCGGCCGCCTCGTCGATGGCGACGGCGTCCTGCTCGTCGCCGGCCGCTACATGAAGTCCAACGGCCTGCTCAAAGGCGACGTCATCGTCGGTACCACCATGGCCAACCTCGGCCTCGAACGCGCCCTCGAAAAATCCGGCCTGCTTCTCGCCCGCACCGCCGTCGGCGACCGCTACGTCCTCGAAGAAATGCAGCGCATCGGCGCCAACCTCGGCGGCGAACAATCCGGCCACATTCTGTTTCTCGACGACGCCACCACCGGCGACGGCATGTTGACCGCCCTCAAACTCGCTTCGATCGTCGCCCTCTCCGGCCCGCTCGACGATCTCCTCTCCGACCTCAAAGTTTTCCCCCAAAAAATCGTGAACGTGAAGGTCAAATCTAAGCCGCCACTCGATAGCCTTCCCGAAGTTTCCCGCGAGTTGCTCGCTGCCGAAAATGCCCTGGGCAAATCCGGCCGCGTAGTCCTGCGCTATTCCGGCACCGAGCCGCTGGCACGCGTCATGGTCGAAGCCGAGCACGAGGACGACGTCCGCCGCTGGACCGATTCCCTGGCCCACAGCCTGCGCCAAGCCATCGGGCACTAGCTCCCCACTCGGGCTAGTTTTTTCGTTACCGGCGGGAACTTTTCGCCTCCTCGCGACATTCCATAGGTGTAGCCCATTCGTCAAAGGAAGTAGGCTCGACGCCACGGCCCTGGCCCTTATACCGTGCGTACTTGCGGAATATGAATACCGACGAACAACTCATCGCCGAATTCCAGGCTGGCTCGCAACCCGCTTTCGCCGAGCTTTTCGAACGCTATCGCGAGCCCGTCTACCGCTTCTTCCGTCGCCGCCTGGATCATCCGGCCCGCGCCGAAGAATTAGCCCAGGAGTGTTTCATGGCTGTGCTGCGCAATGCCGTTCGCTACGAACCGCGCGCCTCGTTCCGAAGTTATCTCTACGGAATCGCCATGCGCATGGTTTTCGCCGAACGTCGCAAAGCCGGTCGCGAGCTGAGTGAGAACGAAAAACTCGACCAACGCACGGACGCTGCAACCGGGTCTGCAACGGATGCCGGAATTTGGGTCCGCGGCGCCCTGGCTCAGCTGCAACCAGACGAGCGCAAAATCCTGATGCTCCGTGAATACGAACAGCTCAGCTACGAAGAGATTGCAACTGTGATGCGTCTACCGGCCAACACCGTCCGTTCGCGCCTCTTCCGCGCGCGCCTGGCCATGAAAGAACAGCTCGTTCCCGCCAAGGATGGCGACTGAGGATTTTATGGATCGATCTCTACAACACGCGTTCGAACCCGAAGAAGTGATGGCCTATCTCGATGGTGAACTGGAACCTCGCCGCGCCGCAGCTCTTGCCAGCCACCTGGAGCACTGCACCGAATGTCAGGAAGTGGCCCGAAGCATTCGTGGAATCTCCGCCCAGATGCTCGCCTTCGAAATCGAATCTGCGCCACAAAACCTGACCACCGTCGTGCTGGACGCCTCGAAATCAAGTTCGCAAGAAATTCCTGCAAAAACTCAAGAGACCCGCGGCCCGCGTTTCACCCGTTGGCGCGAACTTTTTGCGGCTCGGCGAAATTGGGCCTTGGCCGCCGGATTCGCGATGGTCATCGGCATTGCCTATCTGGTCGGATCTCAAAGAGCGTCGCTGCTACAACCGAATGGTCGCGCCGTCGATCAGATCGTATCGATGAATGCCGAGTCAGCGCCCGCGTCCCCAGCACCCAGCGGTTACAAGTCATGGCTCCAGAACGAAGCCGGTCTCTCGGATCAGAACAAGGCAGCACTGGCGAAAAAACGAGCCGAAAGTTCTCTAGCTTTGTCGATGGCCTACGACGCTCCCGCGGCTTCCCCTTCGCCCGCTCCAGAGTCGACGTCCGCTCCAGTCGTTGCGCCCATGATCGAGCAAACCGCCTCGCTCTCCATCGTTGCCAAAAATTATGACGAAGCCAGCGCCGCCATCGAAAAGCTAGCCAAATCCCGCGGCGGCTATATCGAAAAGCTCGAAGGCCAGTCGCAGTCCGGCAGCTCGCGTAGCCTCTCTGCCTCGCTTCGTGTGCCAGCGAATCAACTCGACGGCTTCCTCGCCGACCTGCGCCAACTCGGCCACGTCGAATCCGATTCCCTGACCAACGAAGAGGTCAGCGCCCAATACGTCGACCTCCAAGCCCGGCTCAAAGTCGCGCAAGCCACCGAACGCCGCCTCGTCGACCTGCTTGGCGCCCGCACCGGACGCCTTGAAGACGTCCTCGACGTCGAGCGCGAACTTGCTCGCGTCCGCTCCGAGATCGAAAGTATGCAGGGCGAGAGTGCCCTGATGCTGCATCAGGTCAGCTACGCTACCGTCCAGGTCCAACTCAGCGAGGAATTTCACGAGAAGTTCCATTCCGACTCCTCGGTAGGCACCAAACTCCGCAACGCTTTCGTGGGCGGCTTGCAAAATCTCCAGGACGCGATCCTCGGCGTCCTGATTTTCTTCCTCAACTACGGCTTGGCCATCGTTTTCTGGCTCGTAGCTATCTTGGTCCCGGCTTGGTTCCTGCGCCGTGTTTTTCTGCGCCGCCGCGAGCTGCGCGCGAGCTAGCGCTTCCAAAGACCATAGAAAAAACCATAGTTAGTTTTCAGAAACTGGAGATGCAAACGCGAAATTCATATCAGTTCAACGCAACATTCGCGTAAGTGACTTATTTTCAACTTTCCCTTGGATCCATTAAGCCGTCGCACCGTGGCCCTCCGCGTGCATCCCAATCATCGGCTGTCTCTTATCCCGGGGTGGGCCGGTGTCACCGCGCTGAGACCGGATTCTAGGGGTAGAGCATGAAGGGGCCCGACGGGGCCCCTTATTTTTTGTCCGCCCGCTTTTTCCCATGAGCTTTTTAGGGGGTCGGAGCTTTAACTCCGACATAAAAACCCGCGCGAAGCGCGCCTTCCGCTCGCCGTGCCGTTCCCGTGAGTTTTCCTAACGTCCAAGCACAACTGCCGCGCCAAGCCCGCTCCACCGCATCGTCCGTTCGACCAGGTATCGCTTCGCCTGCCGCTCCGGTCCAAACGTATTGCCCCTCGCAATTGACTGTGATGTACTAGCCCCGCAACCGCTCCCCTCTTGACTATGCCACCATCCGCCATCCTGCCCGCCTTGTTCGCGGTTGCCGTTGTGCTCGGCTTCCCAATTCTCGCCATCATCGCCGTGGTACGCGTCGGGGCGCTCACCCGCAAAACGAATGCTGAAACGCCGCAGTTGATCGCCAGGATTTTCAGCCTGGAACGGCGCGTCGCCCAACTCGAGCAGTCGCTTCGCGCTGCAGCCTCGGTCCACGAACCCGCGTCGGCACTGCCTCGCGACGTCACACCGCCAATTCCAGCCGCGCCTCCGGTCGTGCCGGTGGCGGCGAGCACACTGGCTCCCGATTCCGTCCCGCAGCCCCACCAGCGTGCACCAGTTGTTCCTCCGCCGGTTGCGGCCGTGCCGAAGCCGCACCTGCCTCCGCCCTCATTTTCGCCGCCGCGTCCTGCTTCCGCCCCCGCCGCTCACGATAACAATTTCGAAGCGGTCGTCGCCGGCCGCTGGCTCAACTACGTCGGAATCCTGGCGCTACTCTTCGCCGTCACTTTCTTCCTGAAATACGCCTTCGATAACGATTGGGTCGGCCCCCGCGGACGAATCTCCATCGGCCTGCTTCTGGGCAGCGCGCTCTATCCCTGGAGCCAGCGCCTCCTCAACAAAGGCTACAAGTATTTTTCTGAAGGCATCGCCGCGCTCGGCGCGGCTGTGCTCTACGTCACCCTGTGGGCCGGCTGGCACTACTACCAGATTTTTTCGCAGGACACCGCCTTCGCCCTGATGATCGTTGTGACCGCCGCTACGTTCGTGGTCGCGGTCGGCAGAAATTCCGAACGCATCGCCTTGCTCGCGCAGATCGGAGGTTTGATCACTCCGCTGCTGGTCAGCACTCACCAAGACCACGAACTAGCCCTCTTCACCTATCTGCTCATCCTCGGCGCAGGAGTGCTCGGCGTGGCTTGGGTCCGCGCCTGGAAATCGCTGCTGCCCGTGCAATTCGCCGGCACCCTGATTTTCTTTTGGGGATGGTACGCGGATTTCTATCGTGAGCCGGCCATGGCGATTACGATTTTATTCGCCACTCTGTTTTTTCTGCTCTTCGCCGCGATTCCAGTGGTGCGCAGCTGGCGTGATGGCGGAATCTCCGCACTCGAAATCTGCGTCGTTGCACTCAACGCTCTCTTTATCGCCGTAACCCTGCACCAAATTCTGTGGCCGCAGTACCGCTGGGCGCTCACCGCAGCCATCGTCGCCCTCGCCGCCGCACACCTGGGCGCCGAACGCCTGCTGCCCGTCGGCCGCGGCACCGACACCCAAACAGCGCGAATTCTTTATTCCGGTTTGGCGCTCACCTTCGCCACTCTCGCCATCCCCATCTGTTGCGACGGTAAATGGATCACCATTGCCTGGGCTGTCGAAGGACTCATTCTCGTTTGGTCTGGCTTCACCGTTGAAATGCCGCTCATGCGCTTGGCCGCTTTCTTGCTCTTCGCCATCGTCGCCGCACGCCTCGTCGCCATTACGATTCCCGCTGACACTTTTCTCCTCAACGCCCGATTCGTTACCTACCTTATCGCCGTCGCTTGCTTTTTTGGAGCCTGCTATTTCGCCGCGCAGCAGCCCGGCGAAATCGGCGCCCCAGAGCAGACCATGTACCTGCTCATCGCAATTGCAGCCAATATTTTGTTGATTACCGCACTATCCCTCGAAGTTTGGGACTTCTTTGGGCGCTCGCCCTCGCTCGGCATCGACCGGGCGCACGCGCAAGAGTTGGGCCTGTCCGCCTTGTGGCTGGTCTACGCCCTGGTCTTGTTGGGAGTTGGCACCGTAAAAAAATTAGCAGTCGTGCGCTGGCAGGCCCTCACTCTGCTCGGAGTTGTGATCGTAAAAGTTTTCGTCTTCGATCTTTCCTTCCTCGAAAAGTTCTACCGCATCGTCTCTTTCGCCCTGCTGGGGCTAGCCTTGCTGCTCATTTCGTTTTACTACCAGCGCCAACTCGCTGGCCGCAGCACGGGAAATAAATCGTGAGCACGCCCCTGCGCGGTCTTCGCTCGATCGCCACGGCGGCCCTCGCCCTCGGCTTCGCTGCCGGAACCGCTTTGGCTTTCTCCACGCTTCCCGCAGCCTGGAGCGCGTGGAGATATTCGCGCCCGATTGAGCTTGCTCCCACCGATGCTCCGCGCCTGGTCCAAACCGCCATCCCGGACCCAATTTATTTGCGCTCGCAGCCTTCGCTTGGCGACCTGCGAATCATCGACGCCGAGGGCCACGAAACTCCCTACACCCTCTTTTCTTTGGACGGCGGCACCAAGCTCGAGCACCGCGCCGCAACCATGCATGAAAAAAGTTTCACGCCCGGGCAATACACCCAAACCGTCGTCGAAGTGAAGGGCGACACTTTTCACAACTCGCTCGAAATTCAAACCAGCCAGCAGAATTTTATCGAATGGGTCACCGTCGACGCCAGCGACGACGCCCACACCTGGCGCATCGTCCAGGACCGCGCCCCCATTTTTCGTTTTAACAAAGACGGCCGCGAAGGCACCCGCGTCGTTCACTACTCCGAAAATAACGCCCGCTTCCTCCGCGTCCGCATTCTGAATGGCGATCAGCAGTTCCCGATCTTGGGAGTGGTCGTCCTCAATGAAACCAGCAGTCCCGAAGAGCGCGTGCCGCTGGAAACCGTCCAGCCCGCCGCCGCGCCGAACTCGACCCAACGCAAAAGCACCTGGACCGCGGATTTGGGTGGCTCCGGCCCGCCGGTCACCGAAGTCGTTTTCGACGTCGCCCCGGGGGAATTTATTCGTTCGGTGAGGCTCTCAGCTAGCGCGGATGAAAAAGAATGGAGAAATCTCGCCTCCGGCCAAATTTACCGTTTCCATCAAGGCGATAAAGTTCAAGAACAACTGAAGGTCGAAATTCCCTACGGCGGCCAGCAGTTCCGCCACTGGCGCATCGCCATTGAAAATCGTAACGACGCACCGCTGCCCATGAATTCCGTCCGTCTCTACACCACGCCCCGTCGGATTATGTTCGAGCAGCAACCAGGCAAAACCTACTCGCTGATCTACGGCCAGGAACGAGCCCAGGCGCCTCAATACGATTTGGCCCAGCGCATAGATTCAGAGCAACAGCGAATCACGCCCCCAGGCCAGCTGGGTCCGGAAGAAGCAAACACCGCGTGGGTAGATCCCCGTCCTTGGACCGAAACTCACGACGCCCTGTTGTGGGCCGTCCTGATCATCGCGGTCCTCCTCATCGGGTACACCGCCATCCAATCAATGCGCCGCGCCGCCACGAATCCCACCGGCCCGCGCTAGTCGCGCCTCGCCCATAAATAGAAAAAGGGCGGATCAAAAGACCCGCCCTCTTCGCTCTGGTTCCAATTTTGGTTCTAGGTTAGCTGCAGCCCGACGTTCCGCCGCAGTTCGAGCACTTGTAGCAGCTGCCGTTCGGCGTCATCAGCATCCCGCACTCGGAGCAGGACGGCGCATCGTCAATCGTCGCCCGGTGCCGGGCCGACGCCTCGTTGTCCGTCATCCTCGATGCCGCCATCGGTTTCACTGCCGCCACTCCAGCCGGAGCCGCCGGAGCGCTCGCTGCTACAGCAGGCGCTGCCGCCACCGCTTCCGCTTCGCTCGCGTCCGTATCCAGATAGCTCGACGAGATGAATTTCGCGCCCAGCCATCTCCCGATGTAATCCACGATCGATTTCGCGTAGCGGATGTCGCGATTCCCGGTGTAGCCCGAAGGCTCAAACCGCGAATTCACGAATTTTTCCACCAGCGCCCGCAGCGGCACGCCGTATTGCAGCGAAATCGAAACCGACAGCGCGAAAGCGTCCATGATTCCCGAAAGCGTGGACCCTTCCTTGGCCATCTTGATGAAAATCTCGCCCGGCGTTCCATCGTCGTACTTGCCCACGGTGATGTACCCTTCGTGGCCGCCGATCGAAAACTTGTGCGTGATCGAATCGCGCTCCGGCTGCAGCTTGCGCCGCGTAGCCCCTCGCGCGAACAGCTCATGCTGTTCCGGCGCCGGCGCCGCTTGTGTCGTCGAAGCGACCACTTCCGCCGGCGTCGCTGCCGCAACCGCGGCGGTCTTGCCGTCATCCTTCTTCGTCGCCGCCGACATCGGCTGCGAGCCCTTGGAATTGTCGCGGTAGATGGCCACCGACTTCAGCCCCAGCTTCCATGATTCGATGTACGCCTGCATGATATCTTCCACCGTCGACGCTTCCGGCATGTTGATCGTCTTGCTGATCGCGCCCGAAAGGAACGGCTGTGCCGCCGCCATCATCCGCAGGTGACCCTTCCACGAAATCGAACGCCCGCCGCCAATCGGCGTGAACGAGCAGTCGAAAACCGGCAGGTGTTCTTCCTTCAGGAATGGCGCGCCTTCGATCTTCGCGTTCGCATCGATGTAATCGACGATCTGCGCGACCTCTTCGGGCGCGTATCCCAGCTTCATCAACGCCTGCGGCACCGTGTTGTTCACGATCTTGATCACTCCGCCGCCGACGAGTCTCTTCTGCTTCACCAGCGCCAAATCCGGCTCGATTCCGGTGGTGTCGCAATCCATCATGAATCCGATGGTTCCGGTCGGAGCCAGCACCGAGACCTGCGAATTCTTGTAGCCGAACTTTTCGCCCAACTCCAGGGCGTCATCCCACGATTTCTGCGCCGCGCGCAGCAGCGAAGGCTGCACGTTGTCTTCCTTGATCGGCCGCAGTGAATCGCGGTGCATGCGGATCACGTCGATCATCGCTTCGCGGTTGCGCGGGTATCCGCCAAACGGTCCCATGCGTTCCGCGATGCGTGCCGACTGCGCGTACGATTCGCCGGTCAGCAGCGCCGTGATCGCGCCGCAAAAATCTCTTCCGCCATCGGAATCATACGGCAGCGCCAGGGACATCAGCAGCGCGCCCAGATTCGCGTACCCAATTCCCAACGGACGGTAGTCGTGCGAATTCCGCGCAATCTTCTCCGTCGGATAACTCGCGTTATCCACCAGAATTTCCTGCGCCGTGATCACCACGTCCACCGAGTGCGTGAATCCTTCGCTGTCAAAAACTCCATTCGTTCCCAAAAACTTCAGCAAATTGAACGACGCCAGATTGCACGCCGTATCGTCCAGGAACATGTATTCCGAGCACGGGTTCGACGCATTAATCCGCTCCGTCGCTTTGCAGGTATGCCAACGGTTAATCGTCGTGTCGTACTGCATCCCCGGATCGCCGCAGCGCCACGCCGAATCCGCCATCTCCCGCAGCAGTTCTCGCGCGCTCATCTTCTCGCACGGCTTGCCGTCGTTAACGTTCCGCGTCCACCAGTCCCGGTCCTCTTCCACCGCACGCATGAAATCGTCGGTCACCCGCACCGAATGGTTCGCGTTCTGAAAGAACACCGAAGAGTACGCTTCGCCGTCGATCGAAGCGTCATAGCCCTGATCGATCAAAACGTGCGCCTTGTGCTCTTCCTTGGTCTTGCACTGAATAAATTCAACGATGTCCGGGTGTTCGGCGTTCAAAATCACCATCTTCGCCGCCCGCCGCGTCTTCCCGCCGCTCTTGATCACGCCCGCGAATGCGTCGAAGCCCTTCATGAAGCTCACTGGGCCGGAAGCGATTCCGCCGCCCGATAGCGATTCGCGGCTGCCCCGCAAGCTCGAAAAATTCGTCCCGGTTCCGGATCCCCACTTGAACAGCATTCCTTCCGTCTTCGCCAGGCCCATGATCGATTCCATGTTGTCTTGCACGGAATTGATGAAGCATGCCGAGCACTGCGGCTTGGCTTGCACGCCCACGTTGAACCACACTGGCGAATTGAACGCCACCTTCTGCTCCAGCAGCAGGTGCGCCAGCTCATCCCGGAACGCGTTCTTCGATTCGCCCGTCGCGAAGTAACCGCCCTCTTCGCCCCAACGCACAATCGTATCCACCACGCGGCCTATCAGTTGCCGTACGGAAGTCTCGCGCTCCGCGGTGTTCGGTTTGCCGTGAAAATATTTGGACGCGACGATGTTCGTCGCCGTCATCGACCAGGTCTTCGGTACTTCTACATTTTCCTGCCGGAAGATTACCTGACCTTTATCGTTCCCAATCAGTGCTGTGCGGCGCTCCCATTCGACCTTGTCGTAGGGCGAGACTTTCCCGTCCGTGAACCGCCGCTGAAAATCCAATCCGGTCGCCCGCCGCGTCATTTGATTTGTTTCCGTCATACCGTTCATTGCCGTCCTTGTTTCAGCCATCTGTTTGCCTCCGCGCAGGCAGTCTTGCTTCAATCTGTGGGCGGGTGGTAGTTGCGGTGGGATCTTCTATTTTACTCCCAAAATCCTGCACCCTCAAATCTACCGCCCTGGTCTTGAGGTTCAGCGCCCGAAGGCACGATGAAATTCGGTTGTGAGGAACCGTCCCGAGTTTTTCGCGGCGAAAACGCGCTAAGTACCGAAAAAAAAAGACAAAAGCCCAGCTAAGCCGCGCAAAAAAACCGACTCGCGGTTCTAAGTGGGGTCTTGCCCCTCTGGATTTTCGGTTAAACTCAGTCCGGCTTTGCGGTTCGTTGGCGCGCCAAAAAATGGCGCAGCCAAAAAACTGTTCCCCGAGCTTGGAGAGCGAGTATCGGGGCATGTGGAAATGTTGTCAAGAAAAATTCATATGCCGACCGCAAAATCTTCGGCTGTTGGTGTCGTAAGCGTCTATCTGTAGTGGTTGCTATACCGACACACACCGGTCACGATAAACCACCTGGAGAATTTCGAAGCGTGCATGTCATTTTTTATTTCCGTGAGCGTTTCCTAATCGCTTCCGCCTCTTCGTCCGCGATTTCTTCTCGCGTTTTCTCTTCTTCGCGCCGCCGCTTTTCTCCTGCGCAATTTCAGATTCGCCCCGATTCAACCGTGAGATGCTTAAACCCAGTGAGGCCCTGACAAAAATGGTCGAACCCCTTCTCATCGCTCAAAGCTCTCATCCGTTGTACTTGCTTCCCGGCATGGCCAATCGCCACGGCCTCGTGGCTGGCGCCACCGGCACCGGAAAAACCGTCACGCTCCAGGTCATGGCCGAAAGTTTCAGCCGCGCCGGCGTTCCGGTTTTCGCCGCCGACGTGAAAGGCGATCTCTCCGGCATCAGCCAGCCCGGCACCGAGAATCCCAAAATCACCGACCGGGTCAAGAAGCTCAAGCTCACCGATTTTTCTTTCGCCGGCTGCCCGGTCACTTTCTGGGACGTCTTCGGCGCCGAAGGCCATCCCGTCCGCGCCACCGTCTCCGAAATGGGCCCGCAGCTTTTCAGCCGCCTGCTCAATCTCAACGACACGCAGGCTGGCGTTCTTACTCTCGTTTTCAAAATTGCCGACGATAGCCAGCTGCTCTTGCTCGATTTCAAAGATCTGCAGGCCATGTTGCAGTATGTCGGTGAGCACTCCGCGGATTTTCAAACCCAATACGGCAACATCTCCGCCGCCAGCATCGGCGCCATCCAGCGCGGCCTGATCGAAATTCAGCAGCAGGGCGGCGAAAAATTCTTCGGCGAGCCGGCTCTGAATCTCGACGACCTGATGCAGACCGATTCCAATGGCTACGGCGTCGTCAACATCCTCGCTGCCGACAAACTAATCCGCGCTCCCAAAATCTACGCCACCTTCTTGCTCTGGATGCTCACCGAACTCTTCGAACGTCTTCCCGAAGTCGGCGACCCGGAAAAACCCAAGCTGGTCTTCTTCTTCGACGAAGCCCATCTGCTCTTCTCCGACCTCCCCAAAATCATTCAGGATAAAGTCGTCCAGATCGTCCGCCTCATCCGCTCCAAAGGCGTCGGCGTCTACTTCGTCACTCAAAATCCCCTCGATATCCCCGAAGAAGTCCTGGGCCAACTCGGCAATCGCGTTCAACACGCCCTGCGCGCCTTCACTCCCAAAGACCAGAAAGCCGTGAAAGCCGCCGCCGACACTTTTCGCACGAATCCCAATCTCGACGTCGCCAAATGCATCACCGAACTCGAAGTCGGCGAAGCCCTCGTTTCTTTTCTCGACGAGAAGGGAACTCCCGGAGTCGTCGAACGCGCCCTGATCTGTCCGCCGCACAGCCAGATCGGCCCCATCACCGCCGAACAACGCCAGCAACTGATCAAAACTTCCATCGCGGCCGGAGTCTACGAAAACGCCGTCGACCGCGAATCGGCCTACGAACTATTGAAAGCTCGCGCCGGTGCATCATCCGCACCCGCAGCTCCAGGAGCCGGCGGCACCACCGCGCCAGCCGGTGTTCCAACTCAACCCTGGTACACCAATCTTCCCGGCTTGGGCACCCCAGTGAAAGGCGGCCGCCGCGGCGACAGCCTCGGCGAAGCCATGGCCAAAAGCGCGGCCCGCACCATCGGCAGCACCGTCGGGCGCCAAATCGTTCGCGGTATCCTCGGTTCGTTGCTCGGTGGGAAGAAATAATGTAACAAGCAGGAGTCGATTCCATGAGCGTCAACCTCGGCAAAATCACCAAAGTCGCCGCCGCCCTGGCTTTTCTTTGTGTGGCTGCGCCCCTCGCCAGCTCGCCTTCACCTGCGACAACATGTATCGCTGCTCCCAACGGAATTGTCCGCCTCGAAGACACCACTTGGAATCTCACTCGCCTCGGCGAAAAAGACGTCGTCGCCAGCGAAAATCAACGCCTGCCCTACATCGTCCTCGATTCCTCCAACAAACGCGTCACTGGCTCCGGCGGCTGCAATCGCCTCAACGGCACTTATACCCTTGAAAAACAGAACATTCACTTTGGCCCCATCGCCTCCACCATGATGGCTTGCCCCAGCGGAATGGAACTCGAAGGCAATTTTCTGCACGCGCTCGATAAATCCCACCGCTGGAAAATCCAGGGCAACGAGCTGGAGCTGTGGGACGAAAACGACGCCTTCCTCATGCGCTTCGAAGCCGCCCCACCTGAAAAATAAGCTCCACTCACACCAGCGTCCGGCCTCGTTCGGGCGAAATCGCCCCGCCGGTGTGCCGAAAATGTTACGAGGCTAGCAACATCTCCGGATTGACATGAACAATTGCCTCTTGGAAAAATTCATAATGTACGGACATGAGCACGCCCGCGATCGAAATCGAAGGCCTCACCAAGGACTACGCCGTCGGCTTTTGGCGCAAAAAAATGCGCCGTTCGCTCGACCATTTGACCCTACAGGTTAACCAGGGCGAAGCGTTTGGCTTCCTCGGCCCCAACGGTGCCGGCAAGACCACCACGCTAAAACTCCTGATGGGCCTGATTTTTCCCACCAGCGGAGACGCGCGCATTCAAGGCCGTTCTATCGCCGACATCGGCATGCATCGCCAAATCGGCTACATGCCCGAACAACCCTATTTCTACGATTACCTCACTGCCCGCGAGCTGCTCGATTATTTTGCTCAAGTTTTCGGCTTCAACCGCGCCGACCGCGAAGCCCGCATCAAAAAATTTCTAGAACGCGTCGGTCTCTCCGCCTCTGCCGACGTCCAATTGCGCAAATTTTCCAAAGGTATGCTGCAGCGCGTCGGCATCGCCCAGGCCATTCTTCACGACCCCCAGGTCGTATTCCTCGATGAACCAATGTCTGGTCTCGATCCCATCGGCCGACGCGAAGTCCGCGACATCATTCTCGAGCTGAAAAATCAGGGCAAAACGATTTTCTTTTCTACTCACATTCTTTCCGATGCCGAAATGCTCTGCGACCGGGTCTCCGTCTTGGTCGGTGGCAAGCTACAAGGAGTGGGAGCACCGCGAGAAATCGTTTCACTCGACATTCACGGCATGGAGATCCTTTTCGAACTGCATCCGGGCAATTCGCTGCCGCCGGAATTCGCCTCCAAGGCTACCCACACCGGCGACCGTTACCGCATTGAAGTTCCCGAAGCGGATTTATACGCCGCGCTCGAAAAGCTAAGAAACTCCCAGGCCCGCATACTTTCCGTCGCGCCGCTGCGTCCGTCGCTCGAAGACTATTTCCTGAAAATGGTCGCGCGCCAGAAATCCGCGGCCACGGCTTCAGAACCCGTCTCCCCCGGAGTCGCCTCATGAGTTCCGTTTCCGGCATCGTCGCCATAAACACCTTTCGCGAAGCCGTCCGCGACCGCGTCCTCTACAATTTGATTTTCTTCGCCCTGCTCATGATCGCCGCCGCGGTCCTCGTCGGCGGCATCTCCATCGGCATTGAACGCGACGTCATCGTCAACCTCGGCCTCACCGCCATTTCGCTCTTCGGAATCATTATGGCCATCTTCATCGGCGTCGGCCTGGTCTACAAAGAAATCGAGAAACGCACTCTCTACAGCCTGCTGGCCAAGCCCGTGCGTCGCTGGCAATTCATCGTCGGAAAGTTCGGCGGCTTACTCCTGACTCTCGCGGTCAATACTATCCTCATGGCCGTTGGTCTCGCCGTCGCGCTGCTCTACGTCGCCCATAAGTTCGAGGCCGGTGATCTCACCATCCTCATCGCCATCTATTTCGTCCTGCTCGAACTGGCACTGATTACCGCGCTCGCCTTATTTTTTTCCTGCTTCTCCAGTCCCATGCTCTCCACTCTTTATACCCTTGGGATTTACGTCGCCGGAGTTTTCGCCCCCGACATTCGTAGCATCGGCCAGTTCACCAACAATCCCACTCTCAAGATCGTCGCCAAATGCATCTATTACGTCCTGCCCAATTTTCATAATTTCAATATCATCGCCGCGGCCGCACATAGCGAAGCCATACCCCACGCGCTGATCTGGCAGAACACGGTCTACGCCGTTCTCTACTCCGTTCTGCTGTTGCTCGCCTCCTCCGCTGTCTTTTCCGGCCGCGATTTAAAATGACCAACCTAAATCACACTCGAATCCTGCGCCTCGCTCTTGTCGCGATTCCCGTACTATTTGTTGCACTCGCCTTCCTGCAACGCAATATCGACGCGGCTGCCGCGCCGCTCGAGAATCAGAATCCCGAACTGATCATCCAGTCCGGAAAAACGCTCAAGAAAATGAGCCTCGGCTACGACTCGCTCCTCGCTGATATCTACTGGACCCGCGCCGTTCAATATTTCGGCTACCGCCTCGGCAACCCCGGCGAAACTTTCCCGCTGCTCGCCCCACTCCTCGACATCACCACCACCCTCGATCCCAAACTCATCATTGCCTATCGCTTCGGCACGATTTTTCTTTCCGAACCGGATCCCGCTGGCGCCGGAGAACCCAACGCTGCCGTCGATCTCGTGAAAAAAGGCATCGCCGCCAATCCCGACGAATGGCGTCTCTATCAGGACCTGGGCTTTTTGTACTCCATCCGCCTGAAGGACTATCCCAAAGCGGCCGAAGCGTATCTCGAAGGCAGCAAAAATCCGAAGGCGCACATTTTCATGAAGGTTCTCGCCGCGAGTGTCGCTGCCAAAGGCAATGACCTCGAAAATTCAAGGGTGATCTGGGGTGAAATCTACAATAGTGCGCAGGACGAACTGATTCGCAACCGCGCCTTGCAACACCTAAAGGCCATTCAGGCCAATCTTGATATCCAACATCTCAACCAAGCTTCCGAAGCCTACGCCACCAAACTCGGCCATTTTCCCGCCACCATCCGCGAACTCCAGGAAGCCGGCTTCGTTCACGGCGATCCAAAAGATCCCGAGGGCTATCCCTACATCATGGGAGAACACGGTGTCCCGCAACTTAACCCGCAAAGTCCGGTCGTCCTCGATCCCGACAAAAGACCAACCGCCAAGCCCTGACGCGCAGCGCGCGGCAAATTCTCAAATTCAAAGGGAATTTTCAGAACGTTACAGAAGGAAAGAACCGCTATTCGTGTCGCAGCGCTTCAATCGGATTCAAACGCGCCGCTTTGGTTGCAGGCCATACCCCGAAGATCAATCCAATCCCCACTGAAACCGTGAAACCAATGATCACCGCCCACGCCGGCACCACCGCCTTCAGCGAACTCACCAACGGAATCAGCATCACGATCGCGCTGCCCACCACAATCCCAATCAACCCGCCCGAACCTGTCAGTGTCATCGCCTCAAATAAAAATTGCCAGGTGATGTCTTTGCCGCGCGCTCCGATCGCTTTTCGAACCCCGATCTCCCGCGTGCGCTCGGTCACCGATACCAGCATGATGTTCATCACCCCCATGCCGCCAATCAGCAGCCCAATCGAACTCAGCACCACCACCGCCAGCACCACTCCGCCGATGATGTCGTTGAATTGCTTCACCACTTCCACCTGCGTCTGAATCGCGAAATTATCCGGCTTGTCGTACGGCACGTTCCGCCGCCGCCGTAATACTTCCTTGATCTGATCCACCGCCATGTCCAGCTTTCCCGGATAGGCCAGGAAGCGATAGGCGATCTCGAAACTTCCCGGGTACAGCTTCATGAAAGTGAAATACGGAATCACCGTGCGCCGATCTTCGTCGTTGGTCCCGAATCCGCCCGTCGGCTTCTCGAAAACTCCCACCACCTGATAGGTCGAGCCGTCGACCAGAATCTCTTTTCCCAGCGCATCATCAATCGAAGGGAAAAACGCCTTGGCCACATTCTCGCCAATAACCACTACGTTTTCCCGATGCTCGTTCTCCGCTTCGGTGAAAAAACGCCCCGCCTTCATCGTCGCGTTCGAATACACCGTCAGATACGCCGGAAACGTCCCGCGAAAATCCGTCCCCTCAATGATGTTGCCCTGATACCGCGCCACATGCGCCAGTTGCCACTGAAACGCGGAAACCGCGATTTCTTTCACCGCCGGGCACATTTCCCGGATCGCTTCTGCGTCTTCCAGCGTCAATTGCTTGCGCAGCTTCTCGTCTTTTGGCCGCCGCCCGCTCTTCGGCCCTTGATCGAAGCGCGAAACGAACGCGGTATCGATTCCTTCTGAAGTCAGCTCATCCTGAATCGTCCCGCGGAATCCCTGCACCAGCCCTACGACCAGAATAATCAGCGCCACGCCGATCATCACGCCCAGAATCGCCAAAAAGCTCCGCAGCTTATGAGCTCGGACCGTATCCCACGCCAGTTTCAGATTTTCTCGAAAGTCGCTTTGCATCGTCCGTTTCCTAAGCCGTTCCTAAGTTTCCGCCCGCAGCGCTTCAATCGGATCCAGCTTCGCCGCCCGCATCGCTGGATAAATTCCAAAAAATAATCCGACCACCGTCGATAGCAGCAGCGCGATCAATATCGCAAAAATCGGCGTCGATATCGGAATCGGGCTCATCACTCGCACCAGCTGCGCGATGATAATTGCGAAAAGAACGCCCAGCAGCCCGCCCGTCGCCGCCAATAACGACGACTCCATCAGAAATTGCAAAATAATATGGCTCCGCCGCGCGCCCAGCGATTTCCGCAACCCAATCTCCCGCGTCCGCTCGGTCACGCTGGCCAGCATGATGTTCATGATCACCACGCCGCCCACTACCAGAAAAATCGAAGTAATCCATATTGCGATTCCGAACGCATTACCGGTGATCCGGTTCCACAACCCCATGATCGAATTCGGCGCGATGATCGCGAAATTATCATCGGTCTCATACGGCACGTGCCGCCGCGAACGCAGAATCACCCGCGCCTCGTCCTGCGCCGGATCCATCCACTCCGGACCGTTCGCCTGCACAAACATCGTCACCGAATCCTGCGGCGCCAGCCATTCCTTGCGATACGTCCCCAGCGGGATCATCACGAAATTATCTTGCGGCTCGCCCAGCACCGTCCCCTTCGGCGTCGCCACCCCAACCACCTGATACTGCCCTTGCCCCGCGCGAATTTCGTGGCCGATCGGATCCAGGCCCGGGAAAAGTTTATTCGCGACGTCCGCTCCAATCACGCACACTCCCGCGCGATGCTCTTCATCGATATCCGTCAGCAGCCGCCCACTCGAAACGTCAATATCCCGGATCGGCGCAAACGTCGGTGTCGCCCCGATAATATTCACGTCTTCACTCAGAATACTTCCGTAGCGAACATCCGCGCTGGTGTCTTGTTCGCCCGCGATAGTAGTGGCCAACTTCATACCTTGGCGCAAAGCCTCCAAGTCGTCGATGCTCAGCGGCGGACGCTTCCTCGCCTTATTCCACTCCTGAAAATTAGTCACAATCCCGATGCGGTCCACCACAAACGCGTTAGCGCCTAGGTTCGCCACCTTGTTGGATACATAGAGGTTAAGACCGTTCAGCACTGAAATCACTGCGACAAGTGTAGTAACCGCTAGGATCACCCCCAGCAAAGTCAAGAAAGTACGCAGCTTATGCGCCTTTAGCGTATCCAGGGATATCCACAGAGTCTCCCGCACCGATGCGAGGGTGGTCCGGGCGTGCGCAGCTTCAGTAAAGGGTTTCGTCACGGCTGTACATTATAAGACGGCTGGCCCGGCAGAATAGTTCACATTCGCAAAAATATATGCCTCCCGCAGCGACCCTGCCTCAGCCTTGCCGCCGGCCCTCGCTACCGGGCCGAGCCTGTCCCGCCGGGCAGTTTGCTTTCGCTCGTTTGCGGTTAGAATAAAGAGCGCCGCCTTTTTGACCGCGTTGGCGCCAGCAGGTTTCTTCGCCGTGAATGGGAAGCTCACAACCGCCGTACTCGTTGCCGCGCTGTCCCTGAACGTGGCCGGCTCTCCCGCGCTATTCTCCGCTGCTGCCGCTACGCCGCGCCAAAATTCCCACAGCCCCCAAACGAAAGACTCGTCCACTCCGCCCACCGCCGCCGAGCTGCAAGCCCGCGCCCAAAAACTCATCGCCAACCAGCGTCGCGATGACGACGCCCTGGAACAATACGAACGCGTCGAGCATCAAGTCTCACGCACCGCCGGCGACAATCCGCGCACCCTCGAAGATCGCACCTTTCGCGTCGTGCCCACCGGCAGCGGCTACCTGAAACTCGTCCTCAAAATCGACGGCAAGCCCGCCGATCCCGCCGATTACCACAAACAGCTCCAGGCTTGGGCCGATCTGCTGGCCCTGATGTTGCGCACCGACGACCCGCGCACCAAGACCGCCCTGGCCAAATGGCAGAAGCGCCAGCAGGAACGCGCCGAACTGGTCGAAACGTCGCCCCAGGCTTTTTCGCTCACCTGGCTCGGCGTCGAAGATCGCAATGGCCGCCGCTGCGACGTTCTCGATCTCCAGCCCAACCCCAATTTTCATCCGCGCACGATTTTGCAAGAAGCCATCTCACACGTGGTCGCGAAAATTTGGGTCGACCGCGAGGCCAATCAAATGGTTCGCGCCGAAGCTCACTTGCTCAAAGATGTTTCCTTCGGCGGCGGAATTCTTGGCAAGCTCTACCGCGGCGGCGTCTTTTCCATCGACCAGGTCGAAGTCTCCCCCGGCGTCTGGTTTCCCTCGCGTTACCAATACGACTTCACCGCCCGCAAATTTTTGTTCACCTTCGAAGAACACCAGTACATTGAAGCCAGTCAGTATCACTGGGACGGGCCGCCCAAACAGGCCCTGGCCATTGCCCAAAACGAGCTAACCACCGGCAAAATGGCCTACGGCGCGCAGTAACTTTTTCGGGGTTTCCGGGTTAGATCACTCAAGGATTCGTTCTTTCCGTTTTATCGCGCCCAGCGCGTCTCGGCGTTTCCATCAGCTCCTGCTTCGCCTACGGAGGTCCCATGTCGTTCAAGACTCTTCGCCCGCTCACCTTCGCCGCAGTTTTGCTCGCGCTGACTCCCGCTGCTCGCGCGCAGGAACAAAGCGCGACGCCCCCCGCGGCCACCACCTCAGCTCAATCGCCCTCGGCCACTTCGAGCGCCTCTTCCGCATCCTCCACCGCGTCGGCTCCGGCAAAGCGCGTGTGGACCAACGAAGACATGGGCGAAGTCCACCGCAACTCAACCATCTCCACCTTCAACGCGCCCAACGCCAAAGATCCCACGCCCAACGGAAAGCCAGCCACCGCCACGAAGAGTAAAGATGCGAAACGCTATCAGGACCAAATCAACGCCCTGCGCGCCAAGCTGCCTCCCATCGACGACAAAATCACCCAGCTGAAAGCAGTCCTCGCCGGAGACACCGTCCAGCAGACCCGCACCTACGGCGGCAACCGCATCGACGACTGGCATGAAGAATTGCTGCATCTGCAAAAACAACGCGACGACATCGAAGCCAAAATCAGCGCCGTCCAGGACGACGCTCGCCACAACGGCGTCCCCGAAAGCGAAATCCCCCAATAACCAACAGTCCCGGCCCGCGAAGTATCCAAGTGCCCCCAAAAAAAAGAGGGAGCAACCTCGCTCCCCCAATTTCCATTTTCTATTTTCCAGTTTCTAATTGCGTGCTGCTGCTGCCGTGCCTTCCTTCTCGATCGGCGCTCCAACCAAATTCCCCCACTCGGTCCACGACCCGTCATAGTTCTTCACGTTGTCGTAACCCAGCAAATACTTCAGCACGAACCACGAATGCGAACTGCGCTCGCCGATCCGGCAGTACGCAATGATCGGATCCTTCCCGTCGATCCCTTTCCCATCGTAAAGCGCCTTCAACGCCTCCGCCGACTTGAACGTTCCATCTTCGTTCGCCGCCTGCGCCCACGGAATGCTCGCTGCTCCCGGAATATGTCCCGCGCGCTGCGCCGTCTCCGTCATCCCCGGAGGTGCGATGATCTTTCCGGTAAATTCATCGGGCGACCGCACGTCCACCAACTGCGCCGCCTTCTTCTTTTCCACCGCCGCAAAAATTTCGTCCTTACGCGCTCGCAATGATTCGTCCGGCGCGCTCGCGTGATAAGTGGTAGCGCTCACCTTTGCTGCTTCCGTCGTCAGCGGACGCTTTTCTTCAATCCATTTCTTCCTGCCGCCGTTAATCAGCCGCACATCCTTGTGCCCGTAATATTTCAGCTGCCACAGCGCATAAGCCGCGAACCAGTTGTTGTTGTCGCCGTATAGCAAAATCGTGGTGTCGTTCGAAATTCCAGATTGGCCCAGGAGCTTTTCCAGCGTGGCCTGATCGATCAAATCGCGCCGCACGTGATCCTGCAGCTGCGATTGCCAGTTCCAGCCCACCGCTCCGGCAATGTGTCCCTGGTCGTACGCGGTCGTATCCACATCCACTTCCACCAGCCGCACTTTCGGATCGTTCGCGTGCGCCGCCGCCCACTCCGTCGAAACCAGAACCTCGGGATGCTTGTACTCGCTCATGTGCTCTTTTCTCCTGTTTGTTTTTAGACGCTCAAAGTTCGGCCTTGCATTCGATGCTCCGCAAAATCTGCACGTAAAAATAAAAAAACCCACCTGCCTGGGTAGTTTCTGGCGGTGGGTCGGGAAATTTTTGGCTAGATGTTTCTTGCTGAACCGCTTAGCCTCCCGCGCCAGAACACACGTGTGTACAACACAGACAACAACACGCCGTACACGCCTGGACGCAAGATTTCATCGATTTCAGGCTACACCCTAAGCCCAGGGTTGGCAATCGCAAGTTCCTCGCGGTGTCACTCGCTTCAGGAGATCGTATTCAACGTCCCATCAGCCCCCGTTTCGTACTCTAGACGCAGTAGCCAATCGAAATGAAACTTCTCCGCCGTCAGCCACTTCTCCATCTCCTCGCGGCTCGCGGCCTCGAACTCCGCCACCATTTTCCCTTCCTGCATGTTCACCAGCACCCGCCGCCCGCTGACCGTCTTGGCTCCCAGGATTTTCTTACACAGTTCCTCGGCGCCCTGCCGTGTCAGGCAGGCCAGCGTATGTTGCGTCAGGTAACGAGGCATTTCGGCTCCCATTCCGCTAGAATCAGCGGCGGTAAATTAGCGGGTCTCAATATATCGCGCGAACGCGGAGAAATCGAATGGCCGAAATTCGCACCGAACATCCCTACCACGCCTACGAAGCCATCCTGGCTCAGCCGGACCTGATCGAACAAGTTCTCTCGCAGCGCGAAATCATAGAACGCGCCGCCCAAGCCATCGCCCACAAAGAACGCATCACTTTTGTCGGCATCGGAACGTCTCTTCACGCCGCTCGCGTAGCCGAAAGCTGGCTTCGCCATTTCACCCACGGCCACGTTCTCGCTCACGTCGAGCAATCCTTCGAACTAATTCATCATCCATTCGCTTTCGGTCCCCAGGATGCCGTCATCGTCATCACCCACACCGGAACCACCACCGCTTCCGTCGGAGTTTTGCGTATGGCCCGCGCTGCCGGCGCCCTGACCGTAGCCCTCACTGGAAAAATGAGCGGCGACGGCATTCGCGGCGCCGACTTTCATATCGAAACCTGCGAACAGGAAATTCCCTTCGCCTACACCAAAAGTTACACCACCGCTCTCGCCGCACTCGCGCTCCTGGTCATTCGCGTCGCCGAGCAGAAAAATAAATCCGCGTTGCCCGCGCGCATTCCGGAACTGGCTCGTGTCCCAGAACTGATGCGCGAAGCACTGGCCCTGGCTCCCCAAGCCCGCGGTTGGGCCGCGCTCATCGCCCAACTTCCGCGCATTGAAATTTTCGGTTCCGGCCCGGCTTGGGCCACCGCCAGCGAAGCGGCTCTGAAAATCAAGGAAGCCTGCTACATCGCCGCCGAAGGATTCGAAACCGAAGAAATTTTGCACGGCCCGTTTTCCGAAACCGATTCCCGCGGCTCTCTGCTCGGGCTACTCGTCGGCGACGCCACCGATGATCGCGCCCGCCAGATCCTCCGCGCCGCCGGCGATCTGAAAATGCTGCGTGCGGCCATCGCCGTTCCTTCTGCCAATCGAGATATCGCCGCCCAGGAAGTTTTTGTTGTCCCCGAATGTCAGCCCTGGCTTTCCGCCTTCGTCCATCTCGTTCCGTTGCAACTGCTGATGTACTACCTCGCCATCGAACGCCGCGCCAACCCCGACACCGGCCGCATGGAGCAGCCCGAGCACGCCGCGGCCAGCAAACACTACAAATACTGATTCACATTTCCTCGCTGCCATCCGGCGAGTCGCTGTCCCTTGTGCCAAAACCTTCGCTGGACCTCCGAACAGGAGTTGCATTTCGTGAACATCGCAACCGCTGATCCGCTCTTCACCCGTCGGCCCCGCGTAACATAGATAGCGGAATCACCGTGAGGTCCGAATGAAACGCACTTCCGTCTTCGCGATATTGGCCTTGGTCACCTGCCTCGCAATGGGAATCAGCAGCTCCGCCTTCGCGCAATTTGCCAGCGGCCTGGGCGTCGTGAAAGGCACCGTCGTCGACGACCAAGGCAAACCCGTCTCCAACGCCAGCGTCACCATTCAGACTTCCGACGGTCTGCGTCCCCACGCCACCCACACCGACGCCACCGGTCACTTCGAATTCACTCGTTGGGACGCCGGCCAATACGATCTGCGCGCCTATTCCAACGGCGTCTTCTCCGACTGGGCCAAGCGCACCGTGATCCGGCCCCAGAAGACTACCGAGATTACCCTCCGCATCCCCTCAGCCGAATCCGCGGCGAAGTAGCCAAGAAGCACCCTGGGCCGACCTACGCCCGGGCTTACAGCCCGTAAGTTCCTGTATTTCTGTGCCTTCCGTGGTACCAGGTACTAAAACTCCGGTACCGGATTCTTTGAATCCGATGCCCCATAGCCCGTGCACATCCCTTCGGCGAAACTTCAAGTGCGGGTTGGAAGCTGCGATTGCGGGGACGACGGTTCCACAAAAAAAGGAGCCGGGGCATCTATCCAACCCGTCCAATAACCCTGCTGTCTGGCGCCCCTTACTTGAATTTCCGCCGGCACGCAGGCCTTGGGCCCCGCCGCTTGTAGGTCATTGATTCCTGCCTCAGCACCCAACGATCCGCTTCTCCTAGCAGTCTGGTCCTACCGTCCAACCGCCATTGGCCGTCATCCAGAGGAGCGCTTTTCGCGACGAAGGATCTCTCTTCGACCTCGCCCGCACCTCGCCCTTCCCGTTGAAAAAAGCGACTGCGTTGTGACGCTTCGGACTTAACCGCGGATGGTTTCTTCAGGGGAAGCGAGGGGCAGCAGATTTTGCGTCGCACCGGTAGCCCAGCACGCCGACATGCGCACCGGAGCATACGAAAACCGGTGCAGCGGAGTCGGCCCGTGGACCCGCAGCGCTTCCAAATGGTCCGGCGTTCCGTAGCCTTTGTGTTGCGCCAGGCCGTACTGCGGATATTCGCGATCGAATTCGTGCATCCGGCGGTCGCGTTCCGTTTTTGCCAGGATCGACGCTGCTGCGATCGACACCGAACGTGCGTCGCCGTGAATCAACGCCTTCTGTTCGATCGGCAGATCGATCTCGATCGCGTCGAGCAGCAAATAATCTGGTGGGGGATTCAGCTGCGAAACGGCCGCCAGCATCGCCTGCCGGCTGGCCTGATAAATATTCCAGGCATCAATGCGCGTTGAGTCCACTTCAGCCGTGGCCCACGCCAGCGCATGTTCGCAGATTTTTGCGGCGAGTTCTTCGCGGCGTTCGGCGGTAAGTTTCTTGGAATCGTCGAGGCCGACGATTCGGCGGCGGGGATTTAGAACGACAGCCGCAGCGACCACCGGCCCGAAGAGCGCTCCGCGCCCCGCTTCATCCAATCCCGCAATGCGCAGCCAGCCGCATTGCCGCGCTTCCCGTTCGTAACGTGCGGAGCAAAGTCTCCCCATCGGTTGGAAATTTTAGCACACGAGAAGGAACGAAATTATTCAGTTGGTGTGTATCTTTTCGCGCCTGAGGATTTCTCGGCGGCGGACCAGCTGTGGGAATGGATAGCAGGAAATAAAAAAGCCCGCTTCGATCACTCGAAGCGGGCTTGGATCTTTCTGTTACAAATTCCGCGCCACCAATCGCGCGGTTTTACTCGGCGGCTTTCGCGGCAGCTGCGGCTTTGCGTTCCGCCGCGAGTTCCGGCCGTTCCGCACGCTTCACCCGCGACGCCTTACCGGTCAGCTTGCGCAGGTAGTTCAGCTTGGCGCGGCGCACGCGTCCGGCCTGCACGATGACGATCGAGCTGATCATCGGCGAATGCACCGGGAAGATGCGCTCGACGCCGATTCCAAAGCTCACCCGGCGCACTGTGAACGATTCGCCCAGCAGCTCTCCGCGGCGGCTCATCACCACGCCCTCAAAAGGTTGAATGCGCTCTTTGTCGCCCTCGCCTTCCTTTAGCCGCACGTTGATCTTCACCGTGTCGCCCGGACGGAAGTTCGGATGGTCTTTACGGAGCTGCGACTGTTGCGCCTTATGCACGATCGGATTCATGACTTTATTTCCCTGCAGACCCGCTCAGGTGGGGCCAGCTAGCAACGCACAATCCCCAATTATAGCCTGATGAGTGCCCATATTTCCACACGTTTTGTCGCGTGCCAACGTGCACCGCAGCCCGCCTCGACCGCCCGATCGAGGCTCAGGCGTTCAGTAAATCTGGACGGTTCCGCCGCGTCTTTTCCAGTGCTTTCTTCTCCCGCCATTTCCGAATCTCTTCGTGGTTCCCGCCCAGCAGGACCTCGGGAACCTCCCAACCGCGAAACGAAGGCGGTCGCGTGTAATGCGGATAATCGAGAATCCCGCGGTCGCTCGAGTGCGCGGCACTCAATGCATTCGGCGCCGGCGGATTCGCCGCGCGCGCCAATGATTTGACCTGAGTTGAGCCGCCGGCAATCGGCTCGCTGAACGACTCATTCACGATTGAATCCTCATTCCCCAGCGCGCCGGGAATCAGGCGCGTCACCGCATCGAGAATCATCGCCGCCGCCAGTTCTCCGCCGGAAAGCACAAAATCACCAATCGAGATCTCGTCGGTGGCCAAATGCTCCGCCACTCGCTCGTCAACCCCTTCATACCGTCCCGCAAATAAATACAATTCTGTCCAGCTGCGCCAAACGCCGCGCCGTCTCCTGCCGGAACATCGTTCCCGCTGCAGAGAGCAGCACAACCGCAGTGCGCGGATCTCGCTGCTGAACCGTTTCGCCCGGAACCGGAGTTGTGGCGACAGAGGGAATCAGCGACTCCACTGCGGCGAAAAGAGGTTCGCATTTCATCACCATGCCTTCGCCGCCGCCGAAAGGACGGTCGTCGACGGTGCGGTGCCGATCATGCGTGAATGCCCGCAGGTCGTGCACCTGAGTCTCGATCAGATTCGCCTCCCGCGCCCGGCGCACGATGCCGTAATCCAACGGCCCTGCGAAGAACTCCGGGAAGATGGTGATGAGATCAAATCGCATTGCGGATTATCGTACCACTGCGCGGCGCAGACAGCGGACCACGCTAGGGCTTGGCATTCAGTTCGAGCAAGCCTTCAGGGAGATTCACTTCAATCCGGCGCGCGGCTAGATCGACCTTTGGGCAAATGTCCTGCGCCAGCGGAACCATAATCTCAGCGCCAATCGCAGCAGCTCGCGCGGCATCGACCTTCACGGTCAGGACCGGCGTGCCCAAAACAGCTTCGCCGTTGATCTCGACATCGGTCACGATGCCGACTTTCGCGCCGTTCGTTTCCACCACTTCGCAGCCGACCAGATCGCTGATGTAATAGCTGCCGTCCGGCAGCTTCGCGCGCTCCGCGAGCGGGATCCGCACTTCGCAACCCACCAACTTCTTAGCGTCGTCGACAGAATTACTGGTAGCAAAGTGGAAGATAGCCTGCCCGCCGTGGCTATGCGAAAGCCAGCAGCGGCGCACTTCGACGCTGCGGCCGGCGCCGGTGCCATTCCACAAAATGACTCGCGTTAATTTGGTGAGACGTTCAGGAAAATCAGTGAGGATGGTCGCAGCCACTTCGCCGCGCACGCCATGGGGGCGGACCAGGACCGCTACGGTGACGCTTTCATCCCGGTCCGCGTGCGGTTTCTGCGTGATTGCTACTCCAGAATTTCCAGCGTGAAACGCTTCTTCAGCTTCATGCCGGCGGCGCCGAGCAAGGTTCGAATCGACTTCGCGGTGCGGCCCTGGCGGCCAATCACTTTGCCCAGGTCGTCGGGCGCGACACGCAATTCCAATACGGTGACCTGCTCGCCTTCGACGGCGTTAACCAGAACCTGCTCCGGATGATCTACCAGCGCCTTGGCGATCTCTTCGACCAGCTGCTTCATTGGGCCCCCTCAGCGAAGGAAAAATTGCTCAGCATGAAATTTCGCATGAACGCAGAATGCGGACAATACACTCTTTGCTGGGCTGGGGAGGTTAAGACGCGTTAGACGGCTTTGCGGTTTCCCAAGAAACTACGCACGGTGTCGCTGGGCTGCGCGCCCTTGCTGATCCAATAATCCACGCGGTCGCGCTTCAAATCGATCACCGCGGGAGTCTTCAGCGGGTCGTAAGTGCCCACAATCTCGACGAAACGGCCGTTTCGCGGACGAGTCTTCTCGGTCACAATCACGCGGTAAAACGGGCGCTTCTTTTTGCCAATTCTGGCCAAACGAATCGTTAACAAAGCTTAAATCCTCCTGAATCTATTCTGCCGTTAGCAGAGCCCCTAAGTATAACGAATCGGGCCCCATTCACCAACCGCTTTCCTAAGGCTACTTTGGCCCGAAAATCTAGCCTTGGGGACCTTTAAGACCGGCGAATTTGCCCAGGCCGCGCATCTTGGTCTTAGCCATGGCCCCGTACTGCTTCATCATTTTTTTCATGTCTTGATATTGTTTGATCACCTGGTTGACTTCCTGCACCGACGTGCCGCTGCCGAGCGCGATGCGCTTGCGGCGTTTGCCGTCGAGCAGATTGTGGTCCGCGCGTTCCTTGGCGGTCATGGAATTGATAATGGCTTCCACCGAGCCCAGGCGCTTTTCGTCGATTTCGGGATTCTTGGGCAGGTTGGCGAAGGGACCGACCTTCGGCAGCATCCCCAAAATCTGCTCGACCGAACCCATTTTCTTGATCTGCCGCAACTGATCGCGGAAATCTTCCAAAGTGAAATCGTCTTCGCGCAGCTTGCGTTCCAGCTCGCGCGCCTGCTTCATGTCGACGGTCTTTTCGACCCGTTCGATCAGGCCCAGAACGTCGCCCATGCCCAGAATGCGCGAAACCACACGGTCCGGCAGGAATGGCTCCAGCGCATCGTATTTCTCGCCGACGCCCACGAATTTCACTGGCGCGCCAGTGACTTTGCGGATCGAGAGTGCCGCGCCGCCGCGGGCATCGCCGTCCATCTTGGTCAGCACCACGCCGGTGATGCCGAGTCGTTTGTGAAATTCTCCGGCGGAGCGCACCGCGTCTTGACCGATCATCGCGTCTGCAACGAAAAGCAGCTCAGACGGATTCAATTCCTTCTTCAGGTCGGCCAATTCCTTCATCAACTCGTCATCGATGTGCAGCCGGCCGGCGGTGTCGACCAAAACTACGTCGCATGCCGACATCTTCGCTTCGCGGATCGCCCCGCGCACAATTTCGAGTGGCTTATCAGTCCCGGTGCCAGGCCAGATGGGAGTGCCGGTAGCCTTGGCCACTTGCGCCAGCTGTTCGCGCGCCGCAGGGCGGTAAACGTCGGTCGAAACCACCAGCGGCCGATGTCCGTGTTCGCTGAGCCACTTGCCCATTTTTCCGGTGGACGTGGTTTTACCGGATCCCTGCAGGCCCACGATCATCCAGACCGAAGGCGGCTTGGAGGAATACGCTGGCTTGGCTTCCTTGCCGAGCAGTTCGCCCAGTTCGTCGCGAACGATTTTCACGACCTGCTGATCGGGCGATAGCTGCAGCAGAACTTCGGAGCCGAGCGCTTTGGCGCGAACGTGAGCGACGAAATCATCGGCCACTCCGACGTTGACGTCGCCTTCCAGCAGCGCCTCGCGAATTTCGGCGAGCCCGGCGTCGAGATGTTCCTCGCTGAGTTTGCCCTGGCCGCGCAAATTTTTGAAAGCGCGTTGCAGCTTGTCTGTAAGTGTTTCAAACATTATGTTTGGCTAGTCCTGTAGGTCTGAAGCGCAGCGGCGCAAATTTCATTGTAGGGGAGCCGGGAAAAGCGGTCAACGCGCGAGGGCTATGGGGTTTCGGAGGCGCGGACGCTCGTGTCACCTGAATCTTTCCGACGCGCCACGGCTCTAACCAAGCAGACAAGTCTCAAGGAGCCTTCATGTCTGGCGAGCAAGTCCTGGTCACCGGCGGCACCGGTTTCATCGGCGCCCACTGCATCCTCCAGCTTCTCGACGCCGGCTATCGTGTCCGTACCACCGTCCGCTCTCTCCAGCGCGAACCTGACGTCCGCGCCATGCTCCAGGTCGGTGGTACAAAATCCGGCGCCGCCGCAAATAACCTCTCCTTCGTCGCCGCCGATCTCACCAATGACGCCAACTGGCCAAATACCGTCGCCGGCTGCGATTTCGTCCTCCACGTGGCCTCGCCCCTCCCGCTCCAGGTTCCCAAACACGAAGACGACCTCATCATCCCCGCCCGCGAAGGCACCCTCCGCGTTCTCCGCGCCGCCCGCGACGCCAAAGTCAAACGCGTCGTTGTCACCTCCTCCTTCGCCGCCATCGGCTACGGCCACAAAAATCCCAACCAAAATTTCGACGAAACCTCCTGGTCCGATCCTACTGGCTCCGACATTTCCGCCTACGCCAAATCCAAAACCCTCGCCGAACGCGCCGCCTGGGATTTCATCGCCAAAGAAGGCGGCCAGCTCGAACTCGCCGCCGTCAATCCCGTCGGCGTTTTCGGCCCAGTCCTCGGCCCCGACTATTCCACCTCCATCCAAATCGTCTCGCGCCTTCTCGACGGAAAAATTCCCGCCTGCCCCCGCTTCGATTTCGGCGTCGTCGACGTCCGCGATGTCGCCGACCTCCACCTCCGCGCCATGACCAACCCCGCCGCCAAAGGTGAACGCTTCCTCGCCGTCTCCGGCGATTTCATGACCATCCTCCAAATCGCCCAAGTCCTGAAATCCAACCTAGGCCCTGCCGCCCACCGCGTCCCCACCCGCGAACTTCCCAGCTGGATCCTCCGCATCATCGCCAAATTCGATCCCAGCCTGGGCCAAATCATCCCCGAACTGGACAAAACCAAAAACGCCACCAACGCCAAAGCGGTGCGCGTCCTGCATTGGTCCCCCCGCCCCCGCGAAGAAGCCATCCTAGCCACCGCCAAAAGCCTGGCCGACCTCCACCTCCTCCGCGATTCCCCCAAGCCTTAGCCCCGCGCCACGAACCAAGCCCCTTCGCCTAAACTTCCCGACAACTCCACCTGCTCAACCTAAACCGCACCGTCCAAACCCTCCGCTTCTCCTAGCCTTTCAGTCCACCGCCCAAACCGCCCTTGGCCGTCATCCAGACGAGCAACGCGACGAAGGATCTCCTTCTTGCCCAAGCCTCAACCGCCGAGAACTTTTGGAGTGCGGTGGCTCTGCCACCGCTTTTCCCAAGCTGCCCGCATCGCCCGCTTTATCCAGCGCGAAGCGCCTCCACCAACCTCCTGGTGCCGCCTCGCCAACCATCAACCTGCTCATCACTTAACCACCTCGCAAATCCAATCCACGATTGTCCCTCGGCCCTCTCCCGCTTTGCCTTAAACTAATCTCCCGTGAAATATTTTTCCGATCAGCTCCGCCTCTCCTCCACCGACGTCAGCAATCACCTCGCCTGCCCACACCTCACCAACCTCGAATTGTCCGTTGCCCAAAAGAAACGTACCGCTCCCGACTGGGCCTCACCCGACCTAATCGTCATCCGCGAACTAGGCATCGAACACGAAAAAAAATATCTCGAATTCCTGATTCAATCCGGCCTCGAAATTGTCGATTTACATGACCAAAAAAACGAAACAAAAGCCTTGGAAGAAACTTGCGCAGCCATGCAGCGCGGCGCCGACGTGATCTATCAAGGCGCGCTCAGCAGCCCCGGACAATTTGGTCGCCCCGATATCCTCCGAAAAACAACCAAACCCAGCAAACTCGGGACCTGGTCTTACCAAGCCTACGACTGCAAACTAGCCCGCGAAACCAAAGCCACCACCATCCTGCAATTATCTTTTTACTCCGAACTGCTCGCCGCGATCCAAGGCCAACCGCCCGAACTCATGTGGGTCGTTGTCCCTGGCGCCGAATTTGTCGGCGAACCGCACCGCGTCGACGACTACGCTGCCTACTACCGCTACGTAAAACGCCAACTCGCCGGCGTCACCAACCCCGACGCGCCAGAAAATAAAACCTATCCCGAACCATGCTCCCACTGCGCCGTCTGCCGCTGGTTCAAAGAATGTGACCAGCAGCGTCGTTCCGACGATCACCTCTCGCTCGTCGCCGGCCTCCGGCGCCAACAACAAAATCAGCTCGAGCGCTGGGACGTCGACACCGTCGCCAAACTCGCCACGATGCCCATCCCCATAAAAAAACGCCCCGAGCAAGGCTCCCGCGAAGGCCTGGAACGCGTCCGCGAACAAGCCCGCATCCAGGTCGAAAGCCGCAAAAAAAATTCCCCGGTCAGCGAGCACATCCTCCCCGTCGTCCAAGCCATGGGTTTCTGCCGCCTCCCAGAACCCACCCCCCACGACCTTTTCCTCGATTTCGAAGGCGATCCGTTCGTCGGCGAAAACGGCCTGCAATATCTAACCGGCCTAGCCTCCCGTGACGCCGCAGGCGCGCCCACCTACGAAAGGCACTGGGCCCTGAATCGCGAGGAAGAAAAAAAGAATTTTGAGTGGCTGATCGACCGCATCACGCTCCAAAAACAGACCAATCCGAAAATGCACGTCTACCATTTCGGCGCTTACGAACCCGGCGCCATGAAACGCCTGATGGGCATGTACGCCACCCGCGAAGACCAGCTCGACCGCATCCTCCGCGCTGGCACCCTCGTCGACCTCCACCAAATTTTCAAACAAGCTCTCCGCGCGGGTGTCGAAGAATATTCCCTGAAAAAGTTAGAAGCCTTCTACCAATTCGAACGAACCATCCCTCCTGACCAATCGCGCGCAGCCATGCGCTTCATCGAACACCGCCTCGAACTAGGTCGCACCATCCCCGTCATCCCCAACGAAATCCGCGCCGCCATGGAAGGCTACAACCGCGAAGACTGCGTCTCCACTCTCCAACTCCAAGCCTGGCTCGAATCTCAACGCCTGGCCTTGATCAATCAGGGAATGCTCATTCCCCGATTCGTCAACCGGGATGAAGCGCCATCCGAGGATCTGGACGAAAGACAAAAGAGGATTGCGGCGCTGGTAGCGAGGCTCACCGCGGGAATTCCGGCGGATGAACTGGAACGAACCGGAGAACAACGCGCGGGTTGGCTGTTGGCTCAACTGCTGGACTGGCACCGCCGCGAGAACAAAGTGGAGTTTTGGGAAAGGTACCGCTTGAGGGAACTCGATGACGAAGCGCTGCTCGACGAGCGGGCCGGAATCGGCAATTTGCAGTTCGTGAAGACGCTGCGGATCGAACGCAAGATCCCGACCGATGTGTACACCTTCGAGAACCAGGAGACCGACGCGCGTTGCGAGTCGGAACTATTCTGCCGCGAGAAAAAATTTGGCACCGTTGAGACGATCGATCTCAATACGCTGACGTTGACGGTCAAGAAGACGAAGGCCAGCGCGAATGATCATCCGTCCGCAGTCTACGTTGGGGAGCGGATCTTCAACACGGACGAGCACGCTGACGCTTTATTTCGTTTGGGCGAATGGGTGGCGGCCAACGGGGTGAACTCACCCGGTTCCTATCAATCCGGTCGCGACCTACTGATGCGCAAGCCTCCGCGGCTGCTCAAGAAGGAAAAGCTGGACCAACGGGTGACGGAAACTCCCGATGCCGCGGCGAGCCGAATCGCTTTGGCGCTCGACGATTCGACGTTCGCCATTCAGGGTCCACCGGGTTCAGGCAAGACGCATACCGGTGCGCGTATGATTTGCGATCTGGTGAAACAGGGGAAGAAAGTTGGAGTCACGGCAACGGGCCACAAAGTCATTCGCAACCTGCTGAAGTGCATCCGAATCGCTTCGCAGGAAGTGCGCTGCATGCATCGGGAATCTGAGGGCGAGCCTGAAGACGGAATCGTTATCGCCGGCAGCAATGAAGAAGCGCTGGACGCGCTACAGAATGACCAGATCGATGTGGTGGGCGGCACTTCCTGGATGTGGTCGTGCGAAGCCGCCTTCGAATCGGTCGACGTTTTGTTCGTCGATGAAGCCGGCCAGATGTCGCTGGCCGACACCCTGGCCGTTTCGCAAGCCGCCACCAATCTCGTTTTGCTGGGTGACCCGCAGCAATTGGACCGGCCGATGCAAGGGGCCCATCCGGACGGCGCGGAGAAATCCGCTTTGGGCCACCTGTTAGGGCCGGGAAAAACCATCGCTAAAGATATGGGTCTTTTTCTGCCGGAAACCTGGAGGCTGCATCCGAATATCTGCTCGTTTACCTCCGAGCTGTTCTATGAAGGCAAACTGAGTTCGCAGCCGTTGGCGCGCAATCGCTATCTGACCGGGCATCCCTGGCTGGACGGCGCCGGATTGTGGCTGGTGACCGTGGGACATGAAGGCAACCGCAATTCTTCACCCGAAGAAGTAGCCGAAATCGAACGGATCGTCGCCAGTCTGCTGCAGCCGCAGGTGAAATGGTTTCGTAGCGCCGGGAACCCGCGCCCGTTGAAACGGGAAGAAGACATCCTGATCGTGGCGCCGTACAACGCCCAGGTTGCCGATCTTTCCGCCAAACTTCCTGGAATGAAAATCGGCACGGTCGACAAATTCCAAGGACAGGAAGCCCCGGCGGTCATTTATTCCCTAACTACCTCGTCGCCGGAAGACTCTCCCCGAGGAATGGAATTTCTCTACAGTCTCAATCGCCTCAATGTCGCCACCTCCCGCGCGATGTCCAACGTCATCGTGGTAGCCAGCCCCAAACTCCTCCAGCCCAACTGCCGCACCCCCCGCCAAATGCAACTAGCCAACGCCCTCTGCCGCTACGCCGAACAAGCCATCATCCATCAACTCTGAATCCTGGGTACCAAACCCGAGAATACCCCGAGCGTCGTAGGTGCCACACGCCGCGCCGCCCGCACCATCCGCCTTCACGACAATCACCCTCGCCACCCCTACAATGTCCACACACCCAGATTTGGATCCCCTACTCAACAAATGGTAAAATGGCAAAAATTCATGCCAATCAAAATCACCCCCCGCCCGCAACCCGACCAACACTCGCCGAGATCCCATCCAGTCTCGATCATTTCTAATAACGCAATCCGCGATTAGAAATCACCGTAACCCAAACAAAACAAAGGATCGGCATGGTTTCTGGCAATAATATACTTGACTAACCAAGGCTTTTCCCGTAGTATTGCCCTATGGAAAAGCCAAACACACTTCAAGAAGCCATCCGCTACTTCAGCGATGAACAAGTTTGCATTGATACCATAGCCGCGCTGCGCTGGCCGAAAGGTCCGGTCTGCCCCAAGTGCGGAAAAAAAGAACACTACTATCTCGCGTCCCAGCGCCGCTGGAAGTGCAAGGCATGTGCGCATCAGTCTCCGTCAAAGTCGGTACGATCTTCGAAGATAGCCCGATCCATCTAATAAGTGGCTCTGCGCTCTCTGGATGCTGGTCAACTGCAAGAACGGAATCAGTTCCTACGAAGTTGACCGCGCTTTGGGCATCACTCAAAAATCCGCGTGGTTCGTTCTGCACCGCTTGCGACTGGAAGGCATCGCGTGGATGATGGTGAAACTTGGCGGAAAGGGTAGCGAAGTGGAAGTGGATGAAACTTTTATTGGCGGGAAAGCGCGGAACATGCACCGCTGACGTGCATCAGCGGAGAATCGTACAGGGTGGGCCGCACGATAAAACAATCGTGATGGGAGTGTTGGAGCGCGGCGGTGAGGTTCGCGCAACGGTTATTCCACATCGCCGTAAGAGTCTACGTCCAGCAGGAAGTCCGAAAGCACGTTTCTGCCGACACCGCTTTGTTTAGCGACAAGCTGCAATCCTACGATGGCCTGATTCGGGACTACTGCCACTACGTTATCGACCACGCGGAACGGTACGTTGACGGCAAGGTGCACACCAACGGATTGGAAAACTTTTGGAGTTTGCTAAAGCGCGGATTGAAAGGCACCTATATCAGCGTCGAGCCGTTTCACCTGTTCCGTTATCTGGACGAACAGACTTGGCGTTATAATAACAGAGCAACAAAGGGTAATCATGATGCGACGGAGATCGCTTTCAATATGGCTCTGGCGCAGATTACTGGAAAGCGGCTGACATTTTCGGAAGTAACTGGCAAGGTGGGAGAAACGCGAGTTAACTAAGCCTTGGCGCGGGAAGCGCGGGAAGAAACCTTAATTTTCTTCTCCGCGCTGTTCTTTGATTTTATTTCCGAATTTGGCACCGATAAAACTTTTTTCAACGCATCCGTAAACGTCGCATATTCATCCCGCTCATTCTTGCCGGAAGGTTCGGGGCGAATCGTGCGCGTACTGGCGGTCTTTCCCGTCACGGTAGTCGAAGTGTATCACGACTACGACGGGAAGGAATAGGTGTACGAAAAAATCAGTGGAAGAACACATCATTTTCTCTTGAGTGCATGGGGAAGAAGGTGGCGCAAGGTGTCTGTGGTCATGTTTACCGTTTACTTCGATGACAGCGGAACAGCACCGGACTCCCGCGTGGCTATCGCCAGCGCCTTAGTGATCCCCGGAGCAAAAATTCCGCATCTTGAACGTGAGTGGGAGACTTTTCGAAAGAAAGAGGATTTTTCTTATTTCCATTCATCCGCTGCCGCTGCTCACAATGTAAAAGAGGGATTCGGCAATTGGAGTGCCACCAAAACTGAAAGAGTTTTTGCGAGAGTCCGTCAGATTGCCAAGAAATATTCCATTGGCCCGCAAGGTGCCGGTGCATTCGCTGTCAATAAAACGGAATATGATGCAGTCGTTCCCGCTAAGCTGAAAAAAAGTCTTGGCGGACACCATTACACATTTGCAGTCGGAGAGATGCTAACAACCCTTCAAAAGTGGACAGAGGGGAAGCGCGTCGAATACATTTTTGATTGGATAGAACCGCACGAACCTAGCAGGAAAGAAATTGAAGGAGTGTTGAGTCGGCGCGAAATAAGAACCTACGCTTTCCGAAGCAAGAAAGATATTCCAGGGTTGCAATGCGTAGATCAGATTGCATGGGCTTGCAATCTACATGCGCGTGCTCAGTTTTTCGGTAACACTCCTACAGCCCTCTCCGAAACCGCATACAACGACTATGGCGGCCCACTGGAAAACGGTTGGCTTCGAGCCTTAACACTTCGCAAGCCGGGCCTTCAAGAATATGTAAATCGTAGGTTGGAAAAGTAAACCCAAAATTCGTCACCAACCCCCTGTCACGGCAATCCATCCTAATATCCCTTGGTTAGCCTAGTATATTATTGCCTGCCGCACCCCCCGCCAAATGCAACTAGCCAACGCCCTCTGCCGCTACGCCGAACAAGCCATCATCCATCAACTCTGAATCCTGGGTACCAAACCCGAGAATACCCCGAGCGTCGTAGGTGCCACACGCCGCGCCGCCCGCACCATCCGCCTTCCCGAAATCACCCTCGCCGCCCCTACAATGTCCACACACCCAGATTTGGATCCCCTACTCAACAAATGGTAAAATGGCAAAAATTCATGCCAATCAAAATCACCCCCCGCCCGCAACCCGACCAACACTCGCCGAGATCCCATCCAGTCTCGATCATTTCTAATAACGCAATCCGCGATTAGAAATCACCGTAACCCAAACAAAACAAAGGATCGGCATGGTTTCTAATAGGCCGGTAAACGGTAACATTTTTACCCATCCGTTCCGCCGGACCATTTTGAAACGCGCCCCGGTGCCCTCTCTCCTTCCCCCAGTTGCACCAATTCCAGTCGAAAGCTTCAGTTACGGTGCTGCGCGGGCAAGATCCCTACAGTTATTACGGCCATTTGCAGGAAGAAATGCTGCGAGCGATTCGGCTGGTGGTCGAAGCGCCGCGCTTCTGGGTGGCGTTTTTTTTTCACCGTTCCGCGGAGTTGCGATCAGGGGTTGGTTTGGGTGGCGTGGACGTTGATGGTGGCAGGGTCGATTTCGAAATGGATTAGCCAGTCCGAGGGTACGGGGCGGCCGGCTTGCTGAGGTGGCGTGAATTTCCACAGGCGCGCGGCTTGCAGGCTGCGGTCAGCGAAGAATTGGCTGGGGCCGCGGGTATCGATGGAAGCATCGGTAACTTGGCCGGAGGCGTCGGCGTGAACTTGGATGCTGACACGCACCGTGCCACGGATGGTGGCGCGTGCGGATGCGCCGGCATTCGGTAGAACTTGCTGGAGGACTTTGCCGTGGACGTCGCTTGAACTGGTGGGAGATGAAGCTGTCGCGGGAATTGAAGCTGCGGCGGGAACCGGTGTCGATTTTGCCGCAGACGGCACCGGCGTAGTGACGGTCGGCGATTTTGAATTTTCTGCCGGCGGATTCGGCGTTGCGGCCGGAACTGGTTTCGGTGCCGGAGTTGGCGCGGCGGATTTTTTTGTTGGGGTGGAATTTGGTTTGATGGGCGGCGGCATGGTGTCTGGTGCGAGCGCCGGACGTTCTAGCGCCGCGTGAGTCTGCGCGGATGAGGATGGGCGCGACGGTTGTAGATGTGGACGCAGACGAAGGTGACGGCTACTAGAAAAAATGCGATGAGCGCGGGGACGACGTAGCGGCGCGCTTCCAAGTTGGACGGCGGATTCGGCAGAATTGTTTTGGGCACAGGCGGTGCGTTGGGGTGGAGGCGCGCAGCGATGTCGGCGACGCTCCAGCGAAGTTGCGGATCGCGGCGAAGGCAGTGGCGTGCAATGTCCGCAAATTCGGGCGGAACGCCGGAAGGTATGGCGGGCTCGTGCTGGTTGGTGCGTTCCCAGGAAGCGAGGCGCTGGGTGAGCGATTCGCAGAGAGTCATGCCGAGGGACCAGACGTCACCGGCGGGAGAAATTCTGCCGCCGGCCGCTTCGGGGGGATCGTACGCGCCGGGCTGGCCGAGGGCGCCGCGGGATTCGCCGATGCGGCAGAGGCCGTCGCTCGAAATTTTCAGGAGATCTTCTTCGGCCAGGATGTTGCTGGGCTTGATGCGGGTGTGGACGAATCCTTTGGCGTGGATGTAGGAGAGTGCATCGACAACCGGATTGAGAATGCTGCGCGCTTCGGCGGGGCCGAGCGGGCGGCGAGCGAGAACGGTGGAAAGATTTTCGTCGGCGTATTCCATGACGACGTAAAGGATGGGCGAAGAATTAAATTCGCAGGAGCCATTGGCGAGAATGCGAATGAGATGCGGATGGGAAAGTTCGGCGGCGTGGCGCCAGCGTCCGAGCAGCCCGGAGGCTTCGGGAGCATCGGCGGCGACGAGTTTGATGGCGGCTTTGCGCACGCCGGGAGCTTCGTAATCAGTCAGGAAAACGGCGCTACGGTCATTGGCGCCGACGAAGTCGCCGAGACGGAATTTTCCGTCGACGAGCTGGCCTACCCATTGTTTTGCAGCCGTGGCCATTTGGGAATCCTACCCTTGGCGAGAGCGTCGCGGAGGGTTCGTAGTGTTGCGCGTCGCGAAAGGGATACGGCGCGTGATGAGGGTGGGTGGATAGTTTGCAACAGAGTTGGCCGGGGACGCGAGGGAAAGTATGAGGAGTTGCGGGCCAGGTTAACGGGGCGCAGCTTCGTTTCGTTGGCGTGGGTAAGAATGATCCTTGGTCGCGAAAAGGCGCACCTCTGGATGACGGCCGAGGAAGGTTTGAGCGCAAGGACTGGGCGGCCAGGAGAAGCGAATCGATTTTGAAAGGCGCTCTCCTTGACGGTCGAGGAGAGAAAGTGTACATTCCCCTAGATGGACGAGGAGAGTCGATGGCGAAGCAGATGGATTTGCTGCAAGGCACGCTGGACATGTTGATTTTGAAGGCGGTTTCGTTGGGGCCTTTGCATGGCTACGGGATTTTGTTGCGCATTGGGCAGATTTCGAAAGACCGGTTGGAAATTCAACAGGGGTCGCTGTATCCGGCCTTGTACCGGTTGGAGCATCAGGGGTGGATTACGAGCGAGTGGGGCGAATCGGAAAATAAGCGGAAGGCGAAATATTACCGGCTGACGGCAGCGGGGAAGCGGCGGCTTGCGGCGGAAGCGGAAAAGTGGAACCGGATGACGGAATTGATTGCGGGAATTCTGAGGACTGAGCCGGAGGAAGCATGAGATTCGCGGATCAGTTGCGTTCATGGTTTCGGGGAATTTTCGGGCGGGCGCGGGTGCAGAGCGACATGGAGACCGAACTGGAGTTTCATGTAGCGACATTCGCGGAGGAATTGGAACGAAACGGAGTGGCGCGAGCGGAAGCACTTCGGCGGTCGCGGCTGGAATTCGGCGGGATGGAAAAAACGAAAGAGGAATGTTTGGAAGCGCGCGGGGCGAGCTTTCTGGACAATTTGATTCAGGATTTACGTTATGGGGCGCGGACCATGATGCGCGCGCCGGGATTCACGTTGGTGGCGGTGCTGGTATTGGGACTGGGAATTGGGGCGAACACGGCGATATTTAGCGTGGTGAATGCGGTGTTGCTGCGGCCGCTGCCGTACGACCAGCCAGAACGTTTGGTGGACCTGTGGCACGTGCCGCCGCAAACGAGCTTTCCCGGAGTGACGAAATTTCCGGTGTCTCCGGCGAATTTTCTGGATTGGCGGGCGCAGGCGCAATCGTTCGAGGGAATGGCGGCGTGGGGACGCGGGGCTTACACGCTCACTGGCGATGGAAATCCAGAGACGATTCGAATGATCGCGGTGACAGAGGGCATGTTTTCGTTATTGCGCGCGCAGCCAATTTTGGGCCGAGGGTTTGTGAGCGGCGAAAATGAGCCGGGGCGCGAACACGTGGTGGTATTGAGCAACGGAATTTGGCGGAGCCGCTTCGGCGCGAATCCGGGGATGGTGGGGAAGACGATCACCCTGAATTCGCAGGCATACACGGTGATTGGAGTGATGGGACCGGAATTTAACTTTCCGATTACCGGGGATCCGAGTACGCAGGCGCAGATGTGGAAGCCGTTGGCGTGGACCGACCAGGAACGGGCCACGCGGGACAATCACAACTACGCGGTGAGCGCGCGTTTGAAACCGGGCGTTCCGGTGAAGCGGGCGCAGAGCGAATTGGAAGGGATTTCGAACCGGCTGGCCGAGCAGTATCCCGCGATGGATAAAGGATGGGGCGGGACGGTGGTCCCGATGCGCGAGGATCTGGTGGGAGACGTCCGGCCGGCGTTGCTGATTTTGCTGGGCGCGGTGGTGCTGGTGCTGCTGATCGCGTGCGCGAACGTGGCGAATCTGGTTTTGGTGAAGGCGCTGACGCGGCGGAAGGAGCAGGCGGTGCGAGTGGCCTTGGGCGCATCGCGCGGGCGATTGTTGCAGCAAGCGTTGGCGGAGACGTTGCTGCTGGCATTTGCGGGCGGGGCGGTGGGGCTTGTCTTCGCGCACTACGGCGTGATTCTGATTGTGAAATTTTTGGCGCAGCGATTGCCGCGCGCTTCGGAAATTGGGTTGGACGGCTGGGTGCTGGGGTTCACGGCCGTGGTTGCACTGGCGGCAGGATTTGCGGCGGGATTGCTGCCGGCGTTACGAGCGGCGAAAGCGGACGTGAACGAGGCGCTGAAGCAGGGGCTTGGGCGCGCGACCTCCGATTCGGGAGGAAGCAGGACGCGAGATTTGCTGGTGATTTCGGAAGTGGCGCTTTCCTTGATGCTGCTGATTGGCGCGGGGCTGCTGATTCGGAGTTTGTGGATGTTGCACCAAGTGAATCCGGGATTCGAGGCGGCTCACGTGGTGACGTTGGATATCACGGTGCCGAACAACAAATTCACGGACATGCAGCAGCAGATTGGATACTACCGGCGCGTGCTGGATCGCGTGCGAATTTTGCCGGGAGTACAGGCGGCGGGGCTGATCGACAGTTTGCCGCTGTCGGTCGATGGATCGATACAGCCCGTTGCGGCGGAGGGCGGGCCCGCCGTGCCGATGGCGGATATGCCGGAAGCGGATGTGCGGGTGATCAGCCCGGGCTATTTGAGCGCGATGCATTTGCCGCTGCGGGAGGGGCGGGACATTGATTACACGGACGTGGCCGGACGACCGGACGCGGTGCTGATCAGCGAGTCGATGGCGAAGCAGTTCTGGCCGAACGGGGATGCGGTTGGGAAACGTTTGATGTTTTATTTTTTTCCGGAGCATCCGCGGGTGGTGGTGGGTGTGGTGGGCGATGTGAAGCTGAGCGCGGTGAATGAGACCCAGCGCAAACCGGCGCTTTATTTGCCGGCGGCGCAGTTTACCGTTCCACGAGGCGAGGCGTTTCGATCGTTTGGGATGAAGCTGGCGATCCGGACTGGTCAGCCGCCGGCTACCATGGCTTCGACTGCGGCGATGGCGATTCATGAAATCGATCCGGAAATTCCGGTGCAGAACGCGCGGACGATGGACGAGTTGATTGCGGAGTCGCTGTCGGGGGAGCGATTCACGATGTTGCTGCTCGGGGCGTTTGCGGGGTTGGCGTTGCTGTTAGCGGTGGTGGGAATTTATAGCGTGACGAGTTATTCGGTTTCGCGGCGGACGAATGAGGTGGGGATTCGGATGGCGTTGGGCGCTAGCCGGATGGACGTGATGATGTTGGTGGTGCGGCATGGAGTGATGTTGGCGTTGGTGGGATTGGGAATTGGAGCAGGCGGGGCGCTTTTGTTGGCGGGGGTGATGCGGAGCCAATTGTTTGGGGTGCAGGCTACGGATCCGGTTACGTTTTTGGGTGGGGCTGGGGTTTTGATGATTGTGGTTTTGGTGGCTAGCTATATCCCAGCGCGAAGGGCCATGCGGGTTGATCCGATGGTGGCGTTGCGGTACGAGTGACGCCTGGTTGAGTGCGGTTTAGTCGTGGTGGAAGTAGAAAATGTTGCCGTCGAGGTCTTTTATGGTGAACTGGCGGAGGCCCCAAGGTTTTTTCTCTAACGGTTCCACGATATTATCGCCTAAGGATTTCATTTCCCGAAATGTGGCGTCGATATCGTCGGCGAAGACCCAGTGGATAGCGGGCTCGAAGGGAGGTTGGCGCTTGCGGAAGAAGATGTGGTGGTGCCGCCGCGGGTGACGGCGCCGATTTCTTTGTTGGGTTCTAGCCAGGCGACCTGGAAGCCCAAGCGGTCGCGGTAATAGTGTTGGGCGCGTTCGACGTCGGCTACGGGGAGTTCTGGAACTGTTTGGCCGATGGTTGTTAGTTGGGTTTTGGCGTCCACCACGGGATTCTCCTTTGGTCCACTCTCGACCACTTCAGGCAAGTTCGTTCCACTTCGGACGATTCTGGCCTACTCTAACCGACTTCTATTTCATTTGATTTACGAAACACGGACGTCGTCGGGTCACATCAGGCGGCGCGCTTGGGTGCGCGATTCCTTGACCGTGGTGGCAATGGTCGTCTAAACTACTTGTTTCGTGCGGGTGCTTGCGGGGTCGTATTGCGCGAGCGGGCCAGAGCCGATAGAGATTGCTTGCTGAGTGAGTCCCACGGACGCGGAGCGGACGGGTGGGAGGGCGGGCAGAAAAAATTAAGGGAGATTTTCGTTGCCGAAACGCACTTATCAGCCGCACGTGCGGCGCCGCCACAAGAAACACGGATTCCGCAAACGCATGAAGACCCAGGGTGGACGGAAAGTCCTTGCCACACGCCGCAAGAAAGGGCGCCACGCCCTCACGCGCGTCTGATCCCCTGCGGCTCGACCTACCTCGCGAAACTCGACTGGTGCGGCGCGCCGAATACGACGCGGTGTATCGTGAAGGTCGCCGCCGGAGCAGCCGCGAATTCACGCTATTTGTGCGACCCAACGGGCTGGCGGTGAGCCGGTTCGGGTGGAGCATCAAAAAAGCGCTGGGGAACGCGGTGAAACGAAACCGCATCCGGCGCCGGCTGCGGGAAATATTCAGACTGCACCGACGGGAGATCGCGGCGGGATGGGACATCGTGGTGCATCCGCGGACGACGGTGGCCACCGCGGAATTTGCGGGGTTGGCGCAGGAAATGATCAAGTTGCTGACGGGCCTGCCAAAGCCCGCGCCGAGCGCTGCTAGCTTGACCGTGAGTGCAACTGCAAAGAAAGCTCCCATGGAATCGACGGAGTAAGCGTGCTTCCTGCTGAATCATCGCCGGAAAATTTTGCGGGTGAATTGCGGCGGAGTTCGCGCGGCGGTGACGCAAAAGTTTCACACAGTGCGCTGAGCGCGGCAGGACAGTGGTTGCTGCTGGCGCTGGTGCAGCTGTACCGGATCTTTCTTTCGCCGTTCCTGGGCGGGGCCTGCAAGTTTTATCCATCGTGTTCGCAATACGCGCAGGAAGCGATCGCTCTGCATGGGGCGAAACGCGGAAGCTGGCTGGCGTTGAAACGATTGGGGCGTTGCCGGCCGTTTACGAAAGGCGGATTCGATCCAGTGCCGGATTCACGATTGGGATACGAAGAGACAGGGTCGGGATTGGTGGCGGCGTGCCGGGAGCGGCACGATTATTCCGATGCGGAGTGGTTGCGTAGCGTGGGCGTGAACAAGGAGTTGGCGCAGTGAAAGAAATGTCGGACCAGGTGCGCGGAATTATTTTTGTCATTCTCGCGCTGATCATTTTATTTGCGTTCGGGAAATTATATAAGCCGGCGGCGGTGCCGGTTCCGCAGGCGAAGAGCGCACAGACGGCACAACCGGGAGTGAATGGCGCGGCAGGAAATTCTGCTGGGGCGTCTACGGCGGGCACGGGCGCGGCGATGAGCCCGGCTCCGGCGGCGGCGAATCCGGGCGTGGTGCAGGCCAGCGAAGAGAAAACGTTTGTGGTGTCCAGCCCGCTCTACACGGTGGAAATTTCGAACCGCGGCGGAGTGGTCAAGACCTGGAAGTTGAATCGTTACATGAACGACCAGACGCCGCCGCAGCCGCTGGATCTGGTGAACGACAGCGTGGCGCAGCAACTGGGCTGGCCGTTTTCGGTGGTGATGGCGGAGCCCACGCTGGAAGCCAGCGCGAATACCGGTTTGTATGAAATTGAAATGCACGCGGCGTCGACGGCGGTGGATGCGAAGACGCTGAAAGCGACGGAAAAACTAAAGCCGATTCCGGCGGCAAATGCTGCGGCAGGAGCGATGACTTCGGCGGCCAACCACACCGCGGATGCTCCGACGGAAGTTGACATGCATTGGAGCGACGGGCATCTGGACGTCACCAAGAAAATAAAATTCGATCTGAATTACGAGATCAACGTGGAAGTGGCGGCGGCGCTGGACGGCAAGCCGTTGCCGGTGGCGATTGCGTGGCGCGGCGGATTCGGCGACAAGGCGGTTTATAAAGCGGCGACGCTGGTGACGGTGTATTACAACGCAGCCGGGAAATTAAATCTGCTGCAGTACAAGAAGCTGGGCGTTTCCGGAAATCAGGCGCAGCCGGCGGTGCAGTATGGGCCGCTCGAATACGCGGGAATTGAAGATCAATTTTTCACGGCGGCGTTTTTGCCGGACGGCACGGACATGTCGCTTTGGCATTGGACGCAGGATCATTCGGGAGATCCGGAAGCGCAGATGGCGGCGGGATCTTCGACGGCGGGTCCGGTGAAGTTGCGGATGTACGTGGGGCCGAAAGACCTGGGGCAACTGGAGGCGTTGAAGCCTTCGCTATCCGAGTTGGTGAATTTCGGGTGGATGGGGCCGGTGGCCAAGCCGCTGTTGTGGGTGCTGCAGACACTGCACAGCAAGGTGCCGAACTGGGGCTGGTGCATCGTGCTGATGACGCTGGTGATCAACATCGCGATGTTCCCGCTGAAGATGAAGAGCTGGCGTTCGATGCAGAAGATGCAGAAAGTGGCGCCGGAAATCCGGCAGATTCAGGATCGCTACAAGAAATATTCGATGAGCGATCCACGCAAGAAAAAAATGAACGAAGAAGTCATGGCGGTGTACGGGCGCGAAGGAATCAATCCGATGGGCAGTTGCCTGCCGATGCTCTTCCAGATGCCGATCTGGTGGGCGCTGTGGCGGGTGCTGAATGGGGCGATCGAGTTGCGTCATGCGCCATGGATGGGATGGATTCATGACCTATCGGCGATGGACCCGTATTATATTCTGCCCATCGGCATGACCATCATGATGTGGCTGATGACGAAAATGACTCCGCAGACTACGGTGGACCCGGCGCAGCAGAAAATGATGGGGCTGATGCCGCTGTTCATGGGATTTATTTTTTTTCGGCTGTCGAGCGGATTGAATTTGTATATGTTTACCAGCAACCTGGTGGGAGTGGGCCAGCAATATTACTTGAACAAGACGGAACCGCTGCCATCGCGGAGTAAATTCAAAAAGCCGGCGACGACCTGATGACCAACGAGACGTTTGACGACAACCGAGGCAACGAGATCGGGAACGAACGTGGCAACGAACGCGGGAATGAGCGTGGGAACGACCGGCGCCCAGCGGGCCGGCGTCCTTTTACTGCGCCGCAGTCGCAGCCGGAAGCGCGGCTGGACCGCGAGAATGCGCAGGCCGAGCTGAAACGATTTTTGGATTTGGCGATTGCCGAGATGGGCCTGGCAATTGGGTATGAGATTACGACTCCGGCGACGCTCGGTGGCGGCGCGGATGAGACGGACATCGTGGTGGCGTTCACCGGGGAAGATCAGGAGCTGCTGCTGGAGCACGAAGCGGAGTTGCTGTTGGCGCTGGAGCATGTGGGACATCGCTGGCTGCGTCTGGATCCGCGGCTGCATGACCGGGTGCGATTTGATTGCGCAGAGTATCGTTCGCAGCGAATCGATGAGCTGAAGCTTTCGGCGCGGGTGGCGGCGCAGCGCGTGCGAGAAACGGGGCAGCCGTTTCGATTTAATCCTATGTCTCCGCGAGAGCGGAGATTGATTCACCTGGAACTGACTGGGGCGCAGGGCGTGCGCACGGTGAGTGAAGGGGCTGGCGATCGAAGGCAGTTGGTGATTTATCCGGCGGGGCCAACGGGTAGAAAGTAGGACTGTGTTCTTTTTGGATTGTAGCGATGGCGTTGCTGGCGTATTTCCGTATTTAGGCCGCCAAGTATTCGGCGGCTTCTTCAGTTTTACTTCAGTTGGTTCATTTCCCTTTTTCTTTCAGCGTTAATCCGGAATTTCCTGAATGTAGCCCGCTTTGCCCACATTGAAGCAGCGCGTCACGCCTAGCTTGTCGTTCATGCCGGCGGTTTCGTGAATGTGTCCGCAATACAGAGCGATGGGCTTTTCGCGTTCGACCCAGGTGCGCAGTGTGGGGCTGCCGGCGTGTTGGCCCGGGGCGTATTCGTCGAGTTTGGTGTCCTTAGGCGGAAAATGCACGACGAGGTGCAGGTGCGGGACGCCGTCGAAGGTAGAGAGAGCGGCAGCAATTTCGGGTTCGGAATATTCGCCGGGAGTCTTGAACGGAGTGATGTTGCTGTAGCCCAGGCCAGCCCAGTTGGTATTGCCGATTTTACGCTGCTGGCGATGAAAATCGACGAAGCCGAATTTTTTGCAGAACTCGCGGGTCTGGTCGTGGGTTTCATGATTACCTGGTAGGACCCAGAGGCGTTCGCCGAGCGGCTTCAGGATTTCGCCGCAGCGGTCGAGACCTTTGCTGAAATTGGAAAGATCGCCGGCGGCGATGTAGACGTCGGCCGGTTGGGCGAGGATGCGTTCGAGAGAACGCAGGTCACCGTGGGTATCGCTGAAGATCAGGACTTTCATCGTGAGTTCCCCAAGGGAGCCGGCAGAATTTTTTGCATACGGCGGACGTCTACGCTATCGGCTTGCCAGCCTTCTTCGATTGGAACGCCTTCGGCATTGAAGATGACGCGATAAGAAAAGGGCGCGGGGCCGTGGGTGCGTCTAGTGACGAAACGATTCTCATCGAAATCGACGAAGTGCTGGCCCTGCTCCGCGAACGAACGAATGACCGGGAAGCGAGCGAAATTCCAGTAGACGCGGACTTCAGGAAGTTGCCAAGCGCGTGCGATGAATGCGTCCGGCGGCGAATCGGCGCGGAACCAAAAGTCAGGCGTTGGCGCGGCCGAGCGAAGATCGAAGCGGGCCTGGTACACGCCGTCCTGGGCGCGAATCACATCTCCCCAATCCAGTAACGATGGCGGAAGCGGAAGTGCGGCGAGGCGTTCGACAGTGAGGTTGTGCGCCGCGGCGTAGGTTTGCGCTTTGGCCAGCGCAAGGTGATGCGCGACGCCGCAGGCGACTAGATACGCGAGAGTGAGGTGGGTGCCGGCGCGGCACCAGGCCGGGCGCGAGATGCTGAATCCGGCGCCGCGGAAGAGCGGCACAAAAAAGAGCAGGGCTATGAGGATGCTGGCCAGTGCGGCGATCCAACGGTGGAATGGGAAGCCGGCGGCGTCGGCGATCTTCCAGGCCGCTATTGCGGCCAGGGAGAAGACGAGCCAGAGCACTACGGCGCGGCTGGCGGCTTTATCACGACGGGAATAAATCCAGGCGACGATTTGAGGGAGCAGCACGAGTGCTGTGAAACAAAAATCGATGATGAAGAGCAGATCCCAGGCCACACGCTGGCGGGAGAACGGATACCACATCTGGGTGCCAAAGGAGGTCATGCCGTCGAGGATGATGTGGCTGGCGATGCCGATGGCGTAAATCAGAGTCAGCATGGCCCAGGAAGGCGATTCGAGATCTTTGAACTGCGCGTAGCGATCTTTCAGGAAGCGGGCCCCGATTAGGGTGAGCCAAGCCAGCGCAGCGGCGAAAAACGGGAGCATGAAAAACGAGTGAGTGATGACGCGGTGATATTTGACGATGGCCAGCGGGTCTCGGGTGAAGGCTTCGGCGACGACGTCGGTATCGGGAAACATGGCGCCAACGGTGGCGGAGAAAATCGCGACGCGAGCGGCCTTGCGGGAGAAGAAGCCTTTGCCGATGAGCGCGCCGGCGATGCCATGAGTGATCGTATCCATGAGAATAATTACGAACGGAAAGTGTACATGATTACCGGAACGTTTCGTTGACGTCGGCGCGCTAGGCGAAATCTGTGGCGCAACGGGGGCAGCGGCGCGAACGAAATCCCGTGGTGCTAGGCGCGAGCGGCTGCGGAACGAATTGGAATCACGATGGGGCTGGCCGCCTGCGGGATAGTGAGCATGTGGCAGCGACCGTCAAAGAGGGCGCCGGGCTCCATCACTAGGCAGGACGTGTGAATTTCTCCGACGACGATGGCGGTGGGCTGGAGCTCGAGTTTTCCTTTGGCGCGGACGATGCCTTCGAAGCGCCCGGCGATGATGATGTAGTTCCCTTCGATTTCACCTTCGACGACGGCGTTCTCGCCAAGGATTAGAGTTTGGTCAGAGACGAGGGTACCTTTGCTGGCGCAGTCGATGCGGAAGGTGCCAGTCGATTCGAGTCGGCCTTCGAGCTTAACGCCGTGCTCGAGAAAGCCGGTCCATTCGCCGGAATCCTGGCGTTTACGGTCAAACCACCCCAAAGCCATTTGCTAAAATCTCCCAAGTTCTGATGGAATGAGACGCTGCGATGCGAACAACTATTTTCGCATGAGATGGTCGTAGAGGCGAGTCAGGTCACTATCGTCGTAGTACTCAAAGATCAACTGGCCGGGCTTCCCTGAATGCTTCGGGTTAAGGGCGATGCGCGTTCCATATTCGCGCTGAAGCTCTTCGAGGGCGGCCTTGGTGTTTGGGTCGGGCGTGAAAGAAGCATACGCCCCCGTACGGGCGCGCGTTCCGCGTGAGGCGAAGCGTTCAACTTGACGTACGGTCATTCCGCCTTTCGCGATACGGCGGGCGAGTCCGAGGCGAGTGTTTGAATCATCGACGGCAAGGAGCGCGCGGGCGTGGCCGGCGGTGAGGCGGCCTTCCTCAAGCAGCTCTTGGATCGGATTTTCGAGTTTCAGCAGGCGGACGGAGTTGGCGATGGTGGTGCGATCTTTGCCGGTGCGCTCGGCGACTTGTTCCTGGGTGAGCTGGAATTCGTCGATGAGTCGCTGGAAAGCGTGGGCCTGCTCAATGGGATTCAGATCTTCTCGCTGGAGATTTTCGACCAGCGTCATTTCTAAAGCAAGATCTTCGGGTACGTCGCGCAGAACAACGGGCACGCTATGCATCTGCGCACGCTGAGCTGCACGCCAGCGGCGTTCGCCGGCGATCAGTTGGTAGCGGCTGTTAACACGGCGAACGACGAGAGGCTGAACGATGCCGCTCGATTGAATGGACCGCGATAGTTCGTCGAGCGCCTCCTCGCGGAAGCGGGTGCGGGGCTGATACGGGCTCGGATCGATCAGATCGATATCGACGTGGAGAAAGCCCTCACTGAGGGCCGGCGCTACCGCTGCCGCCGCCGGTGACCCCAGGGGGTAAGCCGCCGCTATCGGCGCCGGCTGCAGCGGCTGCGACGGCTGTGTCGTTTCCGGTTCGCGAATCAGTGCTCCCAATCCCCTGCCTAATGCGTTTCTGGGCATTCTCGATAACCTCTTTAGCTAGTTGTATATAGCTTTCCGCACCTTTACTATGTATGTCGTAGAACATGACGGGCATGCCGTGGCTGGGAGCTTCGGCCAGGCGGACGTTACGAGGAATTACGGTTTCGAAGACTTGGGCCCCGAAAAAACTGCGGAGATCGGCGGCGACCTGTTTTGAAAGCGTGGTGCGATCATCGTACATCGTGAGCAGGATGCCTTCGATGGCGAGAGACGGGTTGATCGTGCGGCGCAGGCGCATGAGGGTATCTAGAAGTTCGGAGACGCCCTCGAGGGCCAGGTATTCACACTGAATCGGCACCAGGACGGAATCGCTGGCGGCGAGCGCGTTGACGGTAAGGAGATCGAGAGACGGGGCGCAATCGATCAGGACGTAATTGTACTTGGCCAGGACTCCGGAAATAACCGATTTGAGCTTGTACTCCCTGTTTTCTACCGGAACCAGTTCGATGGCTGCGCCGACGAGATTCTTGTCGGACGGGATTAGATCGAGGCCCTCGACTTGGGCGTCGAGAATGATGCGTTCGATGGGCTCATCGAGGATTAGTGATTGATAGAGGGTGCGGCGGGCAGGATCTTTGGGGAAGCCTAAGGCGCTGGTGGTGTTTCCCTGCGGATCGCAGTCAATGATGAGAGTGCGTTGTTCTGAGGCGGCCAGTGAGGCGCCAAGGTTGACGGCGGTGGTGGTTTTGCCTACTCCGCCTTTTTGGTTAGCGATTGCGATAACGCGAGCCACGAAACCCCCGAATGCATGAGCAAGTTATAGCGAAGCGAAAACAGATGCAAGGTGTTTCACGTGGAACAATCAAGAATTCTGTGGATTTTATGATGTTTCACGTGGAACGGAGCATTCCGCGTTCCACGTGGAACGATCCTGAGCGTAATCTTGAGGATGTTTCACGTGGAACAGTTAGTTCTCTCTTATTCAGGCTTGCGGGGATCCGATCAACAACGCTCGATGATCTGAATCTGTAATCTTTGCTAGGGGGCGCCACGAAAACGTGGAATTCAGCGATATTTTCCGGGCATCTTGCTCTCCAATCCAGAAAATTACGCTGCCGTTGGATGAGAGTCGCTGGGCGGACCAGCTTAGAAATTGATCGTGGATGCCCAGGGCTCTGGACACAACGAAATCGAAGGGCACGGAGGTCGTCGAAAAATCTTCCATTCGGCCGCGGAAGATCTCGACGTGGCGGAGCCCGAGAGTACGAGCCACTTCGGCGAGGAATGTTGCCTTTTTCTGATTGCTTTCGATCAAAGTGCAGGCTAAATCCGGAATCGCCATACTGATCGGTATGGCTGGGAAGCCGGCGCCAGTGCCAACGTCGGCGAGCCGACCAAGCCGTATGGGAACTGCGGCGATGGCGAAGAGACTTTCACCAAAATGGCGGCGGAGGATCTCCAGCGGATCGACGATGGTGGTCAAGGCAATCTTCTGATTCCACCGGAGAAGCAGGTCGACGTAAAGCCGGAGTGAATCGCAGAACGCCGGAGCGGGAGTGAAGCCATAGACCTCCAAAGCCTGAGCGATGACGTGGTCGGTGAGCGCGGTCGATTTCATACTATGTACATAGTATAAAGATGGATTTCAAATTGGCGGTGTTGCCGAGCGGCTCCTTGGGCACCGAACGAATCGGACTGGGCGCGCTTTAGATATCTGGGAGCCAGCATGCCGGCGGTGAAATCAGCGACGAAGTGGGCGACGATCGCGGGTAAGAGGCTCCTGCACCACGCGGTAGCGATGGAAAAGAGGAGGCCGATCACAAAGGTGGAAATCACGCCGCGACGGCCCTGATAAAGGTGAGCGAGAGCGAAAAAAGCGGAGGAGCCGAGGACGGTCACCAAAGCAGAGCGGCCAGCGGCGACGAAGAGATGCTGGATGAATCCGCGGTAGATGAATTCTTCGCAGACGGCTACGGTGACGACCAAGGCGAAAAAGGCTAAACGCTCGACTTCATCTTGGGGAAAAAGCTTGCGTGCGAGTTGGGGAACGGCGCCTTGATTGGCGGCCGGCGAGGACAGGCGGCGAAGGCCGATCAGCTGGTTCAGGAAAATCAGGCCGACAAGGAAAGCTGTAATCGCAATGGTCAGGAACGGACGCGGAAAGCCCAGGCTGAGCTGCGCGGTGGTGATGCCGCGGGCTGAGGCGCGCCAGAAAATCACGACGGACGCGATCCACTGGAAAGCCATCGTAGAGGCGTAGAGGCGGAGGCGATCTTCTTTGGTCGTGGCCGGAATTTGCAGCAACTGGCGCACCCGGCGACGGCCGAGAAGCGGAACGGCGACGCCGAGAAAAATCAAAATGAGTGCGAAATCCCAGGGCATGAAAAATAATCAGAACATTTTTGAGCGGCGAGAGCAAGAGTGCGGAGACGCGGAGAGTTGACAGTCGAATTCAGCCGCCGTATGGTTCTTGCGGATAAAAAGCGAGATGAAAATCCTAATATTAGGCAGCGGTGGACGCGAGCATGCGATCGCCTGGAAATGTGCGCAGTCCGCGGCGGTAGAAAAAATCTGGTGCGCTCCGGGAAACGGCGGAATCGCGCGCGATGCGGAATGCGTGGCGTTGAATGTGGGCGACGCGAAAGCCGCGGCGGATCTGGCGGAAAAATTGGGCGCGGATTTGACGATCGTGGGGCCCGAGTTGCCGTTGGTAAATGGAGTGAGCGACGAATTCGCGCGGCGGGGCTTAACGATTTTGGGCCCGGTGAAAAAGGCCGCAGAGCTGGAAGGCAGCAAAATTTATTCGAAGGAATTCATGCAGCGGCACGGAATTCCCACAGCGGCAACGTATGGAACATTTGAGGATGAGCGCGCGGCGCACGAAGCATTGAAAAAAGTGAAATGGCCGCTGGTGATCAAAGCGGATGGATTGTGCGCGGGAAAAGGCGTGCTGGTGACTTCGTCGGCGGAGGAAGCGGCGGAGTTTGTGAAGCGATTATTTGCGGGCGGTGAATTTGGAGATGCAGGGAAGCGAGTGTTGTACGAAGAAGGGCTGGAAGGGCGCGAGCTTTCGTACATCATACTGACCGACGGCGAGAATTTTATTGCGATGGCTCCAACGCGGGATCACAAGCGGGCTTATGACGGAGACCGCGGGCCGAACACCGGCGGAATGGGAACGTATTCGACGGATGAAATTTTACCGCGGGAGCTGGAAGAAGAAATCAAGTCGAAGATTGTGCGGCCCACTCTGGCTGGATTACGGCGCGAGCAAAGTCCCTACCGCGGATTTATTTTTTTTGGCTTGATGCTTACGAAGGACGGGGCGAAAGTTTTAGAATACAACTGCCGCTTGGGAGATCCGGAGACGCAGTCGATCTTGCTGCGGGCGGATTTTGACTTTGCGCAGGCTTGCATGGGTGCGGCGCAGGGAAAATTGGATATTTCGCAGGCTCGATGGTCGGCGGGAGCCAGTGCCTGCGTGGTGATTGCTTCGGAGGGTTACCCGGCGAATCCAGCGGTGGGTAGAGCGATTGGCGGACTTGAGGAAGCGGGCAAAGTGCCTGGGGCGGTCGTGTTCCACAGTGGAACAAAGTTGGTGGATGGAGAGTACCGGACGGCGGGTGGGCGCATCCTAGGGGTCGCGGCGCGCGGGGAGAATTTGGAGCAGGCTACAGCGCGGGCTTACGAGGCCGCGGCGAAGATTCGGATTGAGGGCGCGCATTACCGGAAGGATATCGGGCGGGTTGAATCGGTGGGGGATCGAGAGCGGACTTTTACGGCGGAGAGGGCGAATGGGTGAAGTACAACATATCTTTACTTGCCTGGTTCACCGCTTCCCGATGCGAGAAGTGGCGGAAGTGGAAGCAATTGCGGATAAAGGATTTAAGGGATGCATTCATGGCCGGCCAAAGAGCAAACGGCAGGTCTTGTTGATGGACCGGGAGACGCTGGATAAGTTTGGTCTGGCGCCGGGTGAGATCAAAGAGAACCTGACGGTGACCGGGATGGATTTTCAGAAGCTGGGCGTCGGGCAGATGTTACGGGTGGGCGAGAGCTTAATGGAGATCACGACGCCGTGCGACCCGTGCCCGCGGATGGATGAAATCAGGATGGGCTTGCAGGAAGAATTGCGGGGCCAGCGCGGCTGGTTGTGCAAGGTGGTTGAGGCCGGGATGATTCGCCAGGGCGATCGGGTGGAAGTGATGTCGGACGTCCCAGCGGAAGCATAGAGGATTTTGGTTCATAATTTTGGCGTAACAAATCAACGATAACGCGTTAATTAAGGAGAGCATGGTGACGTCGCGAAACGGAAAGCAGGCGCTGGTGGGAATTCTGATGGGGTCGGATTCGGATTTGCCGATGATGAGCGAAGCGGGAAAGGTGTTGGATAAATTTGGAATCGATTTTGAAATGAATGTGATGTCGGCGCACCGGACACCGGCGCTGGCGCACGAATACGCGACGACGGCGAAGAAACGAGGATTGAAAATTCTGATCGCGGCGGCGGGAGCGGCGGCGCATCTGGCCGGAGTGATCGCGGCGAACACGACGCTGCCGGTGATCGGCGTTCCGATGGGGACCAGTTCGTTGAACGGTTTAGACGCGCTGCTCTCGACGGTGCAGATGCCGGGAGGAATTCCGGTGGCGACGATGGCGATCGACAAAGCGGGCGCTATGAATGCGGCGATCTTCGCGGCGGAGATCCTGGGGCTGTCGGATGAAAAAATCGCGCAGAAGCTGGTGGAACACAAAGCGGAACTGGCGCGAGGCGTAGAGGAAAAGAACGCGCGGTTGCAGGAGCAGTTGGCGGCGCGAAAATAGTAATAGTAAGCCGCTTACTATTTATTCTTCGTTTTTGCCTGCGAAATAAGGTTATTAATTCGGCCCGAGAAGCGACGGGCGATCGGGCGGGCGATTCTTCTCTTCTTCTGCTTGCTGCGGAGTGGGAACGTACTTCGGTTCGGCCGGCGGTTTCAGAATCCATTCAAAACCAGTTTCGGCGCGGATAACGGCCAAGGTCTGCCTGACTTTCGGGTCGGTGGTGGCGTTGAGTGCGGCGCGCAGGAATTGGAGCGCGTCGGCGGCGAGGATTTTCTTGTAATCGCCCTGCACGAACAGGGTTGCGACGGCGCGCATTTTAGGATCAGCCGAGCAGATTTTTTCGATGCGCGGATCATTCCCTTTCATCAGGTCGAGGAGAGTGGGCGCTTTGGTTTCGGGCGGATATTGAAATTCGAGAAGGGTGTGCGGTTCGTTTTTTTCCGGCGGCCAGAACTGGACGTAGGTGGGACGGGTGACGCTGGTGTCGTAATAGTCAAGCTGGCGCAATTCCTGGCGGAGATCGAGGGAAAGCAGCCAGACTTCCGGACCGTAATCGCGAACGTAGCCGACGATGACGAGTTGGACGACCGGCTCGTGGGCAGGCAGAGTGACTTTGGCGTGGAGGTCGGCGGTGATTTGATTCAGGCGCTTCCACAGGCCCAGGCCGACGGTTTCGAGGTCGGTAGCCTCAGAGGTGCGGAGATCGATAGGCTGCTGACGGTCGAGGCGATCGTCGACGGCTGCGGGAGTGCCATGCAGGTACGGAAGTTCGTGGTCCAGGCGGGCGAAGACGACCTGCGAGCTGGGAGAAAACCAGTCGATGGCGCCGAGCAGGACGCCGGCGCGAAGACCGTTTAACTGGACCGGGACCGGAGGATGGGTCTGAGTCTCGATAGGATTTTCGACGGTGGCGATAATGATGGCGTCTTTGACTACGGCGACCACGACGCGGCCGGCAGCAAGATTGGCGACAACTTCTTCAGATGGCGGCGCGGTGGTTTCTTGGGCGTGAAGGGCTGCGGCGGAGAGTCCCAAGGCGAGGGTCAACCCGGCAGCGCGCATCGAACGGAAGGCACGGAAGCGTAGAGACGAACTCACTTGGCGACGTTATCACAGGTGACGAACATGGTGGAGTTGGATGCAGCGGCGGGCGGCGGAAGCGCGGCCCGTATATGTGTTCTAGTGAAGAAGGGCGGGTTCTAGTAAAATTCCACAGTAACGAAAGAGCCTGCGGGAACCCAAGCGTGATGCGGTGGGATGAAAGGAGCAGTTCTGCGAGCGATTACAAGAATTCGGCATAACGGAAGAAAGGTATCGGAGATCATCGAGGGCCACCACCGGTTCGTGCGTGGTGATGAAACCGGGGTGCGCGCGGATCTATCGGGTGCGGACCTTTCGGGTGCGAATTTCGAAGGGATGAATCTGGATCTGGTGAATTTTCAAGGCGCGAACCTGGAAGGCGCGAAGCTTTATAATTCGCGGCTTTCTTCGGCGAACCTGAGCAAGGCCAAGATGAAGGGCGCTGATCTGCGCAAAGCGGATTTGACCGAAGCAAATTTGAGTGGGGCGGATCTGACCGAAGCACAGGTGGGAGGCGCGGAACTCTTCCGCGCGGACCTGCGGCAGGCGATTTTGCGGCGGGCGGATTTTGGCGCGGCTAATTTCCGGAACGCGGAAATTCGCGGTGCTGATTTTGCGGGGGCCGGCTTGCGGACCACGATTCTGCGCGAAACCAATCTGGAGGGCGTGGATTTGTCGGGGCTCGATTTGAGCACGACGCTGCTACCTCCGGGATATAAAGTGGGCGACGCCAGCAAGAAGTAAGAGCGAGAACGAAACAGAAGTCCGGCAATACACATGGCGAATCCTTCCTGCGTCATCGTTGAAGACTACAAATCACCAGGTGGATGGGTAGGCGCGGAGCAGCACGCGGCGCGCGGGCGCGCGTACTGCGAGATGATCGAGCGCGGACAAATTCTGCAATTCCGCGAACCTCCGTTTCTATTTCCAATGGCAGATCAGGAATTTTTGCGGAATCAGCAGTGGACCGAGCTGCGGATGCATAAAAATGTTTCGTATCGGCCGGGTGAGGACGTCTTGCGCGGCGTTTCGGGCGACGAGGCGACGATCGCGCGGCTCCATTCGATCTTGAGGAATTACAGCGCGCGGGTGGTGGAGTTTGTGGGAGATTTTCTGGCGCCCTATCGCGAGAAATGGATTCTCGATTTTGCGAGCTTCCGGCCGTTCGAAGAAGAAGGGCGGGATTTGCCGCTGCACAAGCGCAACGATCTGCTGCATGTGGATGCCTTTCCCAGCCGTCCGACGCGGGGCGGGCGGATTTTGCGGGTGTTCACCAATTTGAATACGACGCGGCCGCGGGTCTGGAACACGTCGGAGGGTTTTTCAGTGTTGGCGACGAAATACGCAAAGGCGGCGGGACTGCAGCGGATCGCGGAAGACGATTCGTTTGTGACGCGGACGGTACAGAACCTGGGAGCGAAGCTGGGGATCACGGCGCCGGGGCGAACTCCGTACGATATGTTCATGCTGCGGTTTCACGATTATCTGAAGGAAAACACGCAGTATCAAACGAAGGGACCGAAGACGGAGATGGCGTTTCCGCCGATGGCGACCTGGATCGTTTTTACGGATTGCGTGGCGCATGCGGTGATGTCCGGGCAATACGCGATAGAACAAACATTTTTGATTCCTCCAGCGGCCTTGGTCGCGCAAGAGGCTGCGCCTTATCGAATTTTGGAAGGCATTGCTGGACGAGCACTGGTCGGTTAAGAGCGAACCGAAGCCCCGAAAAGTAATTTGATTTTTCTTCGCACCAAAAACTACGGAGTCATTTTTCCTTTGCTGAGGTAATCCTGCGCCGGAACTCCGAAGGCGTCGGCTACACGATTAAAAAACGCGAACATGGCGGTGATGTAGACGGCTTCGGCGATTTGATCTTCGGACCAGCCGGCGTCGCGGACTTTCTGCACCTGCGCGTGAGTGGAGCGCGGGGCGTTGTTGGTGACGAGTTCGACGTAGGTCATCAAGGCGCGTTCGGCGGGCGTGAGTCCGGCTTCGTCGAGCTTGCCTTCGAGAATGGCTTCTACAGTTTGGTCGGCGGCTCCCTGAACACGCAGGAAGTAAGCATGGCTATCCAGTCAATACGGGCACCGGTTCAGAAAGGAAACGTAGCTGGCGATCATTTCCTTGTGGCGGCGGGTGAGATGGCCCGGGGAGAAATGAACGGTATTGGAAAAATCGACTACTTGCTTCAGGAAATCGGGACGCGCGCCGAAACATTTGATGATTCCGGGGACCTGGGTGCGGCCGGAGCCGGCGCGCCAGTAATCATAGGCTGCGGCGGTTTCGCCGCGGGCTTCGGCGTCTTCGGTGATGCGGATTTTGGTGGGTTGAGGGTTGGCGTAGTGTTCGCCGAGAACGCTCGCGGGCTTGGGCGCAGCCGCCTTCGCGGAAGGCTTGCGGGATTTTCTCGGTTTCTTCTTTGGGGACGCCATGGTGAATCTTAATGATATTACAAACGCGCGCGGGATTTTCTGCGGATGATCCAATCGTACATGGGCCAGCCGGCGATCACGACCAGCGAGCCGAGAATCGCTTCGCGCGGGCTGTGAACGGTAAGAAGCACGAGCATCACGACAATTAACGCGAGAAACGCGATGGGAGTGAAGGGATATCCGGGGGTGAGAATCACATTCGTGGATTCCTGCGGACGGCGGCGGAGGACGAAGAGAGCGGCGACGGCGAGTCCGAGGAAAAATATCACTGGAAACAAGAAATAGGCGACGATCTGATCGAACGTGCCGAGAGCGATGAGCAGGCAGGCAATGGCGGCCTGAATGGCGACGGCCCGCGCGGGAGTGCCGAAGCGCGGATGAGTTTGGGAGACGGCGTCGAAGAAGAGACCGTCACGAGCCATGGCGTACATGACGCGTGGTGCGGAAATCATGAAGGCGGCGAGGCTGCCGGCGACGCAAAGAATCACGATGGCCGAAAAGACGATGGCGCCGGGTTTGCCGAAGAGGACTTCGCCGGCTTGGGCGACGAAGGTGGCGGAGGAGCCGACTTTCTCGATGGGCACGAGATAAGTGAAAACGGCGCTTATGACGACGTAAACGGTGGTGACGGCGAGGACGCCGAGAACCAAGGCGCGGGTCATGGTTCGTCCGGGGTCGCGAACTTCGCCGGCGATTTTGGTGGCGTCCCACCAGCCGCCGAAAGAAAAGAACGCGGAGACGACGGCGGTAGCGAGTGCGGGCCCGAGCGGGAGAGCTCCGGGGCGAGTGGCGACAAAGGGGACGAAGTTCGACCACGAGCCGAGATGAAAGACGAGAGCCCACACGGTAAGAGTGGCGAGGACTGCGAATTTTAGCCAGGTGAGCCAACGCAGGATTCCGGCGCTGAGCTTTGTGCTGAAAATATTTAGGGTGGCGACTGCTGCTACGGCGAGCGCAGCGGCGATTTTTACGGTGAGCGGCGACCAGTGAAAGATGTAGGAAGCGTAAGCGGCGATGCCGGTGGCGAGCGCCGCAGTTAGGCCGGGGTCAAGGACGAGGAGGCTCATCCAACCGTAGAGGAAGGCGGCGCGGGGACCGAAGGTTTCGTGAAGATAGACGTACGAGCCTCCGGCGCGGGGAAAACGGCCGGCGAGTTCGCCGAAGCAGAGCGCGCCGCTGAGAGTCATGGCGCCGACGGCGAGCCAGACAAAGAGCAGCCAGAACGGTGAGCCGAGGGCTTTGGCCATGCCAGCGGGAGTGAGGAAGATGCCGACGGCGATAGCTTCTCCGGCGACGGCGGCAGCGGCGGAGCCCAGGCCGAGTTGGCGGCGGAGGTCGTGTGTTGTGGTGGCTGGCGGAGTGAGGGGCGTTTGTTCGTTGAGCAAAGTGCGGGCATGATACCACCGCGGGCTTGAAGCGCGAAAAGACGGCAATGTTCTGCGTTGCTAGTCGCGGCAAAATTTTGGAGGCTAGTTTGATACGGCGGAATTTTTTGCGAGGTGGATGGTGGTTGGGGATTTTTTTTATGGCGATGTTGGCGGCATGTGGACCTGGGTCGCAAAGTCCGCAGCCGCAGAGGGAGCAGGCGCGGCGTGAAGAGCCACGTCGGGACGAGGCCCGTCCGGATGAATCGGGGCGCGACGAAGGCGAGCGGCGTGAAGCAGGAGAGGGTGAGGGACGGCGGCGTAAGAGTAAGTCGGAA